>JAIRPE010000031.1 GCA_031257175.1 Eubacteriales Family XIII. Incertae Sedis bacterium | reverse complement strand
CCCTCGTCGTCCAACGCCAAGGTATGGTAATACCCGTTCGCAACCTTGACGACATTCACGCCCGTCTTCTGCCCCAGGGACATCTGGGCCGCCGCCCCCTCAGGAGAGAAAATCCCCCCGGGCGCCAGCCCCAAAAACGCCAAAAGCGCCAGCCCCGCCACAAAACGCCGAAGCCCGCGCTTTACATTTTTTTCCATACGCCCGCCCGAAACTGACCGCGCGACAGGCAAGCCGACCGAAGCAGAATCCTCCCACGGCAGGGCCGTCCCCCTCGCCGCAGCCACAAGACCCGAGCGCGGAAGCCCGCGCCCCCCGTTCCCAAAAATCCCCGAAACTCCCGCCAGGGACGCGAAAAACGGGCGCGTCCGCCCAACAGACCCCTTACGTTCCATTTTTTCCCCTTTCGTAACCCAAATCCCACGGCGGCCCGCCCCGACGCCCCCCGCCAAAGCAACCCGCCAAAACAACCCAGCAAAAGCCCCCGCGGCGCGGCCCCAAAAGCGAAGCCCGCCGCGAAGCGGCGCAAATCCCCCAACGGCGGCCCCAAAGCCCCCTAAGGCTCCGAAAACCGCGCATATTCCACACTAAAGCCAAACAATAAATCAAGTCAGGCGGGCGGTAAAAAAAACCGCCCCAGGGAAGCGGTTCAGGCTCTATAAGACAATATCCAAAGACGCGCGCAAGATTCTCATCGCCCCATCCCGGCCGGCAGGCCCCCCAAAAAAACAGCCCGCCACCAAGAGACAAAGCGAAAGCGTAGCAGTCAAACCAAACTTATCCCCAACCAACATAATAACAACATTAAAGCCTTTTGTCGAGAAAATCATAGGTTAAGTATCTTTTAGGTCAAATATATTATTGTCAGGCCTTAATTTCGACGTTGTGGTTTAGGACTACGGCGTTAGTTTAGCGGCGGGTCGGCGGCGCCGCCCGAACCGCCTCGATGGCGTCCGCCAGATTCCTCACTCCCAAAACCTCTATGCCCGCCACGGCGCCCATCTTCCCCACGTCCCCCAGCGGCGCCAAGACCCTTCGGAAACAGCCCAGCCTCGCCGCCTCTCTCGCTATGCGCTCGGCGTGGCGGGCGGAACGCAAATCCCCCGTCAGGCTTATCTCGCCTATGGCCACCACGCTTGGCCCCAGGGCTATCCCCCGATAGGCTGAGAAAATGGCCAGGGCGACGGCCAGATCCAGCGAGGTGCCTTCGGGCCTGAAGCCGCCCACCACGTTCACGTACACGTCCTGATCCATCAGCGGCAGCCCCGCCTTGCGCTCCAGCACCGCCAATATCATGTTGAGCCGCGCCGCATCCACCCCCAGCGCCGCCCGCCTCGCGAAGCCCGGGTTGGCGGGCGCGGTGAGAGCCTGAACCTCCAAAAACAGGGGGCGCGAGCCCTCGTAGGCCGCGGTGGCCACGGAACCCTCGGGGGCGGCCCGCGTCTCGTCCAGAAAACTCTCGGACAGGTCGGCCACGGGAACCAGCCCCGACTCCCCCATCTCGAAGGCGCCTATCTCGCTGGTGGCGCCGAAACGGTTCTTGTTGGCGCGAAGGATGCGCAGGTTCTGGTCGCGCTCGCCGTGGAACTGCAGGACGCAGTCCACCAGATGCTCCATTATCCTGGGGCCAGCCAGGTCGCCCGTCTTAGTCACGTGGGCGACTATGAAAACGGGGACGCCGCCGTTCTTGGCGAAGCCCATAAGCTCCCCCGCGCAGGCCCTTACCTGCGACACGCTGCCCGGCGCGGACTCCAGTTGCTCCGAGTACATGGTCTGGATGGAGTCTATGACCAGAAATATCGGCTTTACCCTCTCGACGGCCTCGAACACCAGCGCCATGCTGGTCTCCGACAGCAGATAGAGATTTTCGGGCGCCTCGGCGCATACTCTGTCCGCCCTGAGCTTTATCTGCTCCTCGGACTCCTCGCCCGAGACATAGAGGACAGGCCCGTACTCCGCGGCGACGCCCGCCGCGGCCTCTATGATGATGGTGGATTTGCCGATGCCCGGCTCGCCGCTTATCAGCGTCAGAGAGCCCTTCACCAGGCCGCCGCCCAGCACTCGGTTAAGCTCGGAAAGCCCCGTGTCGAACCGCTCGTAGGCCCCCTCCTTCACATCCGCGAGCCTCACGGGCGCCCCCGCCCGCCGCGCCGCGCCGCTTTGCCCCGCCGTCTCCCCTCCGCTTGGGCGGACGCCCCGACTGCGGGACGACGCCGCGCCCCCCACGCCGAGCCTACGCCTGGGGTCCTCCGCGTCTGCGGCTCGCGGCTTCTCCTCCACGAAGGCGTTCCACGCGCCGCAGACGCATTGCCCCATCCATTTCGGGCTCTCGAACCCGCACTCCTGGCAGACGAAAACCGTGTTATTCTTCTTCATCGCGCCGCCTCACAGCTTTATCTCGAACCAGAACACGCTGCCCTTGCCCACCTCGCTGTCCACGCCGTAGCGGGCGTCGTGCAGGTCCAATATCTCCTTGACGATGGAAAGCCCCAGCCCCGTCCCCGTCGGGGGGCGCAGGTAATTGCCGCTGGCCTTGTAGTAGCGCTTCCATATGTGCTTCAGTTCCCTTTTGGGGATGCCCACCCCATGATCCCTCACCGAGCAATGCGTCGCCTCACCGTCGTCGTACAAGTCCACCTCTATGCGCCTGTCCCCGGCGCTGTATTTTATCGCGTTCGCCAGCAGATTCAAAAGCACCTGCTTTATCTTCCCCTCGTCGCCCACTATCAGCCCCTCCCCCGAGTGGGTGAAACTCAGGCTGAACCCCTCCTGCTCGGCGAACACCCTGTAGGAGTTAAGCACGCTCTCGATGGTTTCCCTCAATGAGAACGCCGTTATGCTCAACGCCTGCTTGCCCGACTGCATCTTCGACAGTTCCAAAAGGTCGGACACCAGCAGGCTCAGGCGGTCGGCCTCGTCGATGATGACCTGCAGATGCTCATTGCGCTTCTTGGGGTTGTCCCCCGACAAGTCGCGCACCATCTCCGCGTAGGACTTCACCATAGTCAGCGGCGTCCGCAAATCGTGGGACACGTTGGCTATCAAGTCCTTCTGCATGTCCCTCGCCTTCGACAGCTCGTCAGCCGTGTAGGTCAGCGTGTCGGCCAGCCTGTTTATCTCCGAGTAGCTCCCCCCCTCGAACCGCGCCGCGTAATCCCCCTCGCCCAAGCGCGCCGCCGAGTTGGTGATGTTCGTCAGCGGCTTCGTCACCATCCTCGAAATGTAAAACGAGAGCAAAAATGACAGAAGCAGCGAGATGACAGTCACGTATTTTAATTGATCCGCCAATATGGCCACTGTCGATTCCACGGGGTACAGAGGCGAGAAGATGTACAGCAGCACCTGGCGCCCCTCGTCCCGCTCCAGGCAGGTGCAGTACGCCATCATGTCCGAGTCGCGCATGGGGTTGGAGATATTGGCATTGACGAACGGGCTCCAGCCGTTCAGCAATTGCCCCCGTATCTCGCGGATTTCGTTCCTGTATATGGAGAAGGGGACGAGGCTGGCCTCCGCGGCGGACTCCGAATTGCCGGCCGCGTCGTCATACGAGGTGTAGACGGTCAGGCTGGCGTCCTCGATGTATGCCTCTATCTGGATGTACATGTCGTTTTTTCTGTTAAGCTCCCGCAGGTCGTTGAGCATCCCTTCCTGGCCGTAACGGGCGACCACGGACGCGGCCAGGTCCTGCGTCTCCTGCTTTTTCATCTCCTCGTAGTAGGTGTTGAGGAACAGGATTTGGAGGCACCACAGCATAATCATGAGCGATGCGGCGAAAAGCGCGAAATATGCCCACAATCTGAATTTTATGCTGCGAAAATCGATGTTAATCTTCAAATTTGTACCCGACTCCCCTCAACGTCACGATTTTGTCGCGATAAGGCCCCAGGTTATTGCGCAGGTTCTTGATGTGGGTGTCAATAGTCCTGTCGTCGCCGAAGAAGTCGTAGCCCCATATGTCGGACAGCAGCCTGTCCCGCGACAGGGCGATGTTCCTGTTTTGGACTAAATAGAACAGCAACTCGTATTCCTTGGGGGTCAATTCCGCCTTCACGCCGTCCACCTGCACCGCCCGCGCGGGGATGTTGATCCGCAGGCCGTCGAATTCCAGGACTTCGGGCGCCGACGCGGCCTCGGGGCGCCTCCTGGCGAGAACGGCGTTGATGCGGGCCATAAGCTCTTTGGGGCTGAAGGGCTTGACGATGTAGTCGTCTATGCCCAACTCGAAGCCAAACAGCTTGTCGTATTCCTCGCCTCTGGCGGAGAGCATGATGACGGGCGTGTCGCCCAGTTTTTTGATTTCCTTGCAGGCGGTGAAGCCGTCCAGCTTGGGCATCATTATGTCCAGCACCACTATGTCGAAGCCCTGCTCGCGGCACATGCTCACGGCGCTCATGCCGTCCGCGGCCTCGCTGACCTTGAAGCCGTTGAACTCGGCGTATTCCCTTATAACGGCTCTGATTTTCGCCTCGTCGTCCACAACGAGCAGTTTTTTCATAGTCAGACCTCATGCGGCCGGGCGGCCACGACCGCGGCCGCGGTTTCCGGGGGGCGCCGCGCCTACTTGACATTTGGGCTTGCCGGGCATAAACTAATGCTAGTGGACTTCTAAAAAACCGCGCCGACCCCGGGCGGCGGGGGGCCGCATGGGAAGCGCGGGGAGGTTTTCGGAAATCCCCACTATATAGATGTTAACAAAATATGGCGAATTAGTCAATCTCGGTTATGCGGGCGGGTTCGGGCGCGCGGAGGCGCGTCGCGGGCGGAGGCGCGGGGACGGGATAGGGTTCGCTCAAGCGTCGCGGGCGCCGGGCGGGGGCGCTTCGGCCATGAAGCTGTAAATTGGAGGTAAATGTGCCAAAGGCTGATATGAGGGCTGTCGTCAATGAACTGGTTGAGAGTTATAGGAAGCACGAAGCGATAATAAAGATTGACGCGAAGGACCAGATAAGCAGGGAGGTCATAGCGGAAATTCTGGGAGACCTGCGCAAGCTGTTTTTCGCGGGATTCTTCGGCGTCAAGCGGCTGAAGGAGGATTGGCTGGAATATTACGTGGGGGAATTGCTGGAGCAGATAGTGTACAACCTGAGGAAGCAGTCCAGGCGCGCGCTGCGGGCGGTGGGCTTTGAGTCGGGCCGCGCCGCTCGCGAGGCGGAGCGCATAGCGGACGGATTCGCGGCCAAGCTGCCTGAGATAAGGGAGCTTTTGGCCGCCGACGTGGACGCGGCCTACGACGGGGACCCCGCGGCCGCCAGCAAGGACGACGTGATACTTTCTTATCCGGGGCTTTACGCCATCATGGTCTACAGGGTGGCCCACGAGCTGCATCTGGCCGGGACGCCGCTGATACCGCGCATGATGACGGAACACGCCCACGGGCTGACGGGCATAGACATACACCCGGGCGCGTCGATAGGCCACCATTTTTTCATGGATCACGGCACGGGCATAGTGGTGGGGGAGACCGCGGTGATAGGGAACCACGTGAAGATTTACCAGGGCGTCACCCTGGGGGCGCTGTCCACCAGGGGCGGGCACATGCTGACGGGGACTAAGAGGCACCCCACTATCATGGACAACGTGACTATTTATTCGGGGGCGTCGATTCTGGGCGGCGAGACGGTTATAGAGGAGGGCGCGGTGATAGGCTCCAACGCTTTTATTACCAGCAGCGTGAAGAAAAAGACGAAGGTGAGCGTGAGGAACCCGGAGCTGGAGTATGATAGGTAGGGGGGGAAGTTATGGGGGATAAGACGAAAGGCGAACGGACTAAGATGAACAAGCGAACAAAAAAACGCGCCAAGGACTACGCGCTCGACGCGCTTTTCTTGTGCGTGGGCAGCGCCGTCGGCGCCTTCTCCACTCTGAGCGTTATGGTGCCCAACGGCCTGACCGTGGGCGGGATCACGGGCATTGTGAGGATCATACAGAACTATTTCCCTTTCGTAAACTTCTCCATACTGTTCTACGCCTTCGCGATGTTGATATGGTTTATCTGCCTGATCAGCATGGGTTTCAAGGAAGCCCGCAAGATAATAGTGATGACAGTTATCTACCCGCTGTTCCTGTTGCTCTTTGAGACCCTGGACTTTCGGTTCCTGGAGAGCCGCGATCTCATACTCGCGGCGGTTTACTGCGGCCTTTTCAACGGCATTTCCAACGGGCTGGTGTTCTCACGGGGTTTCTCCTTCGGCACCATGGACACGATATGCAAAATCATAAACAACAAGCTGCTCCCTCATGTCAGCGTCAGCAAGCTGCTGCTGTGCCAGGACGTCATCATAATACTGGCGTCAGGTCTGGTTTTCGGCCGCAACATCGCCTTGTACGCCATAATCACCTCCATAATCTCCGCCAGGATAATAGATTACGTCCTCTACGGGTTTGAGACGAAGTTCGTCGAAATGGAGATAATATCCGAGCATTATCATGAGATTTCCGACTACATCATCAACGAGGTCGAGCGCGGCGTGTCGTCCAGCGTCATCAGGGGCGAGTACACGGGCAAGGAGCGCAGGAAGATGACCATACTCTGCTCGCCCAGAGAGAGTATGCTCATCAAATCCTTCGTCGCGAAGACGGACAGGGCCGCATTGATCACCGTAGCCCATCTCGACACTGTTTGGGGCCGGGCCGAAGGCTTCCGCGACATAGAGGTGGAGTGACTTCCTCCCCTACCCCTGCAACGCCTCCAACAACGCCGGGGCCATCTGAAGCTTGCGCGACACCACCCCGGCCAGCGCCACCGAATCAGGCTTCCTGACGCAGCCCTCGCCCAGCTTGGCGAAAGCCTCCAGAAGCAGCTCCTCCGCCCCCTCCCCCGCGTATATCACCTCCGTGCTGTTGTCGGCGATATTCGTCAGCATGAAATACACCATGTCCGCGTCACGGCTTTCCGACGCCTGCCGCAGGTAAGGCGCCACCTTCTCCCTGGCCTCCGCCAGCTCGTCCTCGAAAATGGACGAAATCTGCCCCACGCCGAAATCCACGTCATGCAGCGAGAACTCCTTGTAATCCTGATGGAACAGCTCCTCTCCCGTCTTGTCGCCCAGGGCGTTGCCCGCCCTGAACATGCGCTTCGAGAACTCCCCCAGGTCCAGCCCCGCCAGCCCCGCCAGCCACTCGGCCTCCGCCCGGTCCGCCTCCGTGGCCGTGGGGGAGCGGAACTGCAGCGTGTCGGAGATGATGGCGGCGCACATCAGGCCCGCCACCTCCTTCTCGGGGGCTATGCCCTTTTCGCGGTAAATCTGGGATATAATAGTGGAAGTGCAGCCCACGGGCTGGTTCCTGAAAAACACCGGCGACATGGTCTGCATCCCGCCTATCCTGTGGTGGTCGATGATCTCCAATATCTCGGCTTCCTCGATGCCGTCCACCCCCTGGGAACGCTCGTTGTGGTCCACCAGTATCAGCTGCTTCCGCCTGGCGTTCAAGAGGAACCGCCTGGAAATCATGCCGTAGTAACGCCCCCCCTCGTCCAAAACGGGGAAATCCCTGTGGCGGTATTTCAGCATGACGTTCTTGGTGTTCTCCAGGGAATCCTCCACGTTGAACGTCACCAGGCCGCTGTCCTTCATGATGTAGGACACGGGGACGCTCTGGTTGATGATTTTCGCCGCCGAATAAGTGTCGTGGGGCGTGGATATGACCGCGCAGCCATGCTCCCTGGCGAAATTCAGTATCCGCTCCGCCACAGGCGCGCCCGTGGTGGTGATGACGCAGCCCGCGTTCATCTCTATGGCGCATAGCTGGGACTCGTAGCGGTTGGAGGTTATGATGATGTCCCCTTCCTCTATGTAGGCGCCCAACACGTCGGGGTTCGCCGCCGCCACCAGTATCTTGCCGTCCTCAAAGCGCTCCCTGCCGTTGTCCGTCAGCAATTCCCCGTCCAGCGCCTCCAGCACGTTCTTGTAGCTGGTTCTGGACTCCGCCAGTATCCGCGCGTCGTTCACGTCCATGTACATGCGCAGTATGTCCTTCAGCGTGACGATGCCGATGAGCCTGTCACCGTCCACAATGGGCAAGCTGACGATGTTCTGGTCCTTCATCACCCCCCACGCCTTCTTGAGGGTCACGTCCCCCGTCACGCCCTTAGTCCTTCTTATGTCAATGTCCTTGATCTGCGTGAACACGTTGTCCACGTAAGCCGGCGCCTCCACGCCGAAATACTCCAGTATAAACTGGGTCTCCCCGCTTATGCCCCCGGCGCGGCAAGGCACGAAGCGCGTTCCGGGCTCCGTCCTGTTCTTCAGCGCCGCGTAGGCTATGGCCGAGCATATGGAATCCGTGTCCGGGTTCTTGTGCCCTATGACCAGCGTCGGCGCCCCGCCCGTCTCGGCGCGCGCGCCTTCCGATATATTGACTCTCTCCATGAATTCTCCAAAACCGGCTGCCGCCGCGCGACCCCCGCCACTCGCGGGCGGCCTGGCCTTCCACGCGGGGGATCCCCGCCGCCGCGGCGCCGCTATCTCTCAAAGCGAAAACGGACGAACCCGCCGCCTTTGGCCGTGGTGGCCATCCAACTGTTCAGGTTCACCCTTAAATAGACGCAATTGTCCAGAATATCCAGCATGACCCCCGCCTCGTCCTCGGGGTCAATGCCTATGACCGTGACCCAGTGCCATTTCTCCAGCTGTTTCTCCGCCCCGTTGTCCAGGTTCAGGAAGGCCACGGGCCTGTCCTCGCCAAGCGCCTCGCCGATGAACGCCGCCACGTCTTCCACGGGCGGCCTCTCGGGGCTGTCCTTCGGCACGTCCAGGGCGGCCGCCAGGGCCTTTATGCCGACGGCGGCGGCCAACGCCCTCACGCCTTCGCAAAATTTGGCCGTGGAGTTAAGCCCTCCCCGTTTGGAGGGGGTGACGAAACCCCACATGCGGTCGAGCCTTTCCAAAGAAGCGGGCCTCGCCACGCTGAACGTGGCCTCCAGCGCCTCCCGCAGGCCCAGAGGCGCCGGCTCGCCGCGCCCCCCTCCCAGAGAGCCCGCCAGCATCTCGTAGAGCAGGATGTTGGCCGCCGTGGTAGGCCCGCAGCCCGCCAGCCGCCTGAACCAATGCCTGTACCAATCCTGGTCGTGGCCGGGGCAAGCCCCCCCGTCCAAAGGGTTTTCCGTCTCAAAATACCCTAAATCCGTTAATCTAAGTTTCTCCATCGTTTCGCATACATACCTCTACTATTACGCCGCTCCGCCCCGTCATGCCTAGCGGCGGCGGGCGGCCCGCCCCGCTCGGGCGACTATATCATTATATCACATACCGCTTCGCGCGCGTCACTTCATCAGCCCGCATATGGCGTTGGAAAACCGCACGGGGTCTTCCACGGGCAATCCCTCTATCAGCAACGCCTGGTCGTAAAGCAGCTCCGCGTAGACCCCCAGCGTCTCGTCCCCGGCCTCAAAGGCCCGCTCCAGCGCGGCGAAAACCGGGTGCCCCGCGTTTATCTCCAATATGCGCTCCGCCTTCACGCCGCCGCCGTCGTCGGGCATGGCCGCCAGCACCTTCTCCATCTCCAGGGATATGCCCTCGCCGCTGGCCAGGCAGACGGGGTGGGACCTAAGCCGCTTCGACAGCCGCGCCTCGGCCACCTTGCCCCCCAGCGCCTCCTTCACCGCCGCCAGCAAATCCTTGCTGCTTTCGGCCTTCTCCAGCGCCGCCTGTTTCTCCTCCTCGGTCTCTTCCAGCCCCAGATCGGCCTCGGAGACCGACTTGAACTCCTTTTCCTTGTAACCGCCCAGCACCCGTAGCGCGAACTCGTCCACGTCGTCCGTCAGGTAGAGTATCTCGTAGCCCTTGTCCTTCAAAACCTCCGTCTGGGGCTGCCTGTCCAGCTTCTCCGCCGTGTCCCCCGCCGCGTAGTAGATGAATTTCTGCCCTTCCGCCATCCTGGAGACGTACTCCTCCAGGGTGACCAGGGCCTTCTCCGCCGAAGAGCGGAACATTATCAAGTCCTGGAGCGCCTCCTTCTGAGCGCCGAAGCGGTCATATATGCCGAATTTCAGTTGCAGGCCGAAAACTTTGAAAAACTCCTCGTATTTCTCCCTGTCGTTCTTCAGCATGGCCGAAAGCTCGCTTTTTATCTTCGTCTCCAGCCTCGCGGCGATGGCCTTGAGCTGGCGGTCGTGCTGCAACGTCTCGCGGGAGATGTTCAGCGAGAGGTCCTGGGAGTCCACCAGCCCTTTCACGAAGCTGAAATAATCAGGCAGCAGGTCGGCGCACTTTTCCATTATCATAACACCGCTGGAATAAAGCTGCAATCCCTTTTCGTACTCCCTGGTGTAATAGTTGTACGGAGCCCTGGCCGGGACGTAGAGCAGCGCGTCGTAGCTGGCCGCCCCCTCCACGCTGGTGTATATGACCTTCATGGGGTTCTCGTAGTCGTTGAACTTGCCTTTGTAGAACTCGTTGTACTCCTCGTCCGTCACCTGGCCCCTGCCTTTTTTCCAGATGGGAGTCATGCTGTTCAGGGTCTCGGCCTCCATGCGGGTCTCGTACTCCGTCGGGCCGTCGTCCCCTTCGGCCTTGGGCTTGGGCCTGCTGCGCTCCACGTTCATCATGATGGGGTAGCGGATGTAGTCCGAATAGCGCTTGACCAGCTCCCGCAGCCTGTAAGGCTCCAAGAACTCGCTGAATTTCTCGTCCTCCCCGTCCTCTTTGATGGTCAGTATGATTTCCGTGCCCGCGCCGTTCCGCTCGGCTTCCTTGACGGTGTAGCCCTCCGTCCCGGCGGACTCCCATTCCCACGCCTGCTCGTCGCCGAAAGCCTTGCTGACGACCCGCACCTTGCTGCTGACCATGAACGCGGAGTAGAAGCCCACGCCGAACTGGCCTATGATGTCGATGGCGTCGCCCGCCGCGCCGCCCTCAGGCCCCGCGCCGCCCGCCAGGCTGTCCTTGAAGTCCAGCGAGCCGCTTCTGGCAATAGTCCCAAGGTTCGACTCCAATTCCTCTTTGTTCATGCCGATGCCGTTGTCCGTTATGGAAAGCGTCCTGGAACCCTTGTCCACGCTTATCCATATGCTGAAGTCCTCCTTGGACACCCCCGTCACGTTCTCCGCCAGGCTTTTATAATAAAGCTTGTCAATCGCGTCGCTGGCGTTGGATATTATCTCTCTCAGGAATATCTCCTTGTGGGTGTAAATGGAGTTAATCATCAAGTCCAATAACCGCTTCGACTCCGCTTTAAACTGTTTCCTCGCCATATTCCAAACCTCCGTCTCCAAACCTCCGCGGCGGCGCCCCGCCGCCGGCCACGCCGGCCGAAAAAATGATCCCGCCCCGCCGAAAAGCGGCGCCCCGCCCGCAGGCCGGGCGCCGGTCAGGCGCGGATCGGTTTAGCACTCTACGCGTAAGAGTGCTAACGATAATAAATATACCCTATTTCGCGGAAAAAAGCAATACCTTGCCGTTAAAAGACAGGAACCGCATGGCAAAGGGCGCGGGCGGAGTTTCGCGGCGTCGCCCCTGAACGGGGCGCGGGGCGTTTTCCGCCGGCCCGCCCCGGACTTTACAAACTCCATACAATAGGACGCTGTTTCTCTTTACAAAACCCCTGTAGAATTGAATTGTTCAGCGTGTTTCGTTTTTTATACTCATCCTTTTTGGATTCCGCCCGAAATTACCGGGCGGATGTCGGAGGATGGTATCTACCGATCCGCTTCGAGGCGACATTTTAAACGCGGATTGGCATTAACAGGAGGTTTGATATGAAAAGATTGCTCTCAACGGCTCTGGCCTGCGCCCTCATCGCGGCTGCCGCCGCCCCGGTCTCGGCGGCCGGGACTATCGGCGTGGAGATCGACGGCGCCACAGTCCCTTCCTCTGTGGAACCCATCGTGGAAAACGGCGCCACCTTGGTGCCTCTCAGGCTCATCGGCGAGACCCTCGGCGCGCGGGTCGAGTGGGACGCCGCCAAAAAACAAGCCACCCTCAAGACCGCCGCCTACACGGTGGCGTTCACCATCGGCTCCAAGACCTACACCGTCAACGGCGCGTCCAAAAGCCTGAGCGTCGAGCCGAAAATCGTCGGCGACAGGACGCTGGTCCCATTGCGGGCGTTCTCGGAGGCCATAGGCGCCAGCGTGAGCTACGACGCGGCGGCCTACAAAGCCAGCGTGAAGTACTTCACCGAAATGAGCGGCTCCATCAAGGTCTCAGGCTCCACCACCGTGCTGCCCATCATGCAGTCCGCGGCTGACAAGCTCTCCGCCATGAACAACGGCCTTTCCATAGCGGTCTCGGGCGGCGGCTCCGGCGCGGGCATAAAGGATTCCCAGAACGGCGTGAACAACGTGGGCATGTCCAGCCGCGAGCTGACGGCGGACGAGCTGGCCACCCTCACCCCGTACCAAATGGCCAACGACGCCATAGCGATTATCGTCAATCCCAAGAATTCCGTCAAGAACCTGAGCAAGGAGCAAGCCAAGAAAATCTTTCTGGGCGAGATAAAGAATTGGCAGGATGTGGGCGGCGCCAACGCGCCCATACTCGTCCAGACCCGCGAGACGGGCTCCGGCACCCTCTCGACCCTGGAGGAAATGCTTTTGGACAAGGAGAAGGTCGTTGACACGGCCACGCCCTTCACTTCCTCAGCCTTGATCAAGCAGGCGGTGGCCAAATCGGAGAACGCCGTGGGCTTTGACTCCGTGGGCTTCGTGGACGACAGCGTCCGCGCTTTGTCTCTGGACAATATCACCCCCAGCGAGACTACGGTGAAGAACGCCAGCTACCCCCTCTCCCGCAGCCTGTTCGTGCTGACCAAGGGCGCGGCCGGCGGCATTAACGCCAAGCTCATCGATTACCTGCGCACTCAGTCCGTGCAGAACGACATAGTCAAGAAGGAAGGCTACATAACCTTGGATTGACGCGTTCGGGCCAAGCCGTCGCCGCCCGCGCTCTTGCCCGGGCGGCGCGGTTTTCACGTTTTCGCTCCGCCGGCTTGATCGGCCGGATGTCGCGCCTTGACCTCTTCGGCAAGGATTTTTTTGTAGGCGGCGGGCCTGCGCGGTTTGGAGGGATGTCTTATTAAATTGCTTGGAATCAGGCCGATGGAGCTGCTTATGCGCGTGGCGGCGCTGGCGGGCATCGTGGCCATATTCTTTATATTCGCCTTCGTGTTCATGAAGGCCGCGCCCGTCATTTCCCACAGCGGGCTGGGGCTTGTGTCCAAATCCGGCTTCGACGCCCAGGTGTCCGAGGCGTTTTACGCGCCCGCGGACGAGCCTATGTACGTCTTCGGCATGTTGGGCCTGTTGTTGGGCACTACGCTCACCACCTTGATCTCATTGGCTGTGGCGGGGTTTTTCAGCATTGGGGCCGCCATATCCATCTGCGAGCTGGCGCCTAGGGCTGTCGCGTCGCCTCTCATCGCCGTGGTCCGTCTGATGGCGTCCATACCGTCGGTGGTTTTCGGGCTTATCGGGGCCATGCTGGTGGTTCCCTTCGTGGAGCGCGTCTTTGTCACCGTTGACATGCAGATAGAGTACCTGGCCTTCTTTCAAATCTCGGGGCGCAATCTCCTGACGTCCGTTATCGTGCTTACTTTCATGATAGCGCCCACGGTCATCACCCTTTCGACGGACGCCCTGCGCGCCGTCCCCGACATATACAGGGAGACGGGGCACGCCTTCGGCATGAGCCGTTTCCGCGTGGTTTGGCGCATACTGCTGCCTGCGGCGCGGCCCGGAATCACGGCGGGCTTCCTGCTGGGCGCGGGGCGGGGCGTCGGCGAGGCCATAGCTGTTTCCATGGTGTGCGGCGGCGTGGGGAAAATCCCCTCATTGGCCCACGGGTTCGCGGCCCTGCTGACCCCCGTGCTGCCCTTGTCGGCGGCTATAATAAACAAGTCCGAGGCCATGAGCGTGCCCGCCGTGGAGAGCGCCCTGTTCGCCTGCGGGGCTTTGTTGCTGGTTTTGGGCACGTTGTTCTCGCTGGCGGCGCGGCTCATCGTGAGGCGGACGGGAGGTGTGGGCAATGCGTTTTAGGGAGCGGCGCGCGGCCTCGGCGCTGGGCGAGGCGTATTCCTGGGTGGCGATGGCGATGATCGCCGCGGTCTGCCTGCTCATATTGCTCACGGTGTTCGTCGTCGGCAAGGACGCGTTTTCCCTGAAGTTTCTGACCAGCGAGCCTAACCCCTCCGCCATGGGCGCGGACGCGGGGGGGATATCCACGCCTATCATCGGCACCGTGCTTCTGACCCTCATCGGCATAGGCGTAGCCTTCCCGCTGTCCTTGGCGACCGCCATATACACGACCTACTATCAGGGCCGCGGGCCCATCGGCCGTTGCGTGAATTTGGCCATCGACATACTCTCGGGCGTGCCCACCATAGTGATAGCGCTGTTCGCGCTGGCGATTTTTACCAATCCGGCCCTCGCCCTCCTGTCCACTCCCGTGCAAAACGACGGCGGCGCCATCGAGAAGGCTTACGGGCGTTCTTTTCTGGTGGCGGGGGTGACGATGGCCATAATGATACTGCCCTCCGTGGTGAAGGCCATGGCCGAGGCTCTGCACGCCGTGCCCGCCGCGTACTTGGACGGCTCGCTGGCATTGGGCGCGGACAAGTGGCGCACTGTCTGCAAAGTGGCGCTGCCGTCGGCGCGGCGCGGGCTTGTCACGGGGGCTATACTGGGAATGGGGCGCATCATGGGCGACACCGCCATCGTATGGCTGGCGCTGGGCGGCACGTTGCGCATGACGGGGAGGCAACCTTGGTTCCTGCCCTCTAACTGGCTGGACACGCTAAGGAACACGGGGGGCACGCTGACCTCATATATATACTACGCCTCGCCGGCCGGCGAGGGGGACAATCTCCGCGTGGCCTTCGGCGCGTCGCTGGCGCTGATCCTTATTATAATAGCGTTGAACGCCGCCGCCGCGTTTCTGGGCGGGGCGGGAAGGACGGAGGACGAATGAACGGAGCGGAAATGACCAGGTCGGGCGGCGCCGAATCGGGCGCGGGCGCGAGAGGGGCGAGGGAGACGGCAAATATGGCGGGGGACGCGTTTTGGAGGCCCCGCCTGGTTCCTGCGGCAAGCGCGGGCGCGAGGCCGGAGCCCGCTGCGAGCGGGGCGCGGGTGGAGTTTCGCGGCGTCTCGGTCAGTTACGGGGGCAAGCAGGCGCTCGCGGAGGTGAGTCTGGACGTCCCGCCGGGCAGCGTGTTCGCTTTCATAGGGCCTTCGGGCTGCGGCAAGACCACGTTGCTGCGCTGCGTCAACCGGCTGAACGATTTTGTCAGGGGATTCGCCATCACGGGGGGCGTGTTCAGGGACGGCGAGGATGTTTACTCATTGTCCCGATCCGAGGACGTGAGGCGTCTGCGGCGCGGCACGGGCATGATATTCCAAAAGCCCAACCCCCTGCCCATGTCCGTCATGGAGAACATGACCATGCCCTACCTGGAGCATGTGAAAAGCTCCGCCGCCGAGGCGCGGGAGCGGGCGGTGGACTGCCTGCGGGCCGCGGGCCTTTACGATGAGGTGGCGAACAGGCTGAACGCGCCTGCGGCGGCGCTGTCGGGCGGCCAGCAGCAACGGCTGTGCATAGCCCGCGTCCTCATGCTGCCTTCCAGGCTTCTGCTGATGGACGAGCCTTGTTCGGCGCTGGACCCCATATCGACGTTCAAGATCGAGGAGCTGCTGTCCTCTCTCAAGGGGGAGCGGACTGTCGTCATGGTGACGCACAACATGGAGCAGGCGCGGCGCGTGTCGGATCACACGGCGTTTTTCCTGAACGGGCGGCTCGTGGAGGCGGGGGACACGTACACGCTGTTCTCGCGCCCCCGGGAGGAGGCGACGGAGAGGTACGTGACCGGGAGGATGTGAGGGGCGGGCGGGCTCAATAAAACACCAGCGCCCGGGTGGGGCAAACCGGGGCGCAGTAACCGCACTGCAGGCACGACCCCTGATCCACCTCAGCCAGCCCCGAAGAGTTGTAAAATATGGCGCCGCCGGGGCAACGCGCCACGCAGAGGCCGCAACCCGCGCAATCCCCTTGGACCACGCGGAAACGCTTGCGCGACGTGTCGGGCTTGTAGCCCTTGTCGAGGCGCCCCTCCGCGTATTCCGCTATTCTGTCTATCTCGTGCCTGGCCCCGAACCCGACCACCGTCGAGGCCACGCCGGGCAGGTCGCGCACGTAGTCCAGCGCCTCCGCGTAGTCCCCCAGCAGATTGCCGCCGCCCAGCGCCTTCATGGCATAAACCCCGGCGCCCCGCCCGGACGCCGCGTCTATGGCCTCCGCCATTTCCTCTTTGCTTCCCGGCCCGTCCCCTTTCCTTATGCCCAGGCTTTTGTGGTTGATGAGCGCGAACAGCGCGTCAACCTCAGGGTTGAGCGCCGCCTCCAGCGCCACGTCCGTGTGGTGGGTGGAAATCCCGGCCGCCCTGATCAGCCCCTTCGCCTTGGCCTCCAGCAAGTACTCCCAGGCTCCCCGCCGCCTGGCGAAATCCCCGCCGTGCCGAACTTCGTGGAGCAGGAACACGTCTATCACGTCACGATCCAGCCCCGACCGCGCCTCTTCCACCGCCTGAGCCATGCCCGCCCTGTCATGCCTCAAGCTCTTCGTGGATATGACGGGGGCGAAGCCGCCGCCTTTGAGGGCGGCCCTTATGTAGGGGTACGTCCTGTAATATTCCGCGGAGTCGATAAAGGAAATCCCCCGCTCGAGGGCATAACGAACCAGGCCGGCGCCCTCATCGACGGCCAAGTCTAGCTGGTGGAAGCCTATGGGCAACGCCCCGAAGCCTATGGCGGACACCTCTATGCCCGTCCCGCCCAGTTTATTCCTTTTCACATCCCTTGTGTTCCATGTCGCAGCCGTGGTGCGTGTCGCCCTCGTCCGCGCCTGGGTCGAAGCCTTCCAGCCCTACGTAGGTCTTGCCCGTCTTTTTGGCGTAGTCGTAAATAGCCGAGCGTATGGCATGATCCGCCAGCACCGAGCAATGTATCTTTATGGCGGGCAGGCCGCCCAACTCGTCCAGAACGTCACGGTTCGTCACCTTCAGCGCCTCTTCCACGGTCTTGCCTATTATGAGATCCGTGGCCACGCTGGATGAGGCTATGGCGGAGCCGCAGCCGAAGGTCTTGAACCGCGCGTCGGTTATCACGTCATTTTCCACTTTTATGGAAATTTTCATCATGTCGCCGCAGACCGGGCTTCCGTAGGTGCCCTCCCCGTCGGGGTTCAGCAACTCTCCCACATTGTGGGGGTTGGTGAAGTGGTCTATGACTTTATCGTTGTACATCGCCATTGTTATTGCCAACCTTTCTCTTTTGACACCGAGGAAATGCTCCTGAGCTTCTCCACGCTCCTTACCAGGCTCCCCACGGTGTAATCCAAATCCTCTTTTGTAGTGAAATCTCCGACGGTGAACCGAAGCGAGCCGTGTATCATCTCCACGGGCACGCCCATGGCGCTCAGCACGTGGGACGGCGTGAGTGAGGCGGAGGAGCAGGCGGATCCCGTGGAGACCGCTATGCCGTCCAAATCGAGCAGCAACAACAACGCCTCCCCCTCGATATACTCGAAGGTTATGTTGGCGTTGCCGGGCAACCGCCGCTCCATGGAGCCGTTTATCCGTATGTCGGGGATTCTCGCCGACACCTCCTTGACGAAATAGTCACGTAACTCGCTCACCCGCGCGATATGCCCCTGAAGCCCCGCTTTGGCGATCTCAGCGGCCTTGCCGAACCCCACTATGCCCGTCAGGTTCTCGGTTCCGGCCCGCCTGTTGCCTTCCTGGCCCCCGCCATGCATGAAGCTGGGCAACGCCAGGCCCTTCCTGACATAGAGCGCGCCCACGCCCTTTGGCCCGTATATCTTGTGGGCCGACACGGACATCATGTCAAGGCCCAACTTTTTAACGTCGATAGGGACGTTGCCCAGCGCCTGCACCGCGTCCGTGTGGAACAGGATGCCGCGTTTTTTGGCTATTTCCGCTATTTCTTCCACAGGCTGTATGGTTCCCACCTCATTGTTCGCGAACATGACGCTGATGACGGTGGTCTCGGCTTTTATCGCGGACTCCAGTTCCTCAAGGCGTATAAGGCCGTCCTGGCCCACGCCCAGATATGTGACCTCGAAACCGCGTTTTTCCAAATATTCCGCAGTGTGTAGCAGGGCGTGGTGCTCGACCGCCGTGGTTATAACGTGGCCGCCCTTCTTGGCCATGGACTCCGCGGCGCCTATCACCGCCCAGTTGTCGGCTTCGGTGCCCGACGAGGTGAAGAACACTTCCCTGGGGCTTGCGCCTATCAGCGCGGCCACCTGCTCTCTGGCCGTCTCGAGCGCCTGCTTGGAGTCCTGCCCGATGGAATACAGGCTGGACGGGTTCCCGTAGCTCTCCGTGAAGTACGGGAGCATGGCCTGAAGCACCTCTTCCTTCACCGGAGTCGTGGCCGAATAGTCCAGATATACCTTTCTTTTGTCCATTTCGCCTCCAATCCCGCCTCGCGGCGGCGGTACTGTAATAATTATATCATATCTCGCGGCCGACGGCACGGGGATATCATACCCAAAAGGTCATGCGTAGCCGCCGTGGGACCGACGGCAGGCGCGTATATGGCTTAAAATATATATTATACCTATATTAGGGCGAGATAAACATGTTTTTTCTCGGAGGGACGGGAGGGCCCCTAACCCCAAAAAGACATATTCCTCCCCGTCCTTGCGCGTTAATTGAAAAAAAGGCCGCCTGAGGGTAAAATATTGGTATGATAAGTTTCGAGAACGTGACAAAGCGCTATCAGATGGGAAAAGAGGCGGTCAAGGCGCTGGACGGCGTCTCCTTCTCCATTGAGCGGGGCAGCTTCACCGTGGTGCTGGGGCCCAGCGGTTCCGGCAAAAGCACCGCGCTGAACCTCCTTGGCGGCATGGACGCGCCCAGCTCCGGCGTCATCGACGTGGACGGCAAGAAAATCAACGCCTTGGGGCCCAGGGCGCTCACGGACTACCGCAGGCGCGACGTGGGCTTCATTTTCCAGTTCTATAACCTGATACCCAGCCTCAACGTGTTCGAGAACGTGGCTATAGCCGCCAAGCTGGGCGGCAACGCCGTGTCCCCCCTGGAGATGCTGGCCGAGGTCGGGCTGTCCGAGAGGCGCGCCCATTTCCCCATAGAGCTGTCGGGCGGCGAGATGCAGCGGGTGGCCATAGCCCGGGCGCTCTGTAAAAACCCCAAGCTGCTCCTGTGCGACGAGCCCACCGGGGCCCTGGACAGCAAGACGGGGACGCGGGTGCTGGCGCTGCTGAAGCGTATGTCGAAGGAGCAAGGCAAGACGGTGGTCGTCGTCACCCACAACACCCTCATAGCGCGGATGGCCAACAGGGTTATACGGCTTAAGGACGGCACGGTGGACGAGGTGGCGGACAACTCTCGGGATTTGGACGTGGATGAGGTGGATTGGTGATGAAATACCTCATTGTCAAGATGTTCCGCGACATGAAAGCCATGATTTACCAGTTTTACGCCATCCTGCTCATGGCCTTCGTGGGCGTGGCCATATACACGGGGCTGGAGGGCGCGTGGCACGGGCTGGAGGCGGGGCTTGACAATTATTTCGCCATGACGGGGGTCGCCGACGCCTGGGCGGTCGCGGACGGCTTCAGCGACGAGGAGGCCCGCCGGATATCGCGCCTCCCGGGGGTGTCGGCGGCGGAGCGCGAGATGGTCGGGTACCTGGACATAAAAAGCCCGGGCGTCAGCGGCGACCCGGAGTTAAGGTTGGCCGTCTGCGCGGGCGGCAACGCCCATCAGCCCTTCCTGGTCACGGAGGGGGCCGACTTCGACGGCAAATCCGACGGGCTGTGGCTGGACGCGGACTTCGCCGGGGCCAAGAGCCTGTGGCCTGGGGACAGCCTGACGGTCTCCATGAACGGCCGGCGGACGAACATGCGGATAATGGGGCTCGTGCTGGCGCCCGAGTACGTTTGCTACCTGGGGTCTCAGGACGACATCATCCCCGACCACGACAAATACGCCTTCGGCTACGCCAACGAGCATTACGCGGCGGAAATCTTCGGCGCCTTCAGGCCGAACAAGCTCAACATATATTACTCCGAGGGGGCCGACGAGGGCGCCATAAGGGAGGGCATTGACCAGGTTATAAAGGGGAGGACGTCCTTTTTCATGAACCACGGCCTCAACGCGTCCATTAAGTCCACGCGGGTGAAAATCTCCCAGATGTTCAAAATATCCCTGCTGTTCTCGTCAATTTTCGTGTTGCTGGCGCTGCTGACCATTGTCACCACCATGAAGCGCATAGTGAGCGCCCAGCGGATACAGATAGGGACTCTGGCCGCGCTGGGGACGCGGGGTTCCGTGATATTGGCCCATTACTCCCTGTACGGCTTCATCGTGAGCCTGCTGGGCGCCGTTCTGGGCCTGTTGCTGGGCCCCGCTGTCCTGTCGGAGGTGTTGCTGGGCATACAGCTCAAGATTTACAGCATCCCCTTCGCGGGGCGGCGGCTGACGTGGCTTTCGGCGCTGCTTGTCGTCCTGATAGTGGGCCTATGCACCTTGGCGGCCGCGCTGGCGAGCCGCGGCGGCCTCAAGGCCATGCCCGCGGAAAGCCTGCGCAACTCGTCGGCGGGCAACGTGAGGTACAGGCGCGCCAAGGGTGAGGGCATGTCGTCGGGCGCGGTCGTGTCCTTCGAGTGGCGATGGATATTTCGGGAATTGTCGAAGAATCTGGTGCGCTTCCTCATGGGGGTGGCGGGGGTGGTGGGCTGCGTCACCCTCATCATGGCGTCCCTGGGATTGCAGGATTCGGCGAATTACGCCAATGATTTTTTGTATTCTCAGGTGTACACCTACCGTTACAAGCTGAATATCGACCGATATTTCGACACGGGGAAGGCGCGGGGGGATTTCGCCCAGCTGCTGGAGGAGGACGAGGCGCTGTTCAACGCGGGCGCGAGGCATATGGGGGGCCGGGTGAGCGTCATGGAGGAGGACGGCTTCGTGAGCCTGTACGACGCGAAGGGGCGCAGGATGAGCCTGGCGGACCACGAGGGCGTCATGTCCCACATGCTGGCGCGGACGCTGGGGGTGAAGGCAGGGGACGAAGTGGCGGTCCGCTGCCAGGGCGCGGAGGATGAGCTGCGCGTCAGGGTCACGGGGATTTCCAACAATCCCGCTCCCCAGGGGCTGTTCCTCCACAGGGACGTCTGGGAGGGGCTGGGCATGGATTTCCTTCCCACCGCCGTGCTGACTTCCGACGAGGCGCTGGCGGGGCGGCTTGGCGCCGACCCTTCAGTGAGCCGCGTCCTGTCCGTGGACGACCAGTCGCGGAACGTGAAGAAGCTTTTGGATTCCTTCACCGTGCTTTTCAATCTGTTGATACTGGCAGCCATAACCATGGGCTGGGTGGTATTATATAATTTGGGATTGCTTAGTTATTCCGAGCGCGGGCTGATTTACGCCACGCTGAAGGTGCTGGGCTTCCGCCGTTTGGAGGTGACGTCCCTGGCCTACAGGGAGAACGCCTTCATCACTGTGCTGGGGCTGCTGCTGGGCGTGCCTGCGGGCTTGAGCTTCCTGCGGCTCTACGTGGGGCTGGTGTCGGCGGATAATTTTGAGTGGCCCGTGAAGCTGAACGATTCCAGCTTCGTGGCGTCGCTGGCGTTGACGGCGGTCTGCGCTGTTTTCGTGAACTACGTCATCGCGGGGAAAATCAACGGCGTTAGGATGGCGGAGTCGCTGAAGGCTCTGGAGTGAGGTGCGTATGGGCAGATTTAACGGGCTGATAAAATTTTTCGCTACGCTGGCGTTGCTGGCGGTCTTGGGGTTTTGCGGGTTTTTGGCTTGGCAGGCGTCCAAGATAGTCCACGTGGAGACGGTGACGCCCTCTGAGGGGCCTGTGGCCGAGGCGGTGGAGGCCACCGGGGTAGTGACGGCGAGGAACGTGAGCCAGGTGCTGGCGAAGGCGAATCTGGACGTGAAGTCCGTGAAGGTCAGGGCCGGTGACGCGGTGCGGGCCGGGGAGCTTATCGTGCTGGCGGAGGTTGACTACGATTCGGTGAATTCCGAGATAATGAGCCTGGAGGCGCAGGTTCCCGGCCTCACGGCCAGGCTGGAGCGGGCGGAGGCGGACGCGGCGAAGCTGGGTTCCCTGTACCGCGACGGGGCGGTGAGCGAGAGCGACCGGGACGCGGCGCTGACCTTGCAGAGGGAGCTGGAATCGCAGCTGGAGGCGCTGCGGCACAAGATTGACAGCGCGCGGAACGCCAAGCAGGACGAGAACGTGGCCGCGCCCGTCTCGGGGCTGGTGACGGACGTGTTCGCGGCTGAGGGCGGCACTGTGCTGGCGGGCAGGCCGCTGGTGGAGATAACGGACATGGGTGACGTGTTCCTGACGGCAGAGCTGACTTTGGAGGACGGCAAGCTGACGCGCGTGGGGGACAGGGTCGTCATCGACGGCCTGGACGGCGTCGGCGGCTATGTGGCCAAGGTGCTGCCCAAGGTGTCGGAGGTCATCTCCCAGGGGACGCCCAAGAAGCGCATAGACGCGGAGATTTATTTCGACGGCGGCCCCGAGGTTTTCGCGACCGCAGGGCCCGTGATAGGCGACGAGTACGACATACGCATAGTCACCGACGAGAAAGAGAGCGTCTTTCGGGTGCCCAGAAGCGCGGTTTTCCTGCAAAGCCAGCGGTATTACGCCTACGTGGCGGCCTCTGACGGGCGGGCGCGCCTGCGGGAGCTGGCGGTGGGCCTTCGCGGCGCGGATTATTACGAGGTGTCGGGGGGCGTGGAGGCAGGCGAGCGCCTGATAGCGGCGCCCGGCGCCGAGGGGCTGTCCGACGGGGCTTTGGTCAGGTATGAGGGGGACGGCGGCGGCTCGACCCTGAGGTTTTTGATGAGCGCTTGTTTTTAGGGGGATTTGGGGGCGGCATCATCCCCCCGCAACATCCTCCAAACCATATAAAACATATGCAACGTGGCGTAGTTCCTGTTCCAGCGTCTGCCCGCGTCGCGGCCCTGTATCCTCTTGCAGAGCCTTTTCCCGTCGAACAGGCAACAGATATAGGCCAGGCCCACGGGCTTCTCGGGCGTCCCTCCGTCGGGGCCCGCTATGCCTGTCACGGCCACGGCCATGCGGCTGCCCGTCCTCGCCGCCAGCCCCTCGGCCATGGCTACGGCGGTCTCCTCGCTGACCGCCCCGTGCCTCCGTATAATTTCCTCGGGGACGCCCAGCTCCTGGGTTTTGGACTCATTGCTGTAGGTCACGAAGCCCCTGCCGAAGACCTGGGAAATCCCCGGCGTCTCCGTCAGCCTGGCGGCGAACAGGCCGCCGGTGCAGGACTCCGCGCAGGATATGGTCACGCCCCGCGCTATCAGTTCCTTCCCCGCCACCGTATGCAAGTCCTCGTCGTCGGCGCTGAACACCCGCGCCCCCAACCGCTCCATGACGGCGGCGGCCATGGCGTCCGCGGCGGCCCGCGCCTCTGCCTCCGTCGCCCTCTTAGAGGCTATGCGCAGGCTGCACTCCCCCTCCTTGGCGTAGGTGGCTATGGTCGGGTCGGTCTGCCCCTCTATCAAGTCCAGCAGCGCGGTCTCTAAATCCGACTCGCCGATGTTGAAGGCGCGCAGCACCCTGTAGCACATGGCGCCCGAGCCTCTGCCCCGCAGGTAGGGCTTCACGTAAAGCTCGAACATGGCCGTCATCTCCCTGGGCGGCCCGGGCAGGCAGATGGCCGTCCGTCCCGAAGATTCCAGGGCGAAGCCCGGGGCGGTGCCCTGGGCGTTGGGGAACGCCGTGCCTCTGGAGGGCAGCAGGGCCTGTTTCCTGTTGTTTTCGGCCATCGTCCTGCCCATCCTGCGGAAGAAGCCTTCTATTTCCTCCAGGGACTCCTCGTGGAGCGCCAGCCTGTCCCCGAGGAATTCCGTCACCACTTCTTTGGTCAGGTCGTCCTGGGTGGGGCCCAGCCCTCCCGTGGTGATTACCAGGTCGCAGTCCTGATAGGCTATCTCCAGCATCCGCCGAAGCCGCGTCGGGTTGTCCCCTACCGCGTGCCTGTGCATGACGTCCACGCCCAGCGTCTGCAGCCCTGCGGATATGTACGTGGAATTCGTGTCGGTGGTCTGGCCGAACAGAAGCTCAGTCCCCACCGCGATAATAGCCGCTCTCATGCTCGCCTCCAAATCATCGCGCCGACCCGGCGCCCGCCGCGACGGCGGCTCCCGACCCATGTCACGACTGTTTCCAGGACAGCAGCTTCCTGTTCTTCACTATGAACTCCGCGCCTGAGTACACGGTCAGCAGCAGGGCCGCCCAGAGCAGGACGGCGGCCACGGGCAGGCCGATGCTCTCGAAGGGCCGGTTGCGCAGCACCAGGGCCAGAATGGCCAGCGCCTGGACAAAGGTTTTCAGCTTCCCCGAAAAGGCGGCGGCCAGCACGTGGCCCTCCCCTGCGGCCACGGACCTCAGCCCCGTGACGGCGAATTCCCTGCCCAGCATGACCACGACCATCCAGGCCCGTATCTCGCCCAGCTCCACCAGGCATACCAGCGCGGACATCATCAGCAGCTTGTCGGCCAGCGGGTCCATCAGCTTGCCGAAATTCGTCACCAAGTCGTATTTTCTGGCGATATAGCCGTCCAGCAGGTCGGTGAGCGAGGCTATGACGAACACCAGCCCTGCGGCCAGGTCGCGGCCCGTCATGAGCGCCACGATGAACACGGGGATCAGCAGGACGCGCATCAGCGTCAAAGCGTTGGGCAGGTTCTTGAATCTCATTGTCGCCTCCTCATTTATTGCTCCGCCGGCTAAACATCGTGGATTAGCGGATGCTGTCTTCCTTCATCCCCCTAATAATCGGCGCCGTCTTCGCGGGCGGGGCTTCCGCCACGACCCCGAACAAATCATAATCCCCCGCCCCCGTGACCTTGACCTTGACGAACATCCCCGGCCTTATCTCCCCTTGGTGGCCCCCCCTTTCAAACACTACGCCGTTATCTATCTCGGGCGCGTCGTATTCCGTCCTGCCGCAGAAGCTGCCGTCCTCGTTCTCTTCCTCCACCAGGACCAGAAGCTCGCGGCCTATCATGGCCTCGTTCAGCTCCAAAGACAGCCGCCGCTGGAGGTTCATGACCGCGTCCAGCCTGCGCTCCTTCACGTCCCGCCTCACCTGTCCGCCCATGGCGGCGGCCGGCGTGCCCTCTTCCTTGGAATAGGCGAAAACGCCCAGGCGGTCGAAGCGGGTGGCGGCGACGAACTCCGCCAGCTCCGCGAAATCCGCGCCCGTCTCCCCAGGGAAGCCGCAGATGAGCGTGGTTCTGATGCGTATGTCGGGCATGGCCTCGCGCAGCCTGGCGATGGCGCCCGTTATGCCCGCCTTGGTGGATCTGCGCCCCATGGCCCGCAATATCTTGTCGCTGGCGTGCTGTATGGGCATGTCGATGTAGCGGCAGATTTTCTTCTCCTGGCGCATGACGCGGACAAGCTCCTCCGTGACCCTGTCCTCATAGCAGTACATGAGCCTTATCCACCGCAGGCCCCCTATGCGGCAGAGGGGGCGCAACAGGCGGGGCAGCATGGGCTTGCCGTACAAGTCCATGCCGTAGGCGGTCAAATCCTGCGCTATCAGTATGATTTCCTCGACGCCGTCGGCCGCCATCCTCTCGGCCTCTTCCAGAACGTCCTCCATGGGGCGGCTCTTGTACGGGCCTCTTATGTAGGGTATCACGCAATAAGCGCATCTGTTGTCGCAGCCGTCGGCCACCTTCAGATAGGCGGACACGCCCCCCGGCAGGGCCATGGCGTCCAGAGACAGGGCGGCCGCCTCGGGGGCCGCCACGCGTCGTCTGTCGCCCGCGCCGCCGCCCGCCAGCCCGTCCAGAAGCTCGGGCAGCCTGTCGTATTCCCCCACTCCCAGCGCCGCGTCTATCTCGGGCATCTCCGCCTTAAGCTCCTCGCCGTGGCGCTGGGTCAGGCAACCCGTCACCACCAGGAAGCGCCCTTCGCCCCTGTAGGCGGCCATGTCCAGAATGGCGGCGATGGACTCCCTTTTCGCCTCCTCGATGAAGCCGCAGGTGTTCACCACGATGTAGGCCGCGTCGCCGGGGTCGGACACCGTCTGGTAACCCGCTTTTTTCAAAACGCCCGAAGCGTACGCGCTGTCGTAGGCGTTCTTTGGGCATCCAAGAGTTTCAAAATATACCGTTTTTTTCATCAATCCTCGTCCCGCCGCCCAATCGGCCCCGCGCCTCGCCGCGCCGAACCCCGACGGCCTATCGCGCCGCCGCGCGGCCATGTATACGCGCCGCCGCCCGGGCGGCCTCCCGCGCCCTGCGTCCTAAAACCGCCTGCGGCTGTCCAGCAATATAGTCACAGGCCCGTCATTGTGTATCCTGACCAGCATCTCGGCCCTGAAAACCCCTTCCTCCACGGCCACGCCCGCCGCCCTGAGGGCGGCCACGAAGTCGCGGTACAGGTTGTTCGCCTCCTCGGGCCGCGCCGCGTCCGTGAAGCTGGGGCGCTTCCCTTTCCGAACGTCGCCCAGCAGGGTGAACTGGGAGACGGCCAGCGCCGACCCGCCCACGTCCCTGACGGACAGGTTCATCTTGCCCTCGGCATCCTCGAACACCCGCAGGCCGGCCACCTTGTCGGCCATGTAGGACACGTCCTCGCCCCCGTCCCCGTTCTCGACGCCCAGGAAAACCACCAGCCCCTTGCCGATAGCCCCGCTCACGGCGCCGTCCACGCTGACGTCGGCCTCCGTAACCCTCTGCACCACCGCTCTCATAGCGCCTCCTTGCCCCGCCGCGTCACGACGTCATCCTGCGCACCTCGGCCACGCTGCCCACGGCCTTCAAGGCCCGCAGCAGCCGCTCCATCTCGCCCGTGTCCGCTATGGACAAGGTCATCATTATGTCCACCATGCCGTCCTTGCCCTCCCTGGTGCTGACCCCGTTTATCCTCACGTCCATGTCGTCGCACACTCTGGATATGTCGGACAGCAGCCCCTTGCGGCTCTCCGCGCTTATGGCCATGTCCATGTCGTAGTAGGAGCCCGCCTCCATGACGCGCCACTCCACCTCGATGAGGCGGCCCTTGTCCTCCTCCTGCACGGAGAGGATGTTCGGGCAGTCCGACCTGTGGACGGTGACGCCCTTGCCCTTGCTGATGAAGCCCACTATCTCATCGCCCTTGACGGGATTGCAGCATCGGGCCAGCCTGACCAGCAGGCTGTCCATCTGCTCGCCGCCCTTCACCCGCACGTCCCCTCTGTCCTTGCTCCTGCCCTCGCGCAGCTTGCGGGCGGCGTTCTCCGCCCTCTCCCGCTCCCGCTCCGCCTTCCGCGCGGCTAGCTGGCTCTCCTCCTCGAAAATGCCGATGAATGCGTTCATCACCTTGCTCAGGACGGTGCCCCCGCGGCAGGCCGCGGAGAACATCTCCTCGGAGGTGGCGTAGCTCAACCCCTTGTAAACGCGGTTTATCCAGGCGGGCTTGATCAGCTGCTGGGGGTCCATGCCCTTGCGCTTCAGGGCCTTTTCCAGCAACTCCCTGCCGCGCTCCACGTTCTCCGTGCGGCTCTCTTTTTTCAGCCATTGGCGTATCTTGCTACGCGCGTTGCTGCTCTTGGCTATCTTCAGCCAGTCTATGCTGGGGCCTTTGGAGCCGGACGAGGTGATGATGTCCACTATCTCGCCGTGCTTCAGCACGTAGTCTATGGGCACCATCTTGCCGTTCACCTTGGCGCCCACGCATTTTATCCCCACCCCCGAGTGTATCTTGAAGGCGAAGTCCAGAGGGGTGGAGCCGGCGGGCAGCTCTATCACGTCCCCTTTGGGCGTGAACACGAACACCTGGTTGGAGAACAGGTCCACCTTCAAGGTCTCCATGAACTCCTTGGGGTCCTTCATGTCCTTCTGCCATTCCAGCGTCTGCCTGAGCCAGGCCAGCCTGACCTCCTCGTGGCCCTTGCTGACCCCCTCCTTGTACTTCCAATGCGCCGCGATGCCGTATTCGGCGACCTTGTGCATCTCGCGGGTCCTTATCTGTATCTCGAAGGGCTCGCCGCCGCCCATCAGCACTGTCGTGTGGAGGGACTGGTACATGTTGGGTTTGGGCATGGCGATATAGTCCTTTATCCTGCCGGGCAGGGGCTTCCACATGTTGTGAACCACGCCCAGGGCCGCGTAGCAGTCCTGGACGGTCTCCACTATTATGCGTATGGCCGTGAGGTCGAATATCTCGTCCAGCTGCTTGTGCTGGAATTTCATCTTTTTGTATATGCTATAAAAATGCTTGGAGCGACCGGTTATCTCGTACTCGATGCCTTGGTCGTCCAAGCCCTTCTTGATTTCACGTATTACGCGGCTTATCACCGCTTCCCGCTCTTCCTTCTTGGAGTTCACCTTAGCCGCCAAGTCGAAGTACGCGTTGGGCTCCAAATGCTTCAGCGCGATGTCCTCCAATTCAAATTTCATTGCGAATATGCCCAGCCTGCTGGCCAACGGGGCGTATATCTCCAGCGTCTCCCTGCACTTGTCCACCACCTGGTCGCGGTTCATGTAATTTATGGTGCGCAGATTGTGGAGGCGGTCCGCCAATTTTATGATAAGCACGCGGATGTCTTTGGACATGGCCAGGAACATCTTGCGCAGGTTCTCCGCCTGCCGTTCCTCCTTGCTCTCTATCACCAGTGAGCCGAGCTTCGTGACGCCGTCCACCAGCAGGGCAACCTCCGCGCCGAAGTCCCTCAGCAAATCCTCCTGCGAATAAGGCGTGTCCTCAACCGCGTCGTGAAGCAGGCCCGCGACGATGGTGTTCTCGTCCATCCCCAGGTCGGCCAGAATCTTAGCCACCTCCAAGGGGTGGACCAGGTACGGCTCACCCGACTTGCGCAGCTGCCCCTCATGCATTTGTTCCGCTTTTCGGTAAGCCCTCTCGATAATTTCGATGTCTATGTTGGGGTTTATTTCGAGAAGGGCGCCGAGAAAATGCTCCAGATTCTCCATATAACTACAACACGCCTGCAATGTCACGTTTGCCTGCGGCATGGCCGCAGGCAAACGTCAAACTATAACAAACCGATATATATCTATACTGATAGCCCGCGCACGGGGCCCGGCGAAGCCCGCGCCCCGCTTTTGCGGTTCCCGCCGCCGCGCCGCCATGCCTGCCCGCTCTCCCTGCGGAAGGGCCGGGCGGGCCGTTCCCTAGACCTCCGCGCCGTCGCCCGTCGCGCCGCGTATCTGCTTCTTGCCGCCGCCCTTGCCCGAGCCCTTGCCCGAATACCTGGGCCTGTTGAGGGCGCTGCTTATCTCGTAGTAGATGGGGCTGCAGATGAATATGGACGACGCCGCGCCCGCGATGATGCCTATCATCAGCGGCAGGGCGAATTCCCTGATGGAGCTTCCTCCCATTATCAGAAGCGGTATGATGGCTATCACCGTGGTCAAGGCCGTCATCAGGGAGCGGAACACCGTCTGGTTTATGCTCTCGTCGATGAGGGGCTCCAGCTTGCTCTTCTGCATCTTTTTCAGGTTCTCGCGTATTCGGTCGAATATGACTATGGTGTCATTGATGGAATAACCCACCACAGTGAGGACCGCGGCGATGAACGGGTTGTTGATGGGTATGTGGAACAGCCCGTACAGCGCTATCAGCACGAGGACGTCGTGGAACACGCCCACGATGGACGCCAGCCCGAACTTCCACTCGAACCTTATGATTATGTAAATCAGCATGAACAAGCTGGACAGCAGCACCGCCGTCACGGCGTTCTTCTTCAGAAGCTCGCCTATGGAGGGGCCGAACTGCTCGAACGCCTCTATGGCCGAATCGTCCAGGCCGAAAGCGGGAAGGAGGTCGTCCATCAGCGCCACCCTGTCCCCGCTGTCCAGGGATTTGGTGGTGCGGATGACTATCTCGGTGTTGTCCGCGCCCGCGTGGACTATCTCCGCGTCGTTTATCTGGTGGCTCTGCAGGACTTTGTTCACGTCCTCCACCTCCACCTGCTTGCCCATGTTCATCTGGATCATGGTGCCGCCCGTGAAGTCTATGCCGAAGTTATAGCCCCTGATAAGCCCCACGCCGAAGCCCACCACCAATATGCCTACGGTCACGAGGTAGTAGACGCGCCTGTGGGTGATGAAGGGCACGTATTTTTTCAGCTCTATGACCGAGTGCCTGTTCTCCTTCACGCCGAAGAACTTCAGCCTGCCCAGCACGCTGTTTTCGGCTATCAGCCCCAGATAGACCTGGGTGACGGCCACGGCGGTGAACACGCTCAACACTATGCCTATCATCAGCGTCAGCGCGAAGCCCCTCACCGGCCCCGTGCCGAACTGGTACAGCACGATGGCGGCGATGATGGTGGTTATCTGGGAGTCTATTATGGTGCCCAAAGCCCGCCTGAAGCCCGACTCCACGGCCACGCGGGGGCTCTTGTCGTCCAGTATCTCCTCCCGTATCCTGGCGAATATGATGACGTTGGCGTCCACCGCCATGCCCACGGAGAGGATGATGCCCGCTATGCCGGGCAGGGTCAGCACGCCCTTGAGCAGGCTCAACACCCACAGTATGCCCGGGATGTAGAGCAGGAGGGCGATGTTGGCGGCCAGACCCATTATCCTGTAGACGAACAGCATGAACAGGAATATGAGGACTATGCCTATGACGCCCGCCGCGACGCTGTTGTTAAGGGCGTCCAGCCCCAGCTTGGCCCCCTGGATGGAGGCGTTGACCTCCTTCAAGTCCACGGGCAGGGCGCCTGATTTTATCTGCAGGGCCAGGTTGATGGCTTCCTCTTTTGAGAAGTTGCCCGTTATCTGGCAGGAGTTGCCGCTTATGACCTGCTGGACGTTGGGCGCGGAAATCACCTGGCCGTCCAGCACGATGCCAATGGAGCGGGCGGGTATCACGCTTTCGTCGGCGGGAGTGACGGAGCCCGAAAACGCCTTCTGGGTGCCGTCGGTGAAGGCGGCCTGCCCGGCCGCGTCGAACTCCAGCGTCACCATGTAGCCGCCTTTCTGGCTGTCCGCCCCGGCCACGGCGTTCCTCACCATGCTGCCGTCCAGCACCAGCGTCCCGTCAGCCAGCACGAACTGGAGCTGGGCGGTCTTGCCGATGGTGGCTATGGCGTCCTCCGCGTTGGTGAGGCCCGGCATCTCCACTCTTATGCGCTTCTCGCCTTCTATGGTGACGACGGGCTCTGAGACCCCCAGAGCGTTGGCGCGCCGTTCTATCACCAGTTGGGTCATCTTCATGAGTTCCTCAAGCTGGGAGCCCGTGGCGTCGGTCTGGGCCTCCATGACCACGTACACGCCTCCCGACAAGTCCAGCCCCAGCCTGATCCGATCCGACCTGGTGATAGGCCCCACGCCCCCCAGGTCCGTCAGGGTGATGACCCAGAGGAACACTATGAACAGGGTCATTATGATTGCGACTAGTTTTCTCATATGTATAATTCCTTCCTTAGATAATGTGAGCTAACGCGCGCCCCAGGGGGCATTTTTGAAACATCGCTATTAATTTTACTGCTTTTTCGTGCGGTTTTCAAGTGGGAAATGAA
>JAIRPE010000016.1 GCA_031257175.1 Eubacteriales Family XIII. Incertae Sedis bacterium | reverse complement strand
ATATTTTGGCCGTTAAGAAGTGAAAAATATGATTGGATACAAAACCTTACCTTAGAGGTGGACTAGTCGTGTCCGGGCGCAACATGATCTACGGCCTCGGCATGGACGGCGCGACTAAGGGCACGGAGAAGCGGGAGGTTCCAATAAAAGCCCTCACCTCTTGTGGATAACTTCACGGGGATGTCACGCGAATCCAACAAGCGGCCTTGAAATTTCAGCGCTTTTCAACAATATGTTTATCCACATCCCCCTTTGGATAAATCCACTCCGCATAAGGCGCGGCATGTGGAAAAATCAGCGCGGCCCTAACAGCGACAAGGCTGAGCGCATGTTAAAAAATGTTCGTTCGCATCCAAACATGAGTTAACATAATTCTCCATCACAACACCTCATACATCCGAGCCGCGTCTTCCTTCCTGGAGGACTCCGTCAGCTCCAGCACGCGGGCCCTTAGCGTCGAATTGCCGAAACGCACCTCCACTATGTCCCCCACCTTCACCTCGGAGCCGGGCTTTGCGGCCTTGCCGTTTATCAGCACCCGCTCCGTGTCGCAGGCTTCCTTCGCTATAGCCCTGCGTTTTATCAACCTGGACGTCTTAAGAAATTTGTCTATCCTCATCTCCCTCGCCGGCCTTTCCCGAAAAAAAGCCGCCCCCTAACGTCACGGGGCGGCTATTGGCGCGCGGCCAAAACTCAAACCTCTTCGCTTCACGGGCTATTTGTTCACCGCGTCTTTAAGAGCCTTACCTGCCTTAAACACCGGTGCCTTCGCCGCGGCGATGTTTATGATTTCATCGGGCTTCCGGGGATTTCTGCCCTGCCTGGCCTTCCGCTCGCGGGTCTCAAATGTCCCAAATCCAATCAACTGTACCTTGTCGCCTTTGACCAGTGCGCCCTCAATGCTGGCGATGGTGGCGTTCACTGCCGCTTCCGCGTCTTTCTTTGTGAAGCCCGCTTTCTCAGCGACGCTTTGAATCAATTCTGCTTTATTCACGAATAAAACCTCCTCTTTAAAATAATAAACTAAGGCATATACTACCAAACAGCGCCTCACTACTGCCAAAAGTAACTACGACCGACGCTTTGCCTGCTCCCACAGCACGTCCATCTCGTCAATGCTCATGTCATCAAGCCTCCTGCCCGCGTTCGCGGCGGCAGACTCGACATACCTGAATCTCTTTATAAACTTTCGTGAAGCGTCGTTAAGCGCCTCTTCCGGGTCTATCCCCAGAAATCTCGCGGCATTTACTGCAGAAAACAGCAAATCCCCCAACTCGTCCTTCTGCTTTTCCTTGTCGCCTTCTTGATAAGCCTCGAAAAGCTCGGCCATTTCCTCCCGAAGCTTCATGAACGCACCGGAAACGTCATCCCAGTCAAACCCGGCTTCCGCTGCCTTAGCCTGGACTTTGTGTCCCCTGATGAGCGCGGGCAACGCCCTGGGGATGCTGTCCAATATTTCGCTATGGGATGGTTCCCCTTTTTCTTGCCTTTTCACATTTTCCCATTTTTCAAGGACTTTGTCAATAGTTTTAGCCGTTTCTTTCAAAAAAATATGCGGATGCCGCCTGATCATCTTGTCCGACACGCGATTCGCGATGCTTTTAAGGTCAAAAATCCCCTTGTCGCCGCCCATGCCGCCGTGAAAGACCACTTGGAGAAGCAGATCGCCCAGTTCCTCCTCCAGATTGTCCATGTCCCCCCGCTCAATGGCGTCCAACGTCTCGTAGGCTTCCTCTATCACGCAGCCCTTTATGCTCTCGTGGGTCTGCGCCTTGTCCCAGGGACAGCCGTCCTCGCCCCGCAAAAGCCGCAGAATCCTCTCCAGCCGCTCCACCGCCTGGCCGGAGGTCTCCCCCGCCTTATACAGCTCAGAAAAATCCTCTTTCACTTCATGTCACCCCTTTCGCCGCCCGGCGACAGGCCGCCGCGTCCCCGCGCCAAGGCGTCTCCCGCCCCGCGGGCGCGCCGCGCCGCCCGCTCACTTCTTAATAAATCCAGGCAACAGCTTAAGCAACTTGCGCCCGTGGGGCAATTGCGAAAGCTCCTCCCTGGTTATGGCCCCGCAGGCCAATATCATGAACGCGTATATCACCGCCCCCACGCCTATGGAAACGAGGGTGGGCGTTATGAACCCTGTCAGCCTGCCGCCGGGCGCATGGCTGAGAAGGGCGCTGAGGCCGCGGAACAGCAGCCACACGGAGGCGCCCATGACCGCCGCCGCCATCACGGGCTTCCCGAAGGTCAGCTTTATGTCGAAGCGCGTCCCCGTGTGCTTGGACACGGCCGCCAGATTCAGCATGGAGGCCACTATGTACGCCGTCACCGTGCCCAGCGCCGCCCCCTTCACGTTTATAGCGGGAACTGCCAGAAGAACCCATGTAACCAATATTTTGGCACCCGCACCTATGAACAGGTTCCTAACGGGCGTCATTTGCCTGCCCACCCCCTGCAACACGCCCGTCAGCGTCTGCACCATGGAAAGGAAGATGATGCCGAAGGCCAGGATGAACAGGAAAGGCGCGGCGCCCATGGCGGCCCCCTGCTTGGACGGGTACAGCACCAGCAATATCTGCTCCGAAAGAGCCATGATGCCGAAGGCGCAGGGCAGGCCGATGATGACGGCGGTTCTCAGGCCGAGCTGGATATTGTGCCGCATGAATTCCACGTCGCCGCGCTTGTAGGCCGCCGCCACCGCAGGCACCAGGCTCATGGCCACGGCCTGGGTGAGTATCTGGGGAAGATTGATCAACGGGTTGGCGAACCCAGTGAACTGGCCGTAGACGTCCTTCACGTCCGCCGCCGCCCAGCCTATGGCGGACAGGCGGTTAGTGATGAAGGCCAAATCTATGAAATTCATGATAGGCATTATGGCCGCGCCGACGGTGATAGGGACGGCTATAAGGAAAATGCCCAGCAATATCCCCCGCGTAGGCTCCTCTTGAAGCCCCCCCGCCGAGCCGCCCGCCTGGGACGCGCCCGCGCCCTCCTCGCCGAGCCTCCCGTCCGCCCGTCCCATGGCCGCTTTCAGGCTCTTCCTGCTCAACGCGTATATAAGGGCCACCGCCAGCAACCCGAAAGCCGCGCCCACCGAAGCGCCCGACGCCGCCCCCGCCGAGGCCGCCTCCAGCCCCGAGGGCAAGAAGAGGTAGGCGAGGGAAAGCCCCGAGGCCACGCGGAAAAACTGCTCCGTTATCTGGGAGTTGGCCGTGGGCTTCATGTTCTGCATCCCCTGGAAATACCCCCTGAACGACGCCATGAGCGGCACTATCAGCAACGCGGGCGCTATGGCCCTCACGGCCATGGCGGCGCCCCCCATGTTAGGGAAGCGCGACAGCAGCGCGTCCGCGCCGAAAAAACATACCAAGAACGAGACCGTGCCTATAAAGCCCATGAGGATGAAAGAAACCTTGAACACCCTATGGGCGCCCCTACGGTTCCCCACAGCCACGCGCTCCGAGACCAGCCTGGAAATCGACACGGGCAGGCCCGAGTTGGACAGCGTCAGGAACATCACGTAAATAGTGTACGCGGCCTGGTAGTAGCCCATGCCGCCGTCGCCTATCATATTGCCCAGCGGAATGCGGAAAACGGCGCCCAGCGCCTTTATCACCGCGCCCGCCGCGGCCAGCACCACCGCCCCCTTCATGAACGTCGTCTGGCCCATGTCAGCTTAATTCCCCAAGTATTTTCTCCGTGGCCTTCTCCGCCTCGAAAGCCACCCTCTCAACATCCAGCGTCAGATACTCGCCCTTCTCGTACACCACGGCGCCGTCGGCCATGGTCAGCAGCACGTCCCCGCCCGAAGCGGAGTACACCACATTGTTCAGAAGATTGTGGACGGGGCGCATGTTGGGCGCCGATATGTCCAGCACGGCCAAATCCGCCCTGTATCCGACCTTTATGAGCCCGCAGTCCCGCCGCCCCTGGCTTCTCGCCCCCGCCAGCGTTGCGGCCCTGACGGCCTCCGCAGGGCTTATGAGCGTCGGATCCCCCTTGGCCGACTTGTTGGCCAAGGCGAAAAACTTCATCTCCTCTATGTAGTTCAGGCTGTTGTTGCTGGCCACCCCGTCAGTGCCTATGGCCACGTTCACGCCCTTGGCCAGCAACGCCGGGACGTCGCAGACGCCGCTCGCCAGCTTCATGTTGCTGACCGGGCAGGTGGCCACGTCCACGCCTTTTTCCGCCAATATTCCCATATCCTCCTCGGTGAGCCAGACGCAATGGGCCGCGGTCGTCCTGCCCTCGAACAGCCCGAGGCCGGCCAGGTAGGCGACAGGCGTCTTGCCGCCGTGCCTCTCGGCGCAGCCCCGCGTCTCCTGCTCCGTCTCCGCCACATGCACGTGCATCCCCGCGCCCTTCTCCAGCCGCGCCTCCGCCAATTGCCTCACCGTCTTTTCCGTGGACGTGTATTCGGCGTGAAGGGACAGGTCTATGACCACCCTCCCGTCCCCGGCGCCGTTCAGCCCCTCCAAAAGGGCCATGGCCTCACGAAAAGATTTCAACCCGTATATGTCCTCGTCCCCGAAACAGATGACGGGGCGCCCGAAATTCACCTTCAGACCGCTTTCCAACACGGCCTTGACGGATTCCTCGCCGAAATCGTACATGTCCGTGGTGGAGACGACGCCGAAGCGCATGGATTCGGCCATGGCCAGCAACGTCCCCCAATACACCGCCTCCCCGTAAAGCTTGGCCTCAAAGGGGAACATCCTGTCGTGCAGCCACTCATGGAGCCGCAGGTTCTCCCCGTAGCCGCGCAGGAGCGTCATGGGGGAATGGGCGTGGGCGTTATAGAACCCAGGCATGAGAAGCCTGCCGCGGCCCTCGTGAACCCTGCCGAAATCCTCCCTGGGCGCCTCCGTGCCCACATATTCTATGAATTTGCCTTTAACGCCCACATAGGCGCCTCGGATGATTTCCTCATTCTCGCCAATCATCGTGACGTCTTTGAACAACAAGCCTGCCACCTCCCCCAAGTACCCCGCCGCCCGACCGAAGCGCGGGCCTATCGGCCAAGATACGCCTTTATTCGGGCCAACAAAACATCCATGTCCTCGTCAGTGCCCACGGTTATCCGCAGGTACTCGCCTATTCTGGGCAAATCGAAACGCCTGACCAGTATGTCCCGCTCCTTGAGCCAATCCTGAAGCTTTTTCGCGCTGACGCCCTCATGTGTCACGAACAGGAAATTCGCCACGCTGTCCGTGCCTCGGAACCCCATGCCAAAAAGCTCCTTCTTCACCCTCTCCCTGGTGGCCGCCACCTGCGCCGAGCGCTCCCTGAAATACGCCTCGTCGGCCAATGAGGCGATGGCCGCGGCCTGAGCCACGGAATCCAGCGGATACGAGTTAAAGGAGTTTTTCACGGCCGCCAGCGCCCCCACCAGCTCCTGGCTCCCGAAAGCCAGCCCCACGCGCATCCCCGCCAGTGAGCGGCCCTTTGAAAACGTCCGCACTACCAGCAGGTTCTCGTGGCGGGCCGTCAGCCCGACGGCGGACATGCCGCCGAAATCCGCGTATGCCTCGTCGATAATCACGACGGAACCGCTATTGCCCTCTATCAGCCGCTCCAGCCCCTCCCTGCCCATCTCTATCCCCGTGGGCGCGTTGGGGTTGGCAAGAACCACGCCGCCGTTCTCCCTGGCGTAGTCCTGCGGGTTCGCGCGGAACTCCCCGTCGAGGGGGATCCTCTCGTAGGGTATGCCGTAAAAATCACACCAGACCGGATAGAAAGAATATGTCACGTCCGGGAACAGCACGGGCCGCCCCGAGTTGAAAAAAGCGCGGAAAGCGAAGGCCAGCGCCTCGTCGGAGCCATTGGCCGCGAAAACAGAGCCGGGGGCGACGCCGTAATACTCCGCCGCCGCCTGCCGCAGGGCGTCGTTGTCGATCTGAGGATATCTGCGCAGCGAGGCGACCGAAAAACCCCTGACGGCGTCCTCCACGCCAGGGGCGGGAGGGTAAGGATTCTCGTTGGCGTTCAGCTTAAGCACGCCTGGCTTCGTAGGCTGCTCGCCGGCCACGTACGGCTCTATGTCTATCAAACAGTCCCGCCACATGCTCATCGTGAACCCGCGCCTCCGTCTTGCGAGGGGGCGAGCCCCAAATCGTCGCTGACGGGCTCGTCGGCGACGGGCCGCTTGCCCGGGGCGGGGTATTTTTCGCTGAGATACTCCACGGCCGTGCCGCTCGTGATCTCCCTCGCCCTCTCCACGCTCATCTGGTAAGCCAAGTAATCCCTTATGCTGTCCCTCACCTCGTCCAGAGGCGTGCTGCCCGCGTCTTTTATGTCCGTGAGCTTTATGATGTGGTATCCGTAGTCGGTCTCCACCACGTCGCTGATATCACCTATATTCATGGCGAACATTACGTCCTCAAACTCGGGCACGAACTGTTCTCTGGCCGCGAAGCCCAGATCTCCCTCCGTGTCCTTAGTGCTGTCAGTGTTGTATTGGGCGGCCATGTCCTCGAATTTTGCCGTGCCGTCCTTTATCTTCTTGAGCGTGTCCTCGGCCAGCGCCTTGGTCTCGGGCTTATGCTCGGCGTCCTCGAACAGCACGTGGCTGGCCCGCCTCTGCTCGCCGACGAAGAACTCGCCGGGGTACTCGTCGTAGAACGCCTGTATGTCCGCCTCCGTGGGCAGGGCGCCGTTGTTTGTGGCCTCGGTTCTGCACGCTTCGTACAGATAGTTGTTTTCCAGGTAGTATCTCATAGCTTTGTCTGAAATTCCCAAATTCTTGAACCGCTCCTCCGTGCCGAAAACACTGGAGAACACCTGGTTCTTAAATTCTGAAAGATCAGCGTCAAAGCTGTCGGGGATGACGTCCTTGCCCGCGAAATAAAGCCGCAAAGCTTCTGTTTGGGCGACAGAGTCCAAGACGCCCGTTTTTTCTTGCTCCAGCACTTCATCCGTAACGACGGCGTCATAGTCTATCCCTTGTGACATGCAGTACAGGTTTAGCCACAGTTTCGCGTATTCGTCCAGATCGTTCTGGCCAAAATACACGTTGCCCACTTTTAGCACGTCGCCTGACTCTTTAGCGGTCTTGCCCAAAGACAGGCTCTGCGATGGGCTCAGCGGTTGGCTCTGAGATCGGCTTTCGCCGCCGCAGGCGGTAAGAGCCAGCGTCGCCGACACGACGACAACCGCCAGCACGACGGCAATCGGCCTGTTTTTTGTTTTGGATGCGTTTTTCATTTCACTTTTCTCCATTTTTTCCACACTGAACCCGAACATAGTCGAAGCGCCCTCGTTCTTCGGCTTTAGCGGGGTCTAAAACCGCAGATGCCCCCTACCCCTTAAGCATGAGACTCAGGACGCGCCTCCAACCGGAGAAAAGGCGCGTAAATGCAACAGTGCTATTATATCATAGAAAAGCCGGGAAAAGCTATATCGTCGGCCTATAGAGAAAAATGGCGGCGCTTCGCAGCCCCGCCCCCTCGAAAAAACGGAGGGAACCCCGTTCCCTCCGTCATATACGTCCGTCTGGCCGGCGCCCTAAGCTTCGGGCGTCCCCATCAACCTGTGGATGATGGCCGCCGCTTCCGCGCGGGTCGCCTTTTCATGAGGCGCGAACATGTTGTTCTCCCTGCCCTGCACCAGCTCGGCGCGGTACAGCTTCTGCACGTGGGGCCTCGCGTAGGCGTGTATGGTCTCTTCGTCGGCGAACTCCGCGTACTCGCGGGCCGCCGCCGGGTCGCGCTTGACCAGGCCCAGATAACGCCCTATCATAGCCGCCATCTCCTGGCGGGAGACGATCTGGTCCGGCTTGAATATCTCAGCGGTGTAACCCGTCACCACGCCGTTCTTGGCGCCCCAGTCCACGTAGGGGGCGTAATAGGCGTTGGGGTCTAAGTCCGTGTAGGGCACGTCCGTGAACGCCGCAGGGCTGACTCCTTGTATCCGCCCCAGTATCGTCACCATCATGGCCCTGGTCAAGGGGCTGTTAGGCTCAAAAATCCTGGCGCCCGTGCCGTTCATGTACCCGTCCTGATAGACGGAACGCACGTCGTCGTAGAACCAGTCGCCTTCCTTCACGTCATCGAAGGCGGGCCAGGGCAGCCCGCTCAAGGGCGGCTCTTCCTCAGCCACGTCAACCGCCCCCGCAGTCGTCTGGGACGGGCTCGATGAGCCTCCGCCGGAGGTATTTATGATGGGGCCGCCCTTGGACCTCCATATGGCGGTGAACGTCCTGTCCCCCGTGGAACCCTTGGCTATCCTGCCCTCAGGCTCCCAGCCCACGAAGCTGTATCCCGCGCGGGTCGGCGGTTTCAGATCGATTTCGTCCTCCACCGTGTAGGTGAGGGGGTTCGCCGAGTTATCCGTCCCCAACCCCAGTCCGGCGTAGCTGATGTTGTAGCTTACCGCCGCGCAGGTGATGGTCAGCGCCAGCCTCTGGCTGTTTTGGGCAGGCTTATTGGCGCCGTATATGGACGCGAAGTCTATGACGGCGGGGCTCGCCCCTCCGCTAGCCACCTCGGCCCCGTTCACCTCGGCCTTCCACTGGCTTATCTGATACCCCGCCTCCAAATATCTGCCAAGGGAGTGGCTCGTCTCATCCGCGCCGGCCGCAGGGTAGGGCCCTGGCTTCAAGCCGCCTTGGGCGCATTGCGCCTTGACGGGCATCAGCTTCCCGTCCCCGCTTTTCGACACGGCTATGGTGTCTTCGGGCGCGAACTTCACGGTGCCGTCCACGTCCAGACTGTATTGCCCGACGACATACACGGCGCCCGCGCCCACGCTGTTGGCGACGTTGCCGCTGAACACAGTGCCCCTGACGGTCATGTCGCCGCCCGTCACCAAAATTCCGCCGGCATAGCCCCTCTTGGCGCTGTTGCCCGTGATGGTGGAGCCGCTGATGGAGCCGCCCTTGTTGGCGATGACGCCGGCCGCGTAGGCGGGCGCGTTGGCCACGTTATTGGCTATCGTCGAATTCTGGATGTCGATCTCGCTATAGGAAAACACGGCGGAGTTTCCCGCGCCCGTGCCGTTGATGGTGTTGCCTGACACCTCGCAGCCCACCAGGGTGAACTTGCTGTCGCTGTCGTTTTTGACGACCCCGCCGGTCCCTTTGTTGGCGACGCAGTCCAGCACCTTGACGTTTTCCAGCCTGGTCTCATCACTGCCGCCCTGTTGCGCCACATAAAGCGGCCAGCTGTTGGGGGTGGTCAGGCCCTTTATGGTCAGGCCCTTCAGCGTGACTCCCACAGGGTCTATCCTGACGCCTCCGCCGTCGACGCCGTTGCTCTCCACCGTGACTCCCGTCAGATCCGCGACGGCGACGGCGCCCTTGAAGTGGAGATGGGGGGCATCCTGGTGCGCCGAAGCGGCCTTGTAAACCTTCTTCGGCCCGCTCACCGTGCCTGCGGCGATACTCTCATCGACCTCGATGGTGCCCGTCAGCTCTATCTCGCTGACGTTCGAGTCCGCCAGCGCCGCCTTAAACTCCGCCAGCGTCCCCACAGTGACGGGGCCGGTCGCCCAGGCTCCCGCAGGCGCCAGCCCAAAGGCCAACGTCGCCGCGAGCATGGTGGCCGCGAGCCGCCTGCTTAATTTTTGCTTAAACATGGTTTTTACCTCTCTTTGCATTTTTTACATGGAAACGGGCGCAGCATCCGCTTCCCGAACGAGCCTGGAGAACCCCCGCGCGCCTCTAGGCTACGGGCTTTTCCGGCTCTTTCATAATTAGGTTGGTTCTGGGCAATGCCTTGTCCTCAAAGAATTATAACCTACAGTGGATAGTTTGTCAATTACATTATTGTTGCATTATCATTGCAAAGAGCCGTAGAGCGCAATAGCGGTAAAATTGTAATATTTTCATAATTTATTTTAAAATAACTGGCGACGCAGGAGCGCCACGGCTTCCACGTGCATGGTGTGCGGGAACATGTCCGCCATGCGCGCCTCGACGAAGGCGTAGCCGTATCCCGCCAATATCTTCACGTCGCGGGCCAGGGTGGCGGGATGGCAGGAGACGTAGACAATCCGTTCGGGGCCCATGCGGGCGGTGGCCTCCAGCAACTCCGGGCGGCAGCCCGCCCTGGGCGGGTCCAGTATGGCCACGTCGGCCTTAAGCCCCGCGGCGGCCATCTCGGGCAGCTTTTCCTCCGCGCGGCCGCGGACGAACTCCGCGTTGGCGGCGCCGTTGGCCTTGGCGTTGGCCCTGGCGTTGTCCACCGCCCCGCCCACAGCCTCGACGCCTATGACCCGCTTCGCCCCGTCGGCCAGCAAAAGCCCCAGCGCCCCCACCCCGCAGTACAAATCCATGACGGTCTCCCGCCCTGTCAGCGCCGCGTATGCCCTGACCTGCCCCGCCAAAACCTCCGCCTGGGACGGGTTTACCTGGAAAAACGACTGTGGGGAGATGGCGAAGGACAGGCCGCCCAGCTTTTCCCTTATCACGCCCTTGCCCGCTATTCTCACGTGCCGCGCGGGCGAGTCCGCCGGGTCGGGGCCTCCCCCCTCTTCGACGCGGATGCCCGCGCCGACGCCCCGCCCGTCCGCCGCGCCGACGAAAACGCTTTCGAGGCTGAACCTTCCGCCTTGAGCCGCGTTCACCCTTTCCCCCATGCGCGCCGGCAAGCCGTCCCGAGAGAGAAAGCGCGACGTCGCCTCCATCCCCTTGAAGTCGCGCGCCTCCACGACAGCCATCACCTCGCCCGTGTTAATCCCCGTCCTGACGGTCAGACCCGCGACGGGCGGGACGCGCCCTTGCGCCGCCGCAACCCGCAACGCCTCCCGCAGGACGTCGGCCACAACCGCCGCGGCAGGCGCCTGGATGAGGCAGCATGGGACGTCCTCCACCTCATGGCTGCCCGCCTGCCGAAATCCCACCTTCACCGCGCCGCCCGCGTCGGCGCCGACCGCGAAGGCCGCCTTCCCCCTGCAACCCCGATAATCGGAGGGGGCGCCGCCCATTACCGCAGGCCCTGCCACGCCGCCTATCCTGGCGAGGCGTTCCTTCAGCCAGCGCGCCTTGAGAGACATCTGGGCCCCCTGGGACACCCCCATGAGCCCGCAACCCCCGCAGCCGCGTCGCGACCCGCCGACCGCAGCCCCCGCGCCCAGCGGGCTTGTGCCCTCCGCTCCCGACGAGGCGCCCACGCCCATGCCGCCCCAGTAAGGGCAGGGCGCGTCCGCCCTGTATTCGGAAAAACGCAAAACAGCGACCGCCTCCGCGAAAGCCAGCCGCTTCTTCATGCTCACCACCCTCACCAAGGCGAGGTCGCCGGGAACCAATCCCGCCACGAACACAGCCGCCCCGCTTTCAAGGCGGCCTATGCCCTCCCCGCTCTCAGCCATGTCGGTTATTAAAATCTCCTGCAAGCCGCCGACCGTCTCCACGTCGGGGCCCTACGCGCCGTCGCCCATGCTGGCGGCCACGGCCGCGTGGAACACGGGCTTCAGCTGCTTCAGCTTTATCGGCTTCAAATCAGGCCCCGTGACGGCGTGGCGGGTGAAGCCCGTGACCAGCAGCTCCCCCGTCCCCTTGCGCCTCACCTCGTAGGACATGACCACGCTGGCGCCGCCCAGCTCCTCTGCCCAGCAGGCTATCTCCAGCACGTCGTCGTAACGGGCCGGCTGCCTGTAGCGGCATCCCAGCTCCGTGACCAAAAGCCAAATCCCCTGCCTCTCAAGCTCGGCGTAGGGGTAGCCCAGCTGCCTCAGAAACTCCGTCCTGCCTATCTCGAACCACTTGACGTAATTGCCATGGTACGCGATGCCCATGGCGTCCGTGTCCGCGTAGATAACCCTTATTTCAGAGTAAAATTTCCTGGCCATTCGTCACCTCGCGTTCATTCGCGGGCAGGCTCATTCAGAGGCATGGCCCTCCGCCGGCCGGCCGCTGTCAGGCGCGCCCGCGGTGCCGTCCCCCTGACTCAGCATGTCCCTGTACCAACACAGCGCGTCTATATAGGCCTTGTATATCTGAGCCGCCTTCAAGTCCTTCAATATCATCATCCTGGACGCCGCGTCCCAGTCCGCGGCCTCGTAATCCAACAGGAATTTGTGGACGTCGCCGTACTTGCCCGTTTTCCCTGTGAGCGCCTCTTTAATGTCGGCGGAGACCGGCACCAATTCCAGCGCCTCGGCCATCGGCATCTCCAGCATCACGTCCAGCACGGAAAAAACGCCCATCAAAAACAAACTTTCCCTGTCTTCGCCCAAGCCGAACATGCCGGCCAGCGCGTCGGCGAATTGGGCGCGGATAAGGGACAGCTTCGCGATTTCCGTCGGCTTCTCCACGGCCAATTGGTTGGCGGCGGCGGCCATGATCCACTTGCGGGTCTCGTTCTCGCCCAGCATGACCACGGCGCCGTTGATGGTCTTTATTTCCACGCCGCTCTCCCTGCGCCCCACCGTGTTCACCATTCGGAGCAACGAGACGGTCAGCGCGGGATCCCTGTGTATTATGGCCGCCGCCTCGTCAAAATCGAAACTCTCGCCGCGGATTTTGTTAAGCAGGTTGATCATGTTCACTTGCAAGGGGGATACCTTGTTTCCCCCCTCCGAGAGAGGCGTCCTGTAAAAACGCCCCTCGTACAGACCCTTGTACCTCTGGCGGGCGCCCTGGTACACCTCCATGCTGTCAACGCCCACGTAGACGTTGCCCATGGCGGGGCAGGTCTCGGCGATCAAGGCGCGAAGCTTCACCTGCGCGGGCTCCCCGAAGCGTTTCTGCTCGTGCAGCACGAAATCGCAGACGTCCAGCGCGGGCAGGAAGGCCTCGTCGGGCGCCATGCCCCTGACCGCGAAACGGTATCCCAGGCCCCTCAGCCTGCGCGCCCCGTCCCGCGCCGCCTCGTCGCGGAACGCCTCCGCCTCCAGCAGGAAGATGATTTTTTCGGGGGCCTCCGCGCAATTCGCCTCCGGCCCGGCCATCAGCGCGTATTTGCTGATGGGCACGAAAACGGGGCGCCCCATGGTCAGCGCCTCCAGGCCCACCGTGGCCACGGCGTCCAGTATGGGCGACCGCATGGCCCCGTCTAAATGTATGCTGTCCGTGGCCGCGGCCAGCAGGGTGTTGCCCCTGCTGTATTTGAACATGTACGCGTCCACCTGGTTCTCCTCGTTGAACAGCGGCACCGGAACGATCAGTAAGTCCATCTCCTCCCCTTTCTTCCCCCTTGGAGCGCCTCGCGGGGCTCTTATACCTATCCTCCTTCGAATTCCGCCCAAAATTATCGGGCGGAATTCGAAGGACAGTATCCGCCAATCCGCTTCAAGCGTGGATTGGCATTGAACTTATTGCTCCGCCAACTAAACATTGCGCATTCGCCGGTCTTTTTTCCGTCGGACCGCGTTGCCTTTTTTCCCCGCGCTTCAGCGCGGTCGGAAAAACGGACAGCGAAGCGAACAGAGTGAGCGTAGGAGTGGGGCGCAGCCCTACGTTGCCGGAACCCGCTGATACTCCCAGTATCAACGAGTTCCGCCGCCTTGCCCGACAGAAAAAATCCTCGCCGAAGTGGTTTCAGCGCAACATTTAGTCGGTGGAGCAATAGGTTAGTTCCCCGAAGAGGCGCGCCCCCCTGCTCCCGCCGCTATGCCTTGCCGCCGCACCCCAGCACGTTAACGATCTTTCTCTTCACCATCTCTTTGATGGCCGCCCTAGCCGGCGTGAGATACTGCCTTGGGTCAAAATCGGCGGGGTGCGTGGCAAAATGCTCGCGCACCGAAGCTGTCATGGCAAGCCTAAGGTCAGAGTCGATGTTAATCTTGCAGACCGCCCCTTTCGCCGCCTGACGTAGCATCTCCTCCGGTATGCCGATAGCGTCCGGCATTTTACCGCCATATTTGTTAACCGTTTCCACGAACTCGGGTATCACCGAAGAGGCGCCGTGCAACACTATGGGAAATCCCGGGAGCCTCCGGGCAACTTCCTCCAATATGTCGAATCGCAGCTCGGGTTTCTGCCCTGGCTTGAACTTGTACGCCCCATGGGATGTGCCGATCGCGATGGCCAAAGAATCCACATTGGTGCGTTCCACGAATTCCTGCACCTGCCCAGGATCTGTGTAAGAATGGGCCGCGACGTTCACGTCGTCCTCAACCCCCGCCAGTTGCCCTAACTCTCCCTCGACCACGCGACCCCTCTCATGAGCGTATTCAACGACCCGTTTCGTGAGCGCGACGTTTTCCTCGAACGGCAAATGGGAGCCGTCTATCATCACGGACGAAAACCCGCCGTCTATGCATGACTTGCAAATGTCAAAATCAGCGCCGTGGTCTAAATGCAACGCGATCGACAAGCCCGTGTCTTCCATCGCGGCCTCAACGAGTTTTATGAGGTAAACATGCTTCGCGTACTTGCGCGCGCCAGCCGAGACCTGCAATATGAGCGGCGCGTTTTCCTCCTTGGCGGCCTCGGTTATTCCCTGGACGATCTCCATGTTGTTCACGTTGAACGCCCCCACGGCATAACCGCCTTCATAGGCTTTTTTAAACATCTCTTTCGTTGTGATAATAGGCATCTTCCCCTCCATTTCCGCAAACGGCCAAAGCAACGCCGCCGTCCGCCGTACCGCGTTAACTACGTTATTGGTTGACTCAACCTCCTGTGAGGATTCTGACAATATCAGCGGGCGCGGAGCCGCGGGGTATGACGAAGGAACCTGCCAGCAGCTTCCTCTCAGCCTTCGCGGCGATCAGCGCGTCGTAAAACTCATTCTTGTCGTTGATAATGCCGCCGTCCAGCAGCTTTTGCGCTATTTGGGCGGCCGTCTCGCCATAATTGATATAAACGGCGAACGGGTATTCATCAACCGCCGATGATGTTCCGGCCCCGGCCTCCGTCTCAAGCTGTTCTTCGGCGTCCTGTCCGTCCGACG
>JAIRPE010000011.1 GCA_031257175.1 Eubacteriales Family XIII. Incertae Sedis bacterium | reverse complement strand
CCCCAAGCCACCAAAACGCAGCTCCCCCCTATCTGCACGCGCGCCCCGCCGCCCGTAGCCCCCGCCTGGCCCTCATCCTGGCGGCTCAGGCGGCCGTAGACGGTCGAGGGCCTGCCCATGGCCTCGCCCTGCACGTAACGCGCCAGCCCCCCCATCAGGCCCCTCTTGTGGAGATACCACGTCAGGGCGCCATTGGCCGTCCCTGTGGCCGCCTCCTCGTCGATGCCGTAAAGGGGCGCGAAATTCCTGCAATAAGCCACTGTCTCCTCCTGGGGGGAGGAGGCGGCTTTACCCAGGGCGAAGGCGTGGACGCCCGTCACCCCCATGCGCTCGGACAGGGCGCTCATCATGGGGAAGTCCGGCCTCATGGCGTTCAGAGCCTCTCTGGAGGCCACAGGCAGGATGATATCGGGCAATCCGGTGGAGATTACCTCTGGCGGCCATTCCGCGCCCTGAGAAGGCTCTAGGCCCGCGCAGGCGTATATCTCCTTCAGCGCGGCCCCATCCCTTATGACGGATATGTCCGCAGGCGTGGCCATGTCCATGAAAACCAGGTCCCCGTGTTTTTCCACGGCCAGCCTGCCGGCCTTGGTCAGGGCGGCCAGGCACGAGGCCCCCGCGTCCTGTTTCCCGAAAATAACAGAAAAGGCGGCCAGCGTCGCGTGCCCGCAAAGCTCCACCTCATCCGTCACGGTAAAATACCTCAGACTGTATTCGTTTTCCGACTCCCGCCTGACGAAGGCCGTCTCGGAATAGCGCAACTCCGCCGCCAGACTCCGCATGAACGCGTCGTCGGGGAAACTCCCGCCTTCGGGCAGGAACACGACGCCTGCGGGGTTCCCGCCGAAGGGCTTGTCCGTAAAGGCGTCCACAATGCAGAAATCCATCATGCCACGCAAGCCTCCATGCCCGCCGCGCCTCTCCATAAAAGCCTCTCGCGGCGCCCGCCGCCTCGGGGCGCCGTCCTGAAGGCCGCTACCGCTTTCTCCTGGCGCCGCCGCCCGCCACGTTGACGCGGGTGCGCGACTTCCTCACGTCCGTCTTGGCCTCGCTCAACGCCTCGGCGTCCTCCCCGCCGACGGGCGCCCTGCGCGTCTTGAGGCGTTCCTCGGCCGCCGCGCCTGAACGCCGCGCCCTGTCCACGTCGATTTCCTCGGGCCACTCGGCGGCGTCGGTGAAAATCGTGAATTTTTCCTTAATATCTATGAACCCGCCCGAAATCGCCGCCACGCGGAAGTCCTTCGAGCCTTTTTCCTGTATCCAAAGCTCCCCCGTGGACAAAAGCTTGCAGGCCCACAGATGGTTGGCCATGAAGCCCTCGTCCCCGTTCAGCGTCCTGACTATCACCAGCTCCACGTCCCCCCGATAGAAGAGCCTGTCAGGGGTGACGATGTCCAAAGCGACGCTTTTAGCCATTTCTGCCTCCATTTCGCCGAGAAGCGGCGGCGTTGGCCGCCTTACTGCTTGCTCTTCTCAAATTTCTCCACCACCTCGTCTATGCCCCCCGCGTAGAGGAACACTGACTCGGGGATGGCGTCGTGCTTGCCCTCCAGTATCTCCTTGAAGCCGCGCACGGTCTCCTTAAGCGTCACGTATTTTCCTGGAGTCCCCGTGAACGCCTCGGCCACGCTGAAGGGCTGCGACAGGAAGCGCTGTATCTTCCTGGCCCTGGCCACCACCAGCTTGTCCTCGTCGGACAGCTCGTCCATGCCCAGGATGGCTATGATGTCCTGAAGGTCCTTATACCTCTGCAACACCTCCTGGACTCCCCTGGCGGTGTTGTAATGCTCGTCCCCCAGAATGAGGGGGTCCATTATCCTGGACGTGGACTCCAGCGGGTCAACGGCGGGATAAATGCCCAACTCCGTTATCGCCCTGGACAGCACCGTGGTGGCGTCCAGATGGGCGAAGGTGGTGGCCGGCGCGGGGTCGGTCAAGTCGTCGGCGGGCACGTAAATGGCCTGCACCGACGTGATGGAGCCCTTCTTGGTGGAGGTTATCCTTTCCTGCAGGGCGCCCATCTCCGTGGCCAGGGTGGGCTGATATCCCACCGAGGACGGTATGCGCCCCAGCAGGGCGGACACCTCGGAACCCGCCTGGGTGAACCTGAATATGTTGTCGATGAACAACAGCACGTCCTGCCCCGCCTCATCCCTGAAGTATTCGGCCATGGTCAGCCCCGTGAGCGCCACCCTCATCCTGGCCCCCGGAGGCTCGTTCATCTGGCCGAACACCATGGCGGTCTTGGCTATGACCCCCGAATCTATCATTTCGTAATACAGGTCGTTGCCTTCCCTGGTTCTCTCCCCCACTCCGGCGAATACCGATATGCCGCCGTGCTGCTTCGCTATGTTGCTTATCAGCTCCTGTATCAGCACCGTCTTGCCCACGCCCGCGCCGCCGAACAGGCCCACCTTGCCGCCCCTGGTGTAGGGGGCTATCAGATCCACGACCTTGATGCCCGTCTCGAAAATCTGGGCGTTGGTGTCCTGTTCCTCAAAGGACGGCGACGCCCTGTGTATGGGCATCTTCTTCGCCGTGACCACCTGGTCTTTGCCGTCAATGTTCTCGCCTATGACGTTGAACAGGCGCCCCAGCACCTCCTCCCCCACCGGCACGGCGATGGGGCCGCCCGTGTCCTCGGCCCTCATGCCTCTCCGCAGGCCGTCCGTGGAGGACAGCGCCACGCAACGCACCACGTCGTCGCCGATATGCTGCGCCACCTCCGTGACGATACGCCTGCCTTCCATGTCGATGCTTATGGCGTTCAACAGCTCCGGCATCTCGTCAGGCATGAATTTAATGTCCACCACAGGGCCTATTACCTGTTGTATAGTCCCGATATTCCCGCTCATCAACAACCTCCTACTTTTATGTGTTCCGTCCGCGCGGCGACCGCCCGCGCCCGCACGACGCGCCCCGCCTAGCGCAACGCGTCCGCGCCGCTGACGATCTCCGTTATCTCGCTGGTGATGGCCGCCTGCCTGGCCCTGTTATAGAACAGCGTCAAGTCCGCTATCATGCCGTTGGCATTGTCCGTGGCGCTCTCCATGGCCATGCGCCTGGCCGCGTGCTCGCACACCGCCGACTCCACCACGGCGTTGAAAATCATTATCTCCACGTATTTGGGAACCAGGTAGTTGAACACCTCCGCCGCGGAGGGCTCGTACTCCACCTGCTTCTCCATGGGCAGTATCTCAGGATCCCGCTTGATTTCAAAGGGCAACAGCCTGACGCGCCTGGCCTTCTGCTCCAAAGTGGACACGAACGCCGTGTGGAACATCACCACCTCGTCGATTTCGCCCTCGTCGAACATCCGTATGATGGGCCCGCTGATCTTTCGGGCCTCCACGAAGGCTATGCTCTCGGGCTGATCCAGATACTCGGCGCGGAGGTCGTAGCCCCTCTTCTTGAAATAGTCGCGCCCCTTGGCGCCCACCGCCACCAGCCTCGGCGGGTTGGGGTCCTGCCTCATCTCCGCCTCAGCCAGCCTTATGATGTTCGAGTTGAAGCTGCCGCAAAGGCCGCGGCCGCTGGTTATGACCACGTAGCATCTGTTCTTGATCTCGCGGCTCCCCGCCAGATACTTCACGGGTATGTCCGAATTGTTGTTGAATATGTCCTCAATGGACTCCGTGACGAAATGGAAATACTCGCCTGTTTTTTCATATTTTGCCTTAGCCCGCCTCAGTTTCGACGCGGACACCAGCTTCATCGCGTTGGTGATATGCTCGATATTGGTAACGCTGCGCACGCGCCTTTTTATGTCACGCATACTGCTGCCAGCCATATTACGCCCCCATTCTCATAACGTTCCGCCGGCGACCGGCGGCCTTGGCGCCTGCTTTACGCCAGCATCCCGTATTCCTTGCGGAAAACGTCCTTGTACTTGACGATGGCCTCCTTCAACGCCTCTTCCGCCTCGTCCTCCAGCTTGCCCGTCTGCTTTATGCTCTCGCTGATTTTCGGGTACTGGGTGTCCACGAACTCGTAAAAGCCCTTCTCGAAGAACTTTATCTTGTCCACGCCCAGGTCGGCCAGATAATTGTTGACCGCCGCGTAGAAAATCATGATTTGGTGTTCCACCCGCACGGGGCTGTATTGCCGCTGCTTGATGACCTCCATCAGCACCAGGCCGTGGTCAAGCCGTTCCTTCGTCTCCTTGTCCAGATCCGAGCCGAACTGGGAGAAACTGGCCAACTCCCTGTATTGGGCCAGCTCCAGCTTCACCTTGCTGGCCACCTGCTTCATGGCCTTGATCTGCGCGTTGCCGCCCACCCTGGACACGGATATGCCCGCGTTCACCGCCGGCCTCTGGCCTGAGAAGAACAAATCCGACTCCAGGAATATCTGCCCGTCCGTTATGGAGATGACGTTCGTGGGGATGTAGGCGGAGATGTCCCCCGCCTGGGTCTCTATGATGGGCAACGCCGTGATGGAGCCGCCTCCCAGCTTGTCCGACAGCTTCGCCGCCCTCTCCAGCAGCCTGCTGTGCAGATAGAACACGTCGCCGGGGTACGCCTCGCGGCCGGGCGGCCTCCTGAGCAACAGGGACATGGCCCTGTAGGCCACCGCGTGCTTCGACAAGTCGTCATATATGATGAGGACGTGCTTGCCCTCGTGCATGAACTCCTCCGCCATGGCGCAACCCGCGTAGGGCGCTATGTACTGGAGCGGCGCCACGTCGCTGGCGGTGGCCGAGACCACGATGGTGTACTTCATGGCGCCCTTGTCCTCCAACTGCTGGACCATCTGGGCAACAGTGGATTTCTTCTGGCCGATGGCCACGTAAATGCAGATGACGTCCTCGCCCTTCTGGTTCAGTATGGTGTCGATGGCGATGGCGGTCTTGCCCGTCTGCCTGTCGCCTATTATCAGCTCCCTCTGGCCTTTGCCTATGGGAATCATGGAGTCTATGGCCTTGATTCCCGTCTGGAGGGGCTGGTTCACCGACTTCCGCTGCAGCACGCCGGGCGCGTTGCTCTCAACCGGCCTGGTTTTCTTCGTTTTGATGGGGCCTTTGCCGTCCAGGGGCTGGCCGATGGCGCTGACCACGCGGCCTATCAGCTCCTCGCCGACGGGCACCTCCACCACCCTGCCTGTGGGCTTGACTATGTCGCCCTCCCTGATCGCCTTGTCGGCGCCCATGATGACCACGCCCACATTGTCCTCCTCGAGGTTCAGGGCCATGCCGTAAACCTCGCCTGGGAATTCCAGCAATTCCCCCGACATGCAGCGCTCCAACCCGTATATCCTGGCAATGCCGTCGCCCACCTGGATGACGGTGCCGAAATCCGAGACTTCCAACTCGTTCTTGTAATTTTTTATCTGCTCTCTAATGACCGCGCTGATTTCCTCTGGTCTGAGATTCATAAACAACCTCCTTAACGTTATTGCGCCAGCTGTTCCCGCAAATCCTCCAACCGCTTCCTCACGCTGGCGTCAATGAGCTTGCCATCGATCAGAATCTTAACGCCGCCAATCAACTGGTCATCCACGAGGCTCTCCAGCTTCACGTTTTTCCTCAGCAGCTTCCCTGTCTCCTCCTCCAGCCGCGCCAGCTTGCCGGCGGGCAGGGGCACGGCGGAATAGGCTAGCCCCTTGGACAGCCCCGTCCGCTCGTCCAAAAGCTTCTGGTACGCCTTGGCAATGACGCGGAACTGGCCGATGCGCCGCTTGTCCACGAGGACGAACAGGAAATTCAGCAGCTCATCTGAAATTTTCCCTTTAAAAACCTGGGCGGCCAAGCTTTTCTTGGCCACCGCGCCCACGCTGGGGCTGCACAGCAGCAGGAGGAACTGCGGCTCGTCGTCAAAGACCTTAAGCAAGCCCGACAGCTCCTCGGCGATCAGGTCTATCTTGTCCCTGTCGCGGGCGGCCTCGTATAGCGCCGCGGCGTAGGTCGTCCCTATCGTCAATGCTTCCATTGCGTGTTACCCGCCTGTTTGATAACGCCGTCAATCAGAGCCTCGTGGCTCTTCTTGTCCAACTCCTTCTCCAATATCCTCTCAGCCGCCAGCAAGGCCAGCGACACGATCTGCTCATGCATGTCGTCCACGGCCTTCAGCCTCTCCCTCGTTATTTCCTTCTCCGCCTGAGCCAATATTTCCGAAGCCTTCCTGTTCGCTTCGGCGATTATCTCGTCGGCTCTGGCGTCGGCCCGTTGCTTGCTCTCCTTGATGACCTCCCTGCCCTTGGCGTCGATCTCCAGCAGCAGGTCGTTGTATTCCTTCAATTTCTCATCCGCAAGCCTGTTCACATGGTCGGCGTTGTCGAAGGAGTCCTTGATGGTCTGCTCACGCGCCTGCATGAAGGCCCGCACCTTCTCGAAGAAGAATTTCTTCAGGATCAGGTACAAGACCAGCAACGTGAACAGGTTCATCAGGAGGGTAGGCCCGAATTCGATTAAATCAAGATGCTCAACCAAGACTCAGTCCTCCTATATAGGCGTTTCGCGTCCCCATGGCTCGTCGGGGCCTCCGCGCCCCCGCCGCCGTCTCGGCGCGGGCCTGTGGCGCGGCCGCCGCCGCGGGCGTTCCCACGCTCCTGATTACAGCTTGTCAATAAACGGGTTGGCGAACAGCAAAACCAAGGCGACTATCAGGGCGAATATGCCCGTGGTCTCGGCCACGGCCTGCCCGACGAGCATGGTCTGCAGTATGTCCCCCTTAGCTTCGGGCTGCCTGGACACGCCTTCGACGGCCTTTCCCGCCGCGAACCCTTGGCCAAGGCCGATACCGATGGCCGCCACGCAGATCGTGATTCCCGCCCCTATCGCCGACAATCCCAGAACAAAGGCAAGTGGTGTTACTAAAGTCATGATAATTTCCTCCTTAAACGTTTTTACCCTTCAATCAATATCGCAGTGCGTAATTATATGACTATCGGCCGGCACGGCCTGGCCGACGGTTCCAAGTTGCGAGCGGCCACGTTCATTCGTGGCTCTCGTGGGTGACTACCGCCATCCCCACGAACACCATGGTCAGCATGGTGAAGATGAACGCCTGCAGGACAGGCTCGAACATATCGAAGAAGAAATTCGCCGGCAGGGGTATGACCGCCTGCAGGAAGGGCAGATGAAACTCGCCCACCGACGGCATGTGTCCGCCGAACAGCTTCTCTGTCAGGCCGTAAAGGCCGTTTTTTATCAAGGCCATGATGATGACGCCGCCCAGGATGTTGCCGAAAAGTCGGAAACTGAGCGATATGGGGAAGGAAATCTCCTCTATCACCTTCAGCGGGAACATGAACGGCAACGGCTCGCACATGTGCTTCAACTTCCCCTTGAACCCCATGGTCTTGAATCCGTTATACTGTATCAGGATAAACGTGAACCCTCCCAAAGCGAACGTCATGTTCACGTCCGCGGTAGTGGGCCTGAACCCGAACAAGCCCAGCATGTTGCCCAAGATAAGGAACATGAACAGAGTGCCTATGTAGGGCGCGAATTTCTCGCAATGCTTGCCCATGGTGCCCGTCACCAGGTCGTAAATCCCCTTGACCGCCATCTCAGCCAGCACCTGCTTCCCCTTGGGGACCTGCTGCAAGCCGCTGCTGAGCCAAAGCGTCAAGATCACAAGTATCACGGCCACTATGACCGCCGCCACCACGGTCTCAGTGATGTACAGGCCATTGTCGAATTTGGCGAATATCTTAGGTCCTACGTGGGTTAGGTCTTCCATGCAATTTCCTCCCTTTTAAGCTTGTCTTTTGGAGCGCCGTCCAAATCTATGATTTGGGCAACGGCGCCCATGCGAGGCCCACCCGTGAGGCAAGCCGCTCGCGGCGCGGCTGAACGGCTGTGGGCTACCGCTCTCCGCCATGCGTCGTCACTGCTCCCTCAGTCGTCGGTTACGTACACAAGTACGCGCCCCCCTCCCTCGCTCGCGTTCCTAGCCTGACGAAAAAAATCCTGCGCTTTACTAGTCTTCGGAGCCACCGTCCAAATCTATGATTTGGGCAACGGCGCCCATGCGAGGCCCACCCGTGAGGCAAGCCGCTCGCGGCGCCTCCCTCCTTCGCGTCAGTCCTCCTCGTCGTCGAAGGTGGAGCCGAACACTTCCTTCCAGAGCGCCCCCCGCTTCCTGCCGTCGTCATCCTCGAACGGCGCGCCGTCCTTGGCGGCCCCTGCGGCGACGTCCGAGCCGTCCGCGTCCTTCCGCTCCCGCGCCTCGCGAGCCCCCGCGTCCCGCGCCTCGGCGGCGGGCGTCCCCGCGCCGCCGCTCTTGCCCGACCGCTTGAGCAAGGCCGGCTTCAGGGCGTGGAGATAGTAGATGGCCAGCTTCAAGGTGAAGAACCCCAACGCCGTCCCTACTGCGGACACAAACCCGAGCCGCAACGACATGTAAAACGCCATGCAATAGATGCAAAACCGCAATACATAACTCGCCAGGCTCAGAAGCGGCCTCCGCGCGTTCATCAACTTTCTGCCCGTAATGGCAAGAATATTGAAATTAACGATGGCGATGCAGGTACCCAGAACCAATCCGTAAGCGAACATCGCGTCCGGGCCCAACACGAGCAGCGCTCCCGCCTCAAAGATAAGTGCAACAATCATGCCATGCAGGAAAATCTGGTTCTTAAACCTGGTTAATTCCCTAACTTCGTCCCTCATCTCGCCCCTTCCTAAATTATACGTCCTGCATTTTAAAAAGTAAAGGTTTTTTTGACGTTTCGTGTCAGCCAACTAGCCTTTCTCTCTACAATCAATCCTAACGCGACTTTTCGCGCCATCAATTCAATTTAAACCCCGCACGGTCGATTTCCTCCCGCCTCTCCAAGCCGCCGCCAGACAGCCAACCGCCGACGCCAGCCCCAAAGTCAGAATTTTCGATCTTTCCGCGTTTCCCGGCAAAGCGGGCGCGACGCGCGCGCCGACCGTCGCAAAGTGTACGGAACTGTCCATAAACAGATTACGCCATGTTTGGAAAACCGTACAACCAGCGTTGGGGGGTGTAGGCTCGTGTTCTATTATATCACAACTCGACGGCCAATAATTTCCCAGTTTTTTCTGTTATGAGGCAATGCCGTTTGATTGCCTGCGCATTTGGCGGTATAATTGTTGTCAGGCGTGTTTTTCCGCTTATCTCGGGCAAGTTTTGTTTCAGGCGGACGACGACGTTCGGGCCGTCGCCGCAGAATCACGTGTAGAAAGGAGTTATCTGCCATGTTCATATTGGGTGGCTGCTACGAACCAAAAGTATTCTTGGGCGAGGAAGACCTAAAGTCGGTTAAAAATCCTCGCGTTTACGGCATATCAGAATTCATCTCCCAAGTCGGCTTTGAAGACGCGATATCCGTCTTGTTCGAGGCACAAGGCAAGAGCTGGGCGACAGCGTCCAGTCAAGAAAAGGCTATTGCCGTTGAAGATTATTTCGCGGGCAACGGCGACATCAAATATTTCGCGGAGGCTTTTGACAGCGAGGCCGCCGCCAACGCCAGGTTGAACGAACTGGAAAGGTTAAGCGAATGGGCTGCCAATAATTTCATTTTCTCTCACCTAGAAGCCATCGACGGCGCCGCGATCGAGATCTGGTGCCAACCGCTTATGGATGAGTAAACGAGCGCCACAAAACACAATGCGACAGGGGCGAAGATTCCCGCCCCTGTCGCATTTGCCTTAGTTTTTATTTTTTTAGTTTTTTGTCTATGCTCCGGCCTTGGAAGCGGCATAGTCTATCACTCCGCTTATAATCTTAGCCGTCTCCTCCCTTGTGGCAAATGCTTTGGGATCGAAGGCGCCGCTGTCGCGACCGGAAATGATGTTCAGTTCTTTCAGAACGTACACGGCATCCTTGGCATAATCTCCTATCGCCGCATCGTCACTGAAACCGCCTGCCGTGGGCGACGGAATTTCCAATTTCAGAGCCACTATAGCCCTGTAGGCTATGGTAGCTAAATCCTGCCGCGTTATCGTGGCATTCGGCGCGAAAGCGGTGTCGCTCAAGCCCTTAATCAAGCCATTGCCAAACGCCGTCTCGACATCTCCCTTGTACCAGTCTCCGTCCTTGACGTCAGTGAACGCGGTAGCCGCGCCACCCGCGTTGATTTTCAGACCGCCCACCACCATCTTGGTGAATTCGGCCCTGGTCACGTTGTTCTTGGGCCTCAAGGTGTTGTCTTCTTTGTACCCCGAGATAGTCCCGGCAGCGATGAGCTTCTCAAAGAACGGGGCCGCCCAAGAGGCTACTGAACCCGCGTCGCTGAAGGCCGAAAGGCCGTCGCCGGAAGTCGCGGGGGACTCAGCCGTCGCTTCCGCCTCATAAACCAGCTCGCCGCCGACGTAAGTGCGAAGCGCCTGAATCTTGAATATTTCGCTGTCGGGAATCTTCATGTAATCCCTGTCCAGCACCACGAAATCCGCATACTTCCCGACTTCCAGAGAACCTTTGGTATCCTCGGAGAAGGAGGCGTAAGCGCCCCAAATGGTAAAGGACTTCAGAGCCTCTTCCCTGGTCATGGCCAGTTCTTTGTACCAACCCCCGGCGGGCTGACCCTTGGAGTCCATACGGGTGACTGATGCGTAAAGGCCGTCATATGGGTTGACCAATTCCACAGGAGCGTCGGAACCGTTGGCTACGATGCCGCCGTCGTCTATGATAGTGCGCCACGCGTAGGACGACTTTATGCGCGTGGAACCGACTCTGTCTTCAGCCATATTCATGTCTGAAGTCGCGTGAACCGCCTCCATGGACGGAATGATGCCCAATTTCACCGTCCTAGGAATGTCGGCCGCGTTCACTATTTGAAAATGCTCTATTCTGAACCTGTGATCCGTGAGCTTCAGCTCGTTGGTCACTTTTTCGTACTGGTCGATAACCTGACGAACCGCAGCGTCGCCTATGGCGTGGGTGCCTATCTGGAAACCTGCGCCGGCCACGCGCTTGACCGTGTCATAAAGCTCGGCGTCAGTCCACCGACGCTCGCCCACATAGCCTGCCCTGTCGGAATATGACTCCAGCAACCATGCGCTCCTGGAACCCAACGAACCATCGGAATACAGCTTGACCGCCCGCGCCGAAAGCTTGCCGTCATAGAGATCCTGCACAGGTTTCTGCCCGTCGGCTATATACTTGACGTCCTCGCCGTCAGACAGCATCTCATACGCCCTAACCTTCAACAATCCCTTGGAGTATGCGTCTTTCAGTATTTTGAGGTTGTCGTAGCTGATGCCGGCATCCACAAGAGTGGTGATGCCATAGGAGAGCACCTGCTTATCGGCCAGCTGATAACGCCTCAACGTCCTCTCCGCCGACACAGTCGAAGGGATTTTGGAAGTCACGATGCTGGCCGCAGTATCGGTGAGAAGACCCCAGAGGGAGCCGTCTTCTTTTTTCAGTATTTCACCACCCTGAGGATTCGGCGTGCTCAACGTGATGCCGCCGATGGACAGCGCCAAGGAATTGAACCATGTGGAATGCCCGTCAGCCCGGGAAAGAGCCACGGGGTTGTTGGGCGCCACAGCGTCCAAATCCTCCTTAGTGGGGTACGTCTCGCCCCACAGCTCGTTGTTCCATCCGCCTGCGCGAATCCACTCGCCAGGCTGCAACCTATCGGCTTCGGCTTTGACTTTTGCAAGTATTTCGGCCTTGGGCTTATTGAAGATATCGATTTCTTCGGCTCTGGATCCCAAGCTCTGGTAGTGCATGTGGCTCTCGATCAGGCCCGGTATGACGGTCTGTCCTCCCAAATCCACGACCTCAGTGTCCGTCGCCGCATATGCCTGAGCCCCGGCGTCGGTGCCTACATAGACGATCTTCCCGTCTTTCACCGCAAGAGCTTCCGCTACTGAGAATTTGCTGTCAACGGTGTAAATGTTGCCGTTGACATAGATGGCGTCGGCAGGATCGGCGGCCAGCGCCGCAGGGGCGAATGACAGACCGCCCGCCAACAACGCCGCCGTCGTTGAAATAGCGATGATTTTTCTTAACATAATCTTCCTCCTTTTTCGTGGCATACAAGTGCAAAACGAATATCAACAGCCAATGCACGGCAAAATTATCGTAGCATCCGCCGTTAAAAAAGAAAAACGCTGAACTCTGTATGCGTCTTTGCTATATCCGTAGTATAATAGAATATATGGGAAATGTCAATAAATATGTCTTTCTTTCTCACAAATATTTTACAGATATTTTACACTAGCACCAATGATTTTACATTTTATGCTCAATTTTGGCTGTATTGAGCCCCTGCCGCATGTTTTCTAAAATAATGTTTGTCGATCGCTTATTGACTTGGATACTCGACGCCGGTTCTCAGCAACCCGGTTCTGCAAGCCGTTTTCGCCACGATCCGCATAACCGCGTCGCTGCTGCTCTCGGTCTTAAGCATGGCCGAGCGGGCCATGGCTTCTCCGTCAAGCTAGGCGCAAAACTCGGGCAATCCCCTAGCCCTCCACAAGACTTACAGCTAATGCCGACATAAAAAACCGAGCGGCCATGCTTTCTTTCTATGCGGGTTGCGGCCCGGGCTGAAGCCGCAAGACCTCTATCCTTGTCGCGCCGCCGCAGCCTCCACCCGCCGCCTGACTCTCTCTTCTCCCAGTATCTGCTGTATTTCCCACAAATCCGGGGAGCTTCGCCGCCCCGTCAGCGCTATCCTTATCACCGCGCTCACGTCCCCCACGTGCCCCTTGTAAAGTTCCGGGGATTTCTTGAAATCCTTGGGCTTCTCCGCATAGCCCATGGCGGACGCCATACTCCTTATCCTGCCAAACCACTCCGCCTGCCCGTCCCCGTGGCAATAGCCCTCCAGATATGCCGAGAGCAAGGCGGGCACGTCCGCCGTTGGAACATTCTCCGGCCAATCGTCCTCTATCCTGAACAGTTCGTCGTAAAAATATGAGATAAATTCCAGTATCTGCGCGCCGTAGGCCAAATCCTTCCTGGGCTTCTCCCCGCTTCTCCCTATGTCCAGTATTTTTTCCAGATAACCCGCGTCACGTTCGAGCAAAACGGCGGCCTCAGGCTTCGCGTACCGCGCCCACTCCGTCAGAAACCCGGCCAGTTCCGCCGCAGGAATCCTGAGCAGGCATTCCTTGCTCACATCCCCCAGCTTGTCCAAATCGAACAGAATCCCGGAATTGCTCATTTTTCCCAAAGTGAAGGGGAAATCTTCGGCGGGGCTGCCAGGGTTTTCCATTCGCCATTCCTCGAAATTGGAATTCAGGATGGTCAGCAGATATTCACGCACGGCTGCGGGATGGTAGCCCTCACGCCTGTAATAATCCAGCGACAGTTCCGGATCCTTGCGTTTTGAGAGTTTTCGCTTGGCCTCCCCCTCTTTTTTCATAAGCACGGTAGTATGGCAATAAGTCGGGGCCTCCCACCCTAACGCCCTGAACAGCGCCACGTGGACGGGCAAAGAGGAAAGCCATTCCTCTCCCCGCATGACGTGGGTAGTTCTCATCAGATGGTCGTCCACCACATGGGCGAAATGGTACGTGGGCAAACCGTTAGGCTTCAAAATCACCACGTCCAGGGGGTTAGGCGGCATGGCCAGCTCCCCCCTGATGGCATCCGCCACGCGCACGCCATCCATGAGCCCCGCGTCCGTCATGTCCGCGTTGAACCTGACCACATAGGGCTCCCCGCTCGTTATCCTGGCCTTCACCTCTTCCAGGCTCAGGTGGCGGTGCGCGGCCCATTCACCATAGACTCCGGGCGTCCGCTTCGCGGCCTCCTGCCTCTCCCTGACGCGCTCCAGTTCTTCCGCCGTCAGGAAGCAGGGGTACGCCTTGCCTTCGCTGACCAGCTTCTTGACGAAGCATTGGTATATTCCGCCCCTAAGGCTCTGGTAATACGGGCCGTAGCCTCCCGCCTCACCGACAGGCGTCACGCCTTCGTCGAAACTTAGTCCAAAATGGCTCAACGAACTTATCACCGCCTCCGCCGCGCCCTCAACCTCGCGCTTGTCGTCGGTGTCCTCTATTCTGAGGAAGAAAACCCCGCCGCTTTGATGGGCCAGCCTCTCGTTGGCGAACGCCACGTACAGGTTGCCCAGATGCACGAACCCCGTGGGGCTCGGCGCCATCCGCGTCACCATCGCGCCCTCCGCGAGCGTCCTCA
>JAIRPE010000005.1 GCA_031257175.1 Eubacteriales Family XIII. Incertae Sedis bacterium | reverse complement strand
AAACCGTCGAGGCGCCCTACATCAGCGGCGTCAGGCGCCTGCTGGACACCCTGGCCGGAATAATAATCGCCATCGCGGTGAATCATTTCATATCGAATCCGGACAACAGGAAGTGAGTTGCCGGCTTTGTGTTTGCGCCAAACCGTCGCGAAATAATACCTTAAAGGTAAATTAAGCGATCAAACAGACCATTCTTGACAAATCCAAACGGGATACGATATAATTCAACAGGACGGCTATGGTGTAAGGCCCTATTAAGTTCTATATGAAGTTCTATGAAGTTCTATGAAGTTCTGTAAGGCTCCGTATTGTTTTGTATGGGTATTTCAGACGGACATTTATTCGCGAATGGAGGTTCTCAACGACATGAAAAAGAAACTTGTGAAGATCTTGGCAACGGCGCTTTCGGCGATGCTGATCGCGCCTATGTTCGCGGCGCCGGCCTACGCCGTAAGCACGGGCATGGAGGAATCCGCAGGCGTAGTTTCCCTTGCGGACGTGAATCCCGAGGACGCCGCGAAGGTGGCGGCGGCGAAAGAAGCGCTGACTTGGGCGGCGCTCGCTAACGGCAATGTTGAAAATGACGTAAAGACCAAACTTAACCTGCCGCTGACATTTGCGGACGCCACGCTCTCCTGGTCATGCGTTCCGGAAGGCGTGATAACCACTTCAGTGCCGCCGGGATGGGAAATGTGGGCGCCATGGTTTCTCGGCAACGTCAGCATACCGCCGCATGGGGAGCCTGACGTGGACGTGACGCTTGTCGCGACCGTCAGCGTCGGGACGGCGACGGACACAAAGACGTTCAACTTAACCGTTAAGGCGTACAACCCGGCCGTCCCGTCGCTCTGGAAGGAATATGAGGACTATTTCATAATGGGCACCTTCGGCGGATGGAACAGCTCTCAGCAATTGTACCACTACAAGACGAACAGCCCCTCCAACGACCTGAAGCTTGATGCCCAGATCGGCAACAGCAGCACGGCCAGCAACTCGCGGGCGGCTTATCTCGCCGCAGTGGCGGCGATCAACGCCGACGCGGGATTGACGCAAGAGCAGAAAGCCGCGAAGATCGAAGACGCGAACCGCGACGTCATTCTCGCGGACAATCCGAATTCCATCAGCATACTTAACGCCATACGCGAGTGGAACGCCGCCCACCCGGAGGACAAGAAGGTCGTGCGCGCTCATGTGCTGGCGTGGCACGGCGGGCAGCAGCCCAACTACTTCTTCATGAACGGTTTCACTTACGACACCTCCAAGACGTTCATGGAGAATGACAGGGCCAGCGAAGCGACCATGTTGGCGCGGCTTGATAATTACATCATGAAGATGATGGAACGCTACGCACCCTACAAGGATGTCATTTATTCTTGGGACGTGGTAAACGAGCCGATAGACGACTATTCCGGGCAGATTCGGAACATGGAGGGCTATCAAAGCGGGCAATGGGGCGGCATATTCCGCCATCCCGAACTGGACGGCAAACCGGACGAGCGGCTCTACGCGGAGTCGGCTTGGGTGCGTCAGGCATTCGCGTCGGCGCGCAAGTGGAGCAACCACTACGGCGCGGATTGGAAACTTTACATAAATGACTTCCAGGACAGCAACAAGCCTTACGAGCCAAAGATGAGCCAGACTGTCAAGATGCTTAAGCCCATCTATGAGGCGGGCAATATAGACGGCTACGGAATGCAGGGACGTTTGGCCTATGCCTATCCCACCATTGACATGTTGCGCGAGCAGATAGAGCTGGGACTGACGGTGGCGGACGAGATATCCATATCCGAGGGCGACATCCGCAGTGATTTTATCCCCAATCCGGATTACGACCCGACAAAGCCGTCAACTCACGTGCGCGACAGAGGGAAAGACGACCCCGCCCTCGACTGGCCGACGGGTTCGGGCAGCTGGGCCCTCAGATCCAGCGACGGCGGCAATACGTTCGATACCGACAATTCTCCTGTGAAGCGCAATCCGCAATGGAACCCGGCTTCGGTAGGACTTTCGACCGATCCTGACGTCATGAGGGCGCAAGCGGACTTTGCGGCGGACTGGATGGATCTGCTGATTGAGTACAAGGATAAGGTCGTGGCGTACCAGTGGGACGGCACGTCGGACTCGTCCACGTTCAACAGCAACAAAGGAGCGCACCTGTGGGACAGCCAGGGCAACGAGAAGTATTCGTTCTTTGCCGTGATCGGGGCTCCCGGCCGTGACAAGCTGAAAAAGGCGTTGGCCTCGTCCCCCGCGACGCGGGAAAGCTCTCGCTACCTCAAGGACGGTTGGGACGCTTACGTCGCCGCTCGCGCCGTTGCGGAGCCGCTTGTCACGAAACGCATTTACGACATGGCGGGGGTGGACGCGGTGAAGGAAGCCACGGCCGATCTGGAGGCCGCCGTTGCGGCGCTCGTGGAGAAATACGTTCTGTCTGTAGAGGGAAACACGGCTAGTTTAACCAATAACACCGCCACCGCCGTGACGGCCAACCTGATTTTTGCCGGATATGACTCGGCTGGCAGGCTGGTATGCTCGGAAGCCGTCAACAAGCGCGTGGACGCGGGAAAAAAGGAGACGGTGGAGTTCAAGTTGGACAAGGCGGCTTACAAAGACTGCACGTTTAAGGTTTACGCCTGGGATAACAGATTTGCTCCCCTTACGTCTCCTCAAGCAGGCTAAATCGAAAGCCGGATGCGGTTTGGCGCGCACCTGATGCTAATCCGCATTTTAAGATGTTGTCTTGAAGCGGATTTGTAGACATCATATTCCGCTGTCCGCCCAATAGTTTTGGGCGGACGTAAAAAAGGATAAGTATAGCGCTCGCGACAGTAAGCCCCGCCCGTCCCGCCGTGTATCTAGGCGGGGCGGGCGGGTTGCTTTCCCCCGCGCCTACCTCCCCAACATGGCCCGCTTGTTCGCCCCGCCCAGCTCCAGCAGCGCCGTCAGCCTGGCCGCGTCGCCCTCGCGCAGGGCGTCGCGCACCTCCGACAGCCTGCCCATATAGCGCTCCAAAACGGAGACCGTGTTGTCGGAATTCCCCATCAGAAGCTCCGTCCAGGCCTCCGCGTTGATGTCGCCTATGCGGGTGCAGTCCCTGAAAGCGCCCGCCGTGTACGCGGACGTCATGCCGGGGTGGTAGTCCATGCACAGCGCCGCCGCCGCTATGTGCATCAAATCGCTGGTGTAGGCTATTATCTGGTCGTGGAGCCCCGCAGGGGCGACGGCCAGCTTGGTGGCCCCTATGTGCCGCGCCACGTCGGACATGAGCGACACGCTGCTGCTCTTCGTCGAGGGCAGGGGGCAGACGATGAAGCCCGTCCCCTTAAACAGGTCGCGGTCGGCGTGGTCTATCCCGTCCCTCTCCCTGCCCGCCATCGGGTGGGCGCCCACGTAGTCGGCGTTTTTGGGGATGAGGGGCGTTATCCTCTCGTAAAGCCCGGTCTTGACCCCGCATATGTCCGAGATCACCGCGCCGTCCGAGATTTTCGGGGCGCACCGCTCCAAAATCTCGGGGACGTGGCGCGGGTAGACGCAGAAAACCAGCAGGTTGGCGTCGGCGGCCACGTCGGCGGCGTCGTGGGAGGCGCGGGACACGGCGCCGGTGTACAGGGCCTTCTCCCTCGTGTACTCGTCCGTGTCCGCCCCGCTTATCTCCGCGTTCCTGAAGCCCTTGAGGGCCTTCGCCAATGAGGCGCCCATCAGCCCCAGGCCGATGACGCAGATCTTGTATCTCATGTGCTTCATGCCGTTCATGCCTCCTTCACGGGCGCCGCCCCCGTTCGGCGGGGCGCCCCTCATACCGCTCATATCAGCCCCAGCTCCTTCAGGGCGTATACCCAGAGGAACATGGTCAGGCAGGAGCAGAACGTGCTGGCGACCACTATCCTGGCCGCCAGCACGTCGTCGCCGCCCATGTGCTTGGCCATGGCGTAGGACGCCACCGCCGTGGGGGAGGCGAAGGAAATAGCCGCCGTCGCCAGCTCCACGCCCCGAAACCCCATGCGGACGGCGACGGGCAGGACCAAAAGAGGGACCGCCGCCAGCTTCCCGAACACCGCCGCGGCCAATGGCGCCGTCCCCGCGCCGCCCTTGAACGTCAGCGCGGCGCCCATGACTATCAGCGCCAGCGGCGTCGCCGCCCCCGCCACGGACTCCAACGCGCCGCCGATGAACGCGGGCAGCCTCAGTCCTGAGAAAAACGCCAGCAACCCGGCGCAAAGCCCCAAAATCAACGGATTCTTCGCGATCCCTGCCAAAATCCCCAGCGGCTTGACCTTGTTGCCCCGAAACACCTCCAGAGTAACCACCGCCAGGACGTTGAAGATGGGGACCAGCACGGCCACCATGAAGGAGGTGGCGCCTATGTTCTCCTCGCCGTACAGGTTGGTGGCGACGGGAATGCCGAACAGGATGAAATTGCTGCGGAATATCCCTTGTATCATAGTCCCCCGCATGGGCCTGCTCTTTATGGCGAGGCAGACGCAGAGGCAGGCCAGCAGCCAGACGGCGACGACCGCCGCCAGGGTGAACAGCGCCAGCCGCAGGCTCGCTGACTCGGCGAAGGAGGCGCTGTAGGCGTTGTTGAACAGCAGGGCCGGCAGGAACACGGTGAAAACGACCCTGTTGAGCTGGGAGGCCGCCTCCTCCGTCACCAGGCCCGCCCGCCTGGCGGCCACGCCCAAAGATATGAGAAGGAACATGGGAGTCACGGCGTTGAACGCCGTGGCGAAGCTGCTCATGGGAAACACCCCCCGTCCTGGGCGCCGCGCCCCGCTCAGGCGAAAAGCGCCCCATGCCCTGCCGCTCGGAAGGCCCCGACCCCCTGCCGGCGCCCGTCCCCGCGCCCCTGTCGGACAGTGCGCGAAGCCCCTTGTTATCTACATAGTTCACAAGGATAGTATAACTGATGTTAAAATATTTTACAATTGTTTTATTAAATATGTTTTGATTGACTTGACACATGTATAGTTTTTACAATATAATTCAAACATACATCGTGTGTTCTTGGGCGAGGCTTCGACACAAAATTTACGCAATTTGGTGAGTCTCTGAAAATATTGAACAATTATGAACACAAGGAAGATGTAAGGGGGTATTTACAGTTCGAGATGGATGAAATGAAAAATAGCGGGACAGTAAAAGGAGAGTTTGAATGAGCGGCAAGTCACTTGTTATCGTGGAGTCGCCTTCCAAAGCGAAGACGATTGGGAAGTTCTTGGGCAGCAAGTACAAAGTGGTCGCTTCCGTGGGGCATGTCAGGGATTTGCCCAAGAGCAAGCTGGGTATCAATGTCGAGAACAATTTTGAGCCAGAATATATTTCCATAAGGGGCAAGGGCGACGTCATAAAGGCCATGAAAAAGGAAGCCAAGTCGGCGGACAAAGTATTGCTGGCCACCGACCCTGACAGGGAGGGGGAAGCCATCTCATGGCACATAGCCTACCTGCTGGGGTTGGACAACAACAAGCCCATCAGGATAGTGTTCAACGAGATCACCAAGGACGCCATAAAGGGCGCGGTGAAGAACCCCAGGCCCATAGACCTGAAGCTGGTGGACGCCCAGCAGGCCAGGCGGGTGCTGGACAGGCTGGTGGGCTACAAGATAAGCCCGCTGCTCTGGCGCAAGATACGCAGAGGGTTGAGCGCGGGGCGGGTGCAGTCCGCCGCCCTGAAGATTATCTGCGACAGGGAGAAGGACATACGCGCCTTCGTCCCCAAGGAATATTGGAACATATCCGTGTCCCTGGCGAAGAAAGAAGGCAAAGAGGGCAAGCCCTTCACGGCGCGCCTTTTGGAGCATAAGGGCAAAAAGATAACGGTGGAGGACAAGGCGTCCGCCGACAGGATTCTGGAGGATCTGAAAAACGGCGATTTCGCCGTGAAGTCAGTGGACAGGAAAGAGAGAGCCCGCCGCCCCGCCGCGCCCTTCACCACCAGCAGCCTGCAGCAGGAGGCGTCCACGAAGCTGGGGTATTTCACGAAAAAGGTGATGTTCGTCGCCCAGCAGCTCTATGAGGGCGTGGAAATCAAGGGGCACGGCACCGTGGGCCTCGTCACCTACATCAGGACGGACTCCGTCAGGGTGTCCGAGGAGGCGGAGAAGGCCGTAAGGGAGTACATCACCACCCAGTATTCCAAGGAATACCTGGGGAACAACGTGTACAGCAACAAGAAAAAGGACGTGCAGGACGCCCACGAGGCCATAAGGCCGACATACGTCAGCTTCCACCCGGACGAGATAAAGGAATCCCTGACGAAGGAGCAATACGCGCTCTACAGGCTGATCTGGTCGCGCTTCGTGGCCAGCCGCATGTCAGCGGCCCTGTACGACAGCGAGGCCGCCGACGTGGCCAACGGGGATTACGTGTTCAGGGCCAACGGCTCGAAACTGAGGTTCGACGGGTTCCTGAAGGTCTACGACTACGGGAAAGGCCCCGACAATGATGAGGACGCCGAGGACAGGCAATTGCCGCCCCTCGCGGCCGGGGACCCGCTTAAGCTGAAGGACGTCAAGGGCGAGCAGAACTTCACCCAGCCGCCGCCGCGATTCACGGAGGCCAGCCTGGTGAAGGACATGGAGGAGAAGAACATCGGCAGGCCCAGCACCTACGTGCCCATCATCGGCGTGCTGATCGACAGGAAGTACGTCACCAGGGAGAAAAAGACCCTGTCCCCGACGGATTTGGGCTTTCTGGTGACAGACCTGATGGAGACCTACTTCAAGGAAATCGTGGACACGGGCTTCACCGCCGACATGGAGGACAAGCTGGACGACATCGAGGCGAAGGACGCGGACTGGAAGGGCGTCGTGAGCGTGTTCTACGACATCCTGAAGGACGAGCTGGAAGTGGCGGACAACGCCATCGAGAAGCTGCAGCTGGAGGACGAGGTCACCGACGAGATTTGCGAGCTGTGCGGCCGCAACATGCTGAAGAAATACGGCAGGTTCGGGGAGTTTCTGGCCTGCGGCGGCTACCCTGAGTGCAAAAACACGAAGGCCATCGTGCAGAAGATAGACGTGAGCTGCCCCAGCTGCGGCAAGGACATCGTGGCGCGGAAGAGCAAAAAGGGGCGGCTGTTCTACGGCTGCAGCGGCTACCCGGACTGCAACCAGATATTCTGGAACAAGCCCGTGGAGAAGAAATGCCCGCAGTGCGGCTCGCTGATGACGGAGAAAAAGACCAAGAACGCCAGCCTGGTCTGCTCCAACGCGGCATGCGGGTTTAAGGGGGACTTCTAAAACCCCCAAAGGGGAAGCGGGCGACGGCCCCATGAGAAACGATATGGAGGTTCATATGCAATTTCACGCGACTACTATTGTGGCGGTCAGGCGCGGCGAGGACGACGTGTGCATCGGCGGTGACGGCCAGGTGACCGTGGGCGAGGCCGCCGTGATGAAGCGCCACGCCAAAAAGGTTCGGAAAATATACAAAAATTCCGTCATAACGGGCTTCGCCGGCTCCGTGGCCGACGCCTTCACGCTGACGGAGAAGTTCGAGAAGAAGCTGGAGGAGCATTCGGGCAACCTGAAGAGGGCGGCGGTGGCCCTGGCCCAGTCCTGGCGGACGGATCGCGCCATAAGGCACCTGGAGGCGCAGATGGTGGCCGCCGACAAGGAATGCCTGCTGCTCATATCGGGAGGCGGCGAGGTCATAGAGCCGGACGACGACTTCATCGCCATCGGCTCGGGAGGCCATTACGCCTACGCCGCGGCCAACGCCCTGTTCAGGCACACGGACATGGGAGCGGAGGAAATCGTGCGCGAGGCGCTGACCATAGCGTCGAGCATATGCGTCTACACCAACGACAACATCACGGTGGAGAAGTTATAGGGCCGCAAAAGGGTTACGGGCGGCAGTCGGGAAGAGGACAAGCCGAGGAGTGGAAAAATGAGTTCAAAACTGTACAGCATGACTCCCAAGGAAATAGTGAGGGAGCTGGACAAATACATCATAGGGCAGGACCAGGCCAAGAAATCCGTGGCCATCGCCCTCAGGAACAGGTACAGGCGCAGCCTGCTGCCCGAGGAGATGAAGGAAGAGGTGACGCCCAAGAACATCCTCATGATGGGCCCCACGGGCGTGGGCAAGACGGAAATCGCCAGGAGGCTGGCGAAGCTCATGGACGCCCCCTTCGTGAAGGTGGAGGCCACAAAATTCACCGAGGTGGGGTACGTGGGCAGGGACGTGGATTCCATGGTGCGCGACCTGGTGGAGGCGTCCGTGAGGATAACCAAGCAAAAACGTCTGCAGGAAAAATATAATATCGCGGACGAAATTGTCGAGGAAAGAATAATAGAGGCCATCATACCGGGCAACAAAAAGCCGGCGCCCCAGAACGCGCGGGGGCCCTTCGACTTCATCCTGGGCGGCTACCAGCAGAACCAGCCGCCGCCCCAGGACAACGGCCCGGCATTGCCGGAGAGCGGCGTGGAGCTGGCCAGGGAGCAGGTGCGCCAGCAGCTCAGGAGCGGGCTTCTGGAGGACCAGTACATAGAAATCGACGTGCTGGAGGCGCCTAAGGGCAGCCAGCTGGATTTGGGCAACGAGGGGATGAGCGTCGCCATAGGCAACATCTTCGGCGAGATGTTCCCCCAGAAAAAGAAAAGAAAGAAGCTGAGGGTGAAGGACGCGCGCAAGGCCCTGCGCGAGCAGGAGGCCCAAAACCTGATAGACATGGACCAAGTGACCGCCGAGGCTCTGGAGAACGCCGAGCAGAACGGCATAATCTTCATTGACGAGATCGACAAGATAGCGTCGGGGGGAGGCTACCGCTCGGGCGCGGACGTGTCCAGGGAGGGCGTGCAGAGGGACATACTGCCCATAGTCGAGGGCAGCGTGATAAACACCAAGCACGGCCCTGTGAAAACGGACCACATACTGTTCATCGGCGCGGGCGCCTTCCACATCGCCAAGCCCACCGACCTCATACCGGAGCTGCAGGGGCGCTTCCCTATCAGGGTCGAGTTGGAAAATTTGACAAAAGAAGCCTTCGTCCAGATACTGACGGTGCCGGAGAACGCCCTCCTGAAGCAGCACAAAATGCTTCTGGAGACGGAAGGCATAAAGATCCGCTTCACCGACGGGGCGGTGGACGAGATCGCCACCATCGCCACCCTCACCAACGAGCAGACGGAGAACATAGGCGCGAGAAGGCTTCATACCATAATGGAGAAACTTTTAGAAGACATATCTTTCAATATACCGGATATCAGTGACGAAGAGATTGTTATTGACGAAGAATACGTCAAGGAGAAGTTTATCGACAGAATACATGCCGATGATATTGACAGATTCATTCTTTAGAAAGTTTGGCGGGCCCCGGCGCTCCGTCTTGCCGCGCGGCTCGGCCGGCACGACGGTTAGCGCGGGCGGACGGAAAAGCGCCGGGAAGAGCGCGCCCCGGGATGGAGAGGGGGAGCGTGAGGTTTGGTCTTTTCTTGGTTTGGCATTTATTATTGGGGCGCGTTTTGGAATGTCGCGGTTGTAGCTTCGGCCCGGCGGCGGAGGCATTGCCGTTCCGAAAAGGCGCCGATCTGGAGATGGAGGGGATCAACTTGGAAGAAAAAAAAGTTTTGGAGAAGGTAAGGAAGCTGAATTGGCTGTTACAGGAAAGCACGTCCGGGGCGTTGTCGTTCGACCAGCTTTGCGGCACCTTGAGCGACCTCATGAACACGAATGTCTACATCGCCAACGGCCAAGGCAGGGTGATGGGCGTGCATTATAAGATCAGGGGGGACAGCGCGGCCATACACGACCCGGAGACGGGCAAGGAGAAATTTCCTAACGAATACAACGAGGAAATGCTCAAAGTGGCCACGCCCCAGGTCAACCTCACCGCGGAGGAGGCCATCAAGATATTCAAGCACGGCTACGACTCCTACGACAAGCTCCACACCATCATCCCCATCTTCGGGGGCGGCGAGCGCCTGGGCACGCTGGTCTACGCCAGATACCAGCCGGAGTTCAGCGACGAGGACCTGATACTGGGCGAGTACGGCGCCGCCATAGTCGGCCTGGAGCTGAAGCGCAGGGAGGCCGTGGAGAGGGAGGCGGAGGCGCGCAAGCGGCATGTGGTGCAGATGGCCATAAGCACGCTGTCCTATTCGGAGACCGAGGCCATGCAGAGGATATTCGAGGAGCTGAACGGCAACGAGGGCCTGCTGGTGGCCAGCAAGGTGGCCGACCGCTCCGGGATAACGCGCTCGGTCATAGTCAACGCCCTGCGTAAGCTGGAAAGCGCGGGCGTGATAGAGTCCCGCTCCCTGGGCATGAAGGGCACGCACATCAAGATATTGAACGACAAGTTTTTGGACGAGTTGCAGAGGGTGGGCGTATAGGCGCTTGCTAAAAACAGTGCGGCCACGCTTTGCGTCGCTTTATGAGACAATACTGTTTCCGAGGTTCCGGCGCGATATTCGATCGGCGGGCGCGCGCCCGCCGATTTTTAACAATTTATGATAAAATTCACTGAAGAAAACGAAACCATAGAAAACGAGACCTGTAGGGCGATTCTGGTCGGGATCCAGCTTGACGGCGACATAGGCAGATCCATGGACGAGCTGGCTGCCCTGGCCGAAGCCGCGGGGGCCTGCGTCATCGGCGAGCTGACCCAGGCGCGCGACGCCCCGGACAGGGCCACATACCTGGGCAAGGGCAAGGCCGAGGAGGTCGGGGAGCTGTGCCGAGACATGGATGCCGACGCGGTGATCTGCAACGACGAGCTTTCCGGCGCCCAAATCAGGAATCTTGAGGACGCGACGGGGGTCAGGGTCATCGACAGAACCGCGCTGATACTGGATATTTTCGCGCGGAGGGCATCTTCCAAGGAGGGGCGGCTGCAGGTGGAGCTGGCGCAGCTGCAATACCGCCTGCCCAGGCTCACAGGCCTTGGGAAATCTCTGTCCCGGTTGGGCGGGGGCATCGGGACCAGAGGGCCGGGAGAGAAGAAGCTGGAGACGGACAGGCGGCATATCGCGAGGCGGATGGATGAGATAAAAAAAGAATTGCGGGAATTCGGGGCTCAAAGAGAGGTGCGGCGTTCGCGAAGGAAGAGGAACGACGTGCCCGTGGCCGCGCTCGTGGGCTACACCAATTCCGGCAAATCGGCCATAATGAACAGCGTGCTGGCCATGACCGGCAATGAGGACAAGCAGGTGCTGGAGAAAGACATGCTGTTCGCGACGCTGGACACGTTCCAGAGGCGTATAAAACTTCAGGACAACAGCGAGTTCGTCCTGGAGGACACGGTGGGCTTCGTGAGCAAGTTGCCCCACGGGCTGGTCAAGGCGTTCAAGGCTACATTGGAAGAGGTGGTTGAGGCGGATTTGCTGATACACGTGATAGACGCCTCCTATGACGACCAAGGCTTCCACATCAAGGTGGTGGAGGATGTGCTGGCCGAGTTGGGGGCCTCCGGCAAGGACGTCATAAAGGTGTTCAACAAGATTGATCTCCTTGACGCCTCGTCAGGGGCGCATGTCGGGGAGCCGAGCCTGCTTATCGGCGGCGCGGCTGGCGGCAATGGGGGCGCTATAGCGCTGTCTGCGAAACGCGGGGACAATATGGGCCTTCTGCTTGAGCAGGTGAGGGAAAGGCTGTTCGCGGACATGAGGGAGGCGGAATTGCTCATACCATTTTCCAGGGGAGACATAGTGGCTTACCTCAAGGACGCCGCCCACGTGGACGAATTGGAATACGTTGAGGAAGGGACGCGGGTTAGGGCGCGCCTCGCGAAGGCGGATTATGACAGATTGGCGGCTTTCGCGCATGGGCGCCCCGACGCGCCGGGGGAAAAATGATCAGGTACAAGACTGTGTTTAGGGAGGCGGTGGCCGAACAGGTGATAGAACGCTCGAAGTTTATCGCCTGCGCGCGCCCGGTGGAATCCCGTGAGGAGGCGGAAGCCTTCATCGCGGGGCGCCGCGCTTTGTTCAAGGACGCGACGCATAACGTGCCCGCCTTTATAGTAGGGGAGAAGAACCGGTTGCAGTGGGCCAGCGACGACGGGGAACCGCAGGGCACGTCGGGCGCCCCCATAGCCCAGTTGCTTGACGCGGAGGGCCTGACGAACGTCGCGGTGGTGGTCACCAGGTACTTCGGGGGAGTGAAGTTGGGCACGGGCGGGCTGGTAAGAGCTTACACGGGGGCGGCCAGGCGGGCGGTGGAGGAAGCGGGGCCTTGCTTCGCGCGGGAGGACGTGCTGATGGATTTCGCCGTTGACTACACGTTCCTGGGAAAACTGCAGAACATGGCCGCAGGCGGCGCGTTCAGGATAGAGTCCGTGGCCTATGCCGACAAGGTGGCGGTGACGTTGGCCGTCGAGGCTGAACGGGAGGGGGAGACGGAGCTGATGATGACGAACCTGACCTCCGGCGCGGCGAGGGTTCTGGCCCGCAGGGCCACGTTGGTCAAGGTGGCGGCCGGGGGGTGACAGGGGACGGCGCGGGGCGG
>JAIRPE010000013.1 GCA_031257175.1 Eubacteriales Family XIII. Incertae Sedis bacterium | reverse complement strand
TCTGTTTGATATACAGCTTGTCGCCAACCTGAACCTGGCAAACGTAAGCGGTTTTGACTTCGTTCTTCCACTGACTTGAGGACTTGCCAGATTCATACTGCTTGAAGTAGACGGGGATGTCTTTTGCAGGGGTCATCTCTATCTCCACTTCCAATCCCGTCTCTATCGTGGTGTCATCTTTGTCGGTTACTTCTATCTCGTTAATATTCTCGCCAGTCTCGTTGCCTGCCTCCACCTTGATAGACCCTGGCGGGTATTTGCCTTTGGGCAACCAGCAATAAGCGGCGCCTTTTACAGGAATTGTATGCTCATTAAATAAAAGTCCGCCCAATACATTCTCCCTTACAGTAATGGAATCGCGGGCTTCGGTAAAAGCCTCGTAAGTGTATGAATATGTGCCATTTTTTTTGACTTCAATACTTACTTTAGCGTCAGGCCGAAACTGTTTGCTCGAATCCTTCACCCTTATTATCTGAAGATACAAAGGGTCGCCATCTTTGTTTAGGGGTCTGCCGTCGGGGTGCTTCCCGCCCTTTGAAGGTGGGGTTGAGTAAATTCTTCTGACTCTGGGACGGTAAGCCGTGCCGTTGCCTATTATGCTGCCGCTGTTTATCTCGCAACTATCATATTTTGTGCAGGATTCATCCCAGGGATTTACAAGTTTCCCCAATACTCCTGGGTTTCCGCTACCTATGCCCCTGTTTCCCTGAGACATTACCCGGCCGCCCTCAATTTTGACAGTGCCGCCTTGTCCACCAGCTGTTGGCGTCACAAGAGACAGCAAGCCGCCGCCGTATCCACCGCCTATTCCAGCGCCTCTACATCCGTCTTTTCCAGTGATGCCGCCTGACCAGCACCATACGGTGCCAGAATATATGTACACATTACCACAATGTATGTCATCAGTGTTTTTCTCGTAGTCTCCGCCTATTCCTGCGGCTCCCAGGTCGCCTTCAGCAACTAACTTGCCGTTGCCGTTGTCAGCGTCATATATCCTCAGAGTGCTAATGGCAACATTATTTCCCCCTCTGCGTTTGGCTTCCACATGAATGCCTGCTTCACCACGCGCATTAAAAGCGTCCACATAACCGTGGAGCATGAACCCGCCTTTTATCTCGTTCTCTCCCTTCAAATAGAGAGTGACATCTGAGGCATCTAAAATTCTGAAAGAACCTTCCTTAATGCTTGGGTTATGTAATGCAGACGATGCCTTTTTTGCCGGGATCAGTTTGGCATTATCAAGGGTCACTTTGGTATCTTTGCAACCTGTAAAGCTCACATTAAGTCCTTCGACTCTCCCTTTTAGCGTGTATTCTTTTCCGCTGGCACTGTTGTCAAAGGCGAGTGTTTCCACAGTTATGGACGTCTTCGCCCCACCTATAGCAAAGTTGCCTTTTACTGTGCGCGTTTCATTATAGGTATAACCGTTGCCATTAAAGGGCTTGTTTCCGTTATTTACAAAGGTAGCGTGCAGACCGCTTAGGTCTATTTCTGTCACCGCATAAACATCTATCGCCTCAGGCGAAGTAATAGCCCCTTCCGTGGTTTCCAGCTCCACGGCGCCCTCGCTGGTTCCCAGGTCAAGCTCAGGCTCCAACGCGGGAACCACGTATATGCCTCCCTCCGTGGGGGGGCGGCCCGGGCCTATCGGCTCATCGGGCTCGGGCATCACTAAAATAGACCCGTCGGGGCTTCCCAAGGCTCCTGGGGTGAAAATCGGCGCTTCCGTGGCGCCGTTGGTGGTGCTCGGGGCCGTGACCGCGCCGCCTGACGCGGAGCCGCCATTGCCATTGCCGCTGCCGCCTGTCCCTCCTGGGTAGGTCCCCTCAGGCTTCAGGGCGCTGGGGTAGTTTATCATCGCGTCGGGGTTGGCAGGGTCTGTCGCGCCGTCTTGGTCGGCGGGGTCCGTGCCGTCACCCGAGCCTATAACTATGGCCTCAGAATTTCCCGAATTTTCCTGGCCTGCCGTGTCGCCGTCAGGGGCGTTTTCGTCTCCGCCCGAAACAGCGCCCGCGTCCCCGCTCATGGCGTCGAGGGGGTCGTAAGGCTCGTAGGTCGCGTCCTCTTGCGGCAACGAGGTGTTCAGGTTCACCTGCCCCTCGCTGGAGGCGAAGGACGCGCAGGTGACCAGCAGGCTCACGGCCAGAAGCAAGGCCAGCATTTTATTGCGCGCTTCGCTTCTTTTTTCTTCCGTGTTCATGATGTGCATCTCCTTCCTCTTTCTTTTAGTTGAAATTTCTCGTGCGTCCGCGCGTTTTTGAATGCCGCGCTTAGGCGCACTCATTTTTGCCCACTATTCCACGCATGGCAAAGCCGCGGCGCCGCGAGCGGCGCCGTTTTTTTTAAAGCCATAACATTAATTCGCTTGCGAAATACTGTCGTGGAGCGGATTAGCAGATACTTTCTCCCACTAGTCAATAGGTCTAATCTGGCCCGAGAAAGGTATATTATCAGCGCGCCTCCTAATGGGGGCGCGTCTGTTGGCATTAGTGTGGCATGGATGTCCCCTTGGCGGGGTGGGAAAGCCCACCAAGGGGGGTACGCGTCGCGGGGGGTACTCCGCTTCGCGAGGGGCCAAGCTGCGGGGGAAACGCTACCCACACAGCCGGGGCTCCATGCTCACAGTTTAAGTATACCTCTTTTGTCTCGTATTAAACATGAAAATCGATTTGATTATTAGAATAGTGGAGATGGGCGAGGGAAAGGGGGCGGGGGCTCGACGGAGGGGTGAGTTGGCGGGCGGGCGTCGGAAGATAGTATATGCCAATCCGCGCCAAGGGAAAAATTAAAGTGCGGATTGGCATATATCGCAATGGGAAAAGTCAATGACGGCAGCGTTACAGGCGTGTTAAAAATTTGCGCGGCTAAGGGGCGTCTTTCGGCCACTGCTCCGATGGAGAGGCGGAGGCGCAGTCAGGACGCGGCGCGGAGGGGTTTGGGGGCGGCGGGAGCCATGAAAATATAACGTCTCAAAAGTTATCTCATTTGGTAAGTTTAGGTTGCTTTTTTATTTTCATTGAAATATAATTTATACTAGCAGTAAAATTTATCGAAGGCGCGGCCAGGAAGAATGAGCAACGCCAACGCCGCCAGCCCCAAGGGGCGCGGCGGCGCCAGGGACGCGAAAAGTGTAAGAAAACGAGCGCTTTTCATAAGCGCCCGAAAAAGGAAGGAGGGCGCGTGCTTTTGGCACGTAACCGACTGACGAAGGAGCAGCGGCAACGCCACAGACGTAAAAGACGACTACTGACGTCGCGCAGGATTTTGCGGCTGTGGCTAGGAACGCGAGAGAGGAAGGAGGGCGCGTGCTTTTGGCACGTAACCGACTGACGAAGGAGCAGTGACAACGCCACAGACGTAAAAGACAAGCGAGAGGAGGCGCAATGACGAAATACAAACTCTATCAATACATTGACCACACCCTGCTGAACGCTTATGCCACCTGGGACGAAATCCAGACGCTGTGCGAAGAGGCCATTGCGCATAAAACCGCCACCGTATGCGTCCCGCCGTGCTACGTGCGGAGGATACGGGACAAATACAAGGAGCGGGTGAGCATATGCACGGTCGTGGGCTTCCCCTTGGGCATCAACCCTTCCACGGCGAAGATGGTGGAGGCCAGGCAGGCTCTGGCCGACGGCGCGCGGGAGGTGGACATGATGATAAACGTCACGGACGTGAAGAATGGCCTTTACAACAACGTCTACGACGAGATACGCCTGGTTCGTGAGGCTATCGGGGACTTGACGCTGAAAGTCATCGTGGAGACCTGTTATCTTACGGACAAGGAAAAAGTGAAGCTTTGCGACGTGGTGTCCAGGGCGGGCGCCGACTACATCAAGACCTCCACGGGCTTCGGCGACGGCGGGGCCACCTACGAGGACGTGAAGCTGTTTAAAAAGCACTTGGGCGCGGGGGTGAAAATCAAAGCCTCGGGCGGCATAAGCACCAAAGCGGAGGCTGAGAAATACATACTGCTGGGGTGCAGCCGCATAGGCAGCAGCAAGGCGGTGGCCGCCATCCACGCGGATGAGGGAAAACGTTAGAGGCCGACGGCGCGGCGAAGGGGAAAGGCGGCGCGGGTCGGGAGAGGCAGTCGCGGGAAGCGGCTGGGAAAAAACAAAGGAGATGGGTAATGAGAATCTTTTCGGGCGTTCAGCCCACAGGGAACATCCATATCGGAAACTATCTGGGCGCGTTGCGCCAATTCGTGGAGCTTCAGGACGAGGCCGTCCCCGGCGGGCGCGCGGAGCCGTTTTATTGCGTGGTCGATTTGCACGCCATAACGGTGCCGAAAGACCCGGCCCAGCTTAGGGAGAACAATCTGGACGTGGCGGCGCTCTACCTGGCCGTGGGCATCGACCCCAAGAAAAGCACCGTGTTCATCCAGTCCGACGTGCCCGGCCACGCGGAATTGGCATGGGTCCTCATGTGCAACACCTACACGGGGGAGCTTTCGCGCATGACCCAGTTCAAAGAAAAAAGCAGGGGCAACGAGTCCGCGCCCGCGGGGCTGTTCACCTACCCCGTCCTGATGGCGTCGGACATACTGCTCTACGACTCCGACGTGGTGCCCGTGGGCCATGACCAGAAACAGCACATAGAGCTGTGCAGGGACGTGGCCATAAGGGTCAATAACAGGTTCGGCGACGTGTTCGTGGTGCCCGAGGGGAGATTCCTGAAAGAGGGCGCCAGAGTGATGTCGCTGGACAATCCATTGGCGAAAATGAGCAAAAGCGCGGAAAATCAATTGTCACGTATATCGCTTTTAGACGATGAGGCCAAGATAAGGAAGGCCATCATGAAGTCCACCACCGACTCGGAGGGGAGCATACGCTACGATTTGGAGAACAAGCCGGGCGTCACGAACCTCATCAATATCTACAGCGCCCTCTCCGGACTGTCGGTAGAGGCCGTGGAGCGGAAGTACGAAGGGGTGGGCTACGGGGCGTTCAAGAACGACCTGGCGGAGGTGGCCATAGACGCCCTCACTCCCATCAAGAAGCGTTTTGACGAGATACGCCCCTCGGAGGAGCTGAAGGCCGTGCTGAGGGACGGCGCGGAGAGGGCCAATGAGATAGCCGCCCGCACCATGGCGCGGGTGAAGGGCTATTTTGGCCTGGGCAAATAGGCGGGCGCGTGGGCAGCCATGATTTCCCCCACGGCACGATAGCCGCCATCTCCACCGCCCCTGGCGAGGGGGGGATAGGCATAGTCAGGATAAGCGGCGAGGGAAGCGGCCCTATACTGGAGGCCGTTTTTCGGCGCGGGTCGGCGCGGCTTGAAGCGGGTGCGGCCATTGGGGCGGCGCGGCCTGAAGCGGGTGCGGCCATTGGGGCGGGAACGTCGGACTCGGGGGCCTGCGCCCCCCTCGGTTTCCCCGATCGGCTTATGCGCCACGGGCACGTGGTTGACGGGGAAGGGCGGATCGTGGACGAGGCGCTGGCCGTGTTCATGAAGGCGCCCAAAACCTACACGGGGGAGGACTGCGCGGAGATACATTGCCACGGCAGCATGATGGCGCTGCGGAAGACACTGGAGATGGTCATGGCGGCGGGGGCCGAGCCGGCCGAGCCAGGGGAGTTCACCAAGAGGGCCTTCCTCAACGGCAAGCTGGACCTGGCCCAGGCGGAGGCCGTCATCGACCTGATAAAGGCCAAGACGGAGCTTGCCTACGACACGGCCATAAAACAGCTTGACGGCGCCCTGTCCCAGAAAATCCGCGCCCTGCGGGAGGAGCTTTTGGGGCTCTTGGCGCGGCTGGCCGCTGATTTGGACTATCCCGAGGAGGACGAGACGGCCCTGACCGCCGAAGAGGTGGCAGACAGCATATCGGCAATAGGCGATAAACTTGAAATACTAAGGGATTCGGAGGACGCGGGCAGGATAATAAACGAGGGACTGAGGACGGTCATAGTCGGCAAGCCCAACGTGGGCAAGTCGTCGCTGATGAACGCGCTGCTCAGGGACAACAGGGTTATTGTGACTGAAATCCCAGGAACGACCAGGGACACCATAGAGGAAACGGCGAATATCAGGGGCATACCCGTCAGGCTCACGGACACGGCGGGCATAAGGGACACGGGAGACCCCGTGGAGGCCATCGGCGTGGAGAAGAGCAAGGCGGCCTTCAACGAGGCGGAGCTGCTGATTTTCGTCGCGGACATGTCGGCGCCGCTGGAGGATGAGGACAGGGGCATAGCGGCGCGGGCGGCGGGGCGCCCCGTCATAGCCGTGCTGAACAAGTCGGATTTGGGAGAGTCGTCGTCCCCCGCCGAAGTGGGCGGGCTGTTGCCCCAGGCGCGGGTTCTGGCCATGTCCCTCAAGGAGGGCACGGGTCTGGCGGACTTGGAGGACGCCATCGCGGACTTCGTTTTTAAGGGGAAGGCGGCGCGGCGCGAGGACGTGATTCTGACCAACGCCAGGCACGGCAGGCTGATGGCGCTGGCTCGGGACGAGGTGGGCGAGGCGCTGCGGACGGTGCGGGAGGGCGGCTCCTTTGAACTTTCGGAGCTGAACCTCAGGCAGGCTTACGAATTTTTGGGCGGGGTCATAGGCGAGGCGCTGGGGGACGATATAATAGATGAAGTTTTCGCCAGGTTCTGCTTGGGGAAATAGGAGCGAAGGGGGGCATTCATGCGGCTCTACGAGCAGGGGCGTTACGACGTGATAGTGATAGGGGCGGGGCACGCGGGCTGCGAGGCCGCGCTGGCGGCGGCGCGGCTGGGGATGAGGACGCTGGCGCTCTCCATCCAGTTGGACGCGGTGGCCCTGATGGCCTGCAACCCCGCCATCGGCGGCACGGGCAAGGGGCAACTGGTGCGGGAGATTGACGCGCTGGGGGGCGAGATGGGGCTGGCCATCGACGGCACGTTCATCCAAAGCAAGATGCTGAACAAGGCCAAGGGGCCTGCCGTCCACTCCCTCAGGGCGCAAGCCGACAAGGCCGCCTACCACCGATGGATGAAAAACGTCCTGGAGCGGCAGGAAAACCTGGAATTGAAGCAGGGCGAGGCGGTGGAGCTTTTGGTGGAAGGAGGCGCGGCGGCGGGCGTCGTGCTGAGGACGGGGGCGGTCTACAGGTCGGAGGCCGTCATATTGGCCACAGGCACGTTCCTGGGGGGCAAGATATTCATTGGCGAATGCGTCTACGACGGGGGGCCGAGCGGGCTGGCCGCCGCCTCCGCGCTGTCCCGCTCCCTTGAGGGCCACGGCCTGGGCCTCCGCAGGTTCAAGACGGGGACGCCCGCCCGCGCTCTGGGCAGGAGCCTGAATTTCGGCGGCATGTCCGAGCAGGCGGGTGACGAGGACGTGAAGCCCTTCTCCTTCATGAACATGGGCAGGGACATGGGAGGCAACAAGGCCAGTTGCTGGCTCACCTACACCAACGCCCGCACCCATGAGATTATCAGGGCGAACCTCTCGCGCTCATCCCTGTTCAGCGGCCTGATAAGCGGCGTCGGGCCTCGCTACTGCCCTTCCATAGAGGATAAGGTCAACCGCTTCGCCGACAAGGAGAAACATCAGATATTCATGGAGCCGGAGGGATTGTCCACAGACGAATATTATATCCAAGGGATGTCCACCAGTATGCCTGAGGACGTGCAGACGGAGTTTTACAGGTCGATAGAGGGGCTGGAGGGCGCCGTGTTCTCGCGGCCCGGCTACGCCATAGAGTACGACTGCGTGGACCCGCTGGAGCTGTACCCGACGCTGGAACACAAGTCGGTGGGCCGCCTGTTCTGCGCGGGGCAATTCAACGGCACCTCGGGTTATGAGGAGGCAGCCGCCCAGGGGCTGATGGCGGGCGTCAACGCGGCTCTGCGCTTGAAGGGGGAGGCGGCGTTCGTGCTGGACAGGTCGGAGGCGTATATAGGCGTCCTGATAGACGACCTGGTGACGAAAGGCCCTTCGGAGCCTTACAGGATGATGACGTCCAGGGTGGAGTACAGGCTGGCGCTCAGGCAGGACAACGCCGATCTGCGCCTGACGGAGAAGGGGCGGGCGATAGGGCTGGTCACGGACGCGCGTTATGAAGGGTATCTGCGCTCCAAGGCCGAGCTTGAGGGGGAGCTTAAGCGGTTGCGGGAGACCATGGCGGAGGCTGAGGCGGCTTCCGCTTTTCTTGAGTCCGTCGGCTCGTCACCCGTGGGCGGCGCCGTGTCCCTGGCCGACATGCTGAAGCGCCCCGAGGTCAGCTACGTCTCATTGGCGGCGGTTGACCATGGCAGGGGGGAGGTATCGGCGCTGAACAGGGAGCGGGCGGAGACGGAGATAAAGTACGAGGGCTATATCAACAAGCAGTCGCAGATGATAGAGAGGTTCAAAAGGATGGAGAGCAAGAGGCTCCCCGCCGATATGGACTATCAGTCCATGGACGGGCTGCGCCTGGAGGCCAGGCAGAAGTTAAGCCAGATAAGGCCGCGCTCCCTGGGCCAGGCGTCCAGAATAGCGGGCGTGACCCCCGCCGACGTGAACGTGCTGATGATATATCTGGCGCGGGCGCGGGG
>JAIRPE010000007.1 GCA_031257175.1 Eubacteriales Family XIII. Incertae Sedis bacterium | reverse complement strand
GAGGGGGAGACGGAGCTGATGATGACGAACCTGACCTCCGGCGCGGCGAGGGTTCTGGCCCGCAGGGCCACGTTGGTCAAGGTGGCGGCCGGGGGGTGACAGGGGACGGCGCGGGGCGGACGGAGATAAAAATTCGCGGTCTTTAAAAAAAATTGCGTTTTAAGCCTTGACACTGGCCGAAAATATGTTACAATAAAAAAGCTGGGTTAAGATTAAAATCGATGGTGGATTTGATCTAAATCGCAGTCCGCGCTTTCGTTGGCATGTCATGTAGGGGTATAGCTCAGTTGGTAGAGCGATAGTCTCCAAAACTATGCGCCGTGGGTTCAAGTCCTACTACCCCTGCCAATATTTTGTCCGTCGGACGTACAGCGAATCGCGGGGTGTAGCGCAGTTTGGTAGCGCAACTGGTTTGGGACCAGTGGGTCGCGGGTTCAAATCCTGCCACCCCGACCAGGCGCCAGCAGTTAGGTGAGGGCTCTTAGCTCAGTTGGTCAGAGCATCCGGCTCATAACCGGGCGGTCCCGGGTTCAAGTCCCTGAGAGCCCACCAAGTTTAGGAAACAGACCTCGGAAATGCCGTCGGCGGACAGGCGGCGTTTCCGGGGGATGGTTTGCCCAGATAGCTCAGTTGGTAGAGCAGTAGACTGAAAATCTACGTGTCCTTGGTTCGATTCCGAGTCTGGGCACCACAGAAACCCCCTGAATCGCGCGCTGTTTTGGGGGGTTGTGTTTTATGCGCGAGGCAAAAAGGATTACGCCATCATGAACTACCTGAACAAACTAAACCCAAAACAAAGGGAGGCGGCCGTCCATAAGGACGGGCCGCTTCTGATACTGGCCGGGGCGGGTAGCGGGAAAACCAGCACCATGACCCATCGGATCGCCTGGCTCATAAAAGACGAGCACGTGCCGCCCTACAACATCCTGGCCGTCACCTTCACCAACAAGGCCGCCGCCGAGATGCGCGAGCGCGTGGAGGCCCTCATAGGCCCCGCGCCCCGCATGTGGATACTAACATTCCACTCGGCCTGCCTGCGCATGCTGAGGCGGGACGCGGGGCTCCTGGGCTATGAGGGCGGCTTCGCTGTCTACGACCCCACCGACCAAAAGACGGTGATGAAAAACTGCATAAAAGAACAGCGCGTGGACGACAAAAAATTCACTCCGGCCTACGTGCTGGCCGTGATAAGCGACTGCAAGGAGAAGGGCATGGACGCGAAGGGCTACGCCGCGGACAGCGAGGGCTCCTACACGGCGCAGGTGGTGGCGCCGCTCTTCCACGCCTACGAGAAAGCCCTGAAAAAAAACAACGCCATGGACTTCGACGACCTCATCCTGAACGCGGTCAGGCTCCTGGAGACCGCGCCTGAGATACTGGCGCATTACCAAGACAGATTCAAATACATAATGGTGGACGAATATCAGGACACGAACTCGATGCAGTACAGATTCATAAGCCTGCTGGCGAAGGAACGGGGCAATATCTGCGTCGTGGGGGACGACGACCAGTGCATATACCAATGGAGAGGGGCGGACATCAACAACATCCTGGACTTTGAAAAAGACTTCAGGAACGCCAAAGTCGTCAAACTGGAGCAAAATTACAGGTCTTATGGGAATATACTAAATTGCGCCCATTCGGTGATTGAGAACAATAAATCCAGAAAAGGGAAAAAGCTCTGGACGGACAAAGGTTCAGGCGAGAAGATAACCTACCGTTGCTGGGAGGACGAAAAGCAGGAGGCCGCCTTCGTCGCCCACGAGATAACGCGGCTGTGCGAGCAGGGGATGGCCTACAAGGATTTCGCCGTGCTGTACCGCGCCAACGCCCAATCCCGAACCTTCGAGGAGGCCCTGTCGGCGGGCAGCGTCCCCTACAGGGTGCTGGGCGGCCTGCGCTACTACGACAGGAAGGAGATAAAGGACGTGCTGGCCTACATGCGGCTGGTCCAGAACCCCGCGGACGATTTGGCGTTCATACGCGCGGTGAACGAGCCCAAGCGCGGAGTAGGCGGCAAAACCCTGGAAAAACTCGCCTCCCTGGCTGAAGAGAGGGGCGAGGGCCTGCTGGCGCTGGCCTCCGACGGGGACGCCCTGGGCGCGCTGCCCGCGAAGGCGGCGGCGGAGGTCGGGCGGATGGCGGCGCTGATTCGGGAATTGTCGGCGGAGAAGGACAACCTCAGGGTCTCCGACATATACGAAAGGCTGCTCACGGGGACGGGCTACCTGCGCTCCCTGGAGGCCCAGGAAAGCGTCGAGGCCGAGGGCCGCATAGAGAACCTGCTGGAATTCATATCGGTCATAAAAAGCTACGAGAAGGACGAGCCTGACATCAGCATAGCCGAGTTCATGGAGAGAATCGCGCTGATTTCGGACATCGACAACCACGACTCCGACGAGGACGCCGTGGCGCTCATGACGCTCCACAGCGCGAAGGGGCTGGAATTCCCCGTGGTGTTCATGCCCGGCATGGAGGACGGGCTCTTCCCCGGGTGGCGCTCATTGGAAAAACAGGGGGGGATAGAGGAAGAACGCAGGCTCTGCTACGTGGGAATGACCCGCGCCAAGGAGAAGCTTTACCTGACCAGGGCGCGGCAGCGGACGCTGTACGGCAAGACCGACTACACCATGGAGTCCTCATTCCTGCGCGAATTGGACAAATCCTACCTGGACGGCGACAACATAAGGGGCAACAGCGGCCCCCTGTTCCACAAGCCCAGGACAGGCAACGACGGCTACGCCGAAAAGGAGACGGCGCGCCCCTTCAACCAGCTGAAATACGCCAAAGAGAGCGTGGAGAGGCAGGCGGCGGCGGGGGACGGCCTGAAGCTGAAAAACGGCGACAAGCTGTTCCACGGCAAATTCGGCGAGGGCCTGGTGCTGGAGGCGGACGAGAAAACGGTGACGGTGGTGTTCGGCGCGGCAGGAGTGAAAAAACTCTCGCGCAACCTGGCCCCCGTGACCATATTGTCGGAGGATTGACGAGGCGGGCCGTGAGAGGTATTTTTTGCTGCGCCAATCCGCGAAACGCTACCTTGAAGCGGATTGGCATATGCTATCTTCCGGCATTCGCCCAATAATTTTGGGCGGGAGTTAAAAAAGGATAATTATCAGGGAAATTGGACGGGACAGGGAAATTGGACAAGACAGAAGAATTGGACGGGACAGGGGAAATGGGCGGTACAAAGAAATTGGACAGGATAAAGGAGCTGACGGGCGTCCTCAGGGAGGCCGCCAAGGCGTACTACAGCGAGGACAGGGAGATAATGCCCAACCTGGAGTACGACAGGCTCTACGAGGAATTGGCGTCGCTGGAGCGGGAGACCGGGGTGGTCATGGCCGGGAGCCCCACGGCGGGGGTGGGCCACGAGGCGCTGTCGGAGCTGCCCAAGGAGGCGCATCCGTCACCCATGCTCTCTCTGGACAAAACCAAGGACGTCGCCGCGCTCAAGGACTGGCTGGGCGACAAGCGGGGCCTGCTGTCCTGGAAGCTGGACGGGCTGACCATAGCCTTAAGCTACGCCGGCGGCGCGCTTTCCAAGGCGGTGACCAGGGGGAACGGGCAGGTGGGGGAAGTGGTCACGGCCAACGCCAGGACTTTCACGAACCTGCCCCTCAGGATACCCTTCAAGGGCGAATTGCTGCTCAGGGGGGAAGCCGTGATAAGCTATTCCGATTTTGAGAGGATAAACGAGGCCATAGAGGACTTGGCGCAAAAATATAAAAATCCCAGAAATCTCTGCAGCGGCAGCGTCAGGCAGCTCAACAGCGAGGTGACGGCGGCGCGGCGCGTGGGTTTCCACGCCTTCTCGCTGGTCAGCGCGGGGCCCCCGCCAGGGGAGGCGGCGCCGGATTTTCGGGATTCGCGGGAGGAGCAGATGAAATTCCTGGCGGCTCAGGGCTTCCAGGTGGTCGGCCACGCGCCCGTCGCCGCCGAGGACGTGGAAGAGGCGGTGCGGAGGTTCTCCGCGAAGGCGGCGGACGGCGGCTTGCCGTCGGACGGGCTGGTGCTGGCTTTTGACAGCCTGGAGTACGGCGCGTCCCTGGGCAGCACGTCGAAATTCCCCAAGGACTCCATAGCCTTCAAATGGGAGGACGAGCTGGCGGAGACCGTCTTGAGGGACATCGAGTGGAACGCGTCCCGAACAGGGCTGATAAACCCCGTCGCCATATTCGACCCCGTGGAGCTGGAGGGCACCACGGTAGGCAGGGCCAGCGTCCACAACCTCAGCATAGTCGAGGAGCTGCGCCTGGGGGAGGGCGACAGGATCACCGTTTACAAAGCGAACATGATCATACCGCAGATAGCCGAAAACCTCACGGGGAGCGGCCCCGTAAGGCCGCCGGCCCATTGCCCCGCCTGCGGCGGCGGGACGTCGGTGCGGGACGAGAGCGGCGTCAGGTTCCTCTACTGCGCCAACGGGGGTTGCCCCGCGAAGAAGCTGAAGGCGTTGGCCCATTTCGTGAGCAGGGACGCCATGAACATAGAGGGGCTGTCCGAGGCGAGCCTGGAGAAGCTGGTGGCGGCGGGGCTCGTTCAGGAGGCGGCGGACATTTTCCGTTTGGGCAGGCACAGGGACGAGATAGCCGCCATGGAGGGCTTCGGCAGGCGCTCCTGCGAGAATCTGCTGGCCGCCGCGGAGAAGGCCAGGGAAACCACCCTGCGCAGGTTTCTGTACGGCCTGGGCGTGCCGGGCATAGGGCTGGCCAACGCCGGGCTCATATGCCGGGCCCTGGGCGACGACTGGGACAGGATAAAGCGCGCCGGCGCCGCGGAACTGACGGAGATAGACGGCATAGGCGAGGTCATGGCGGAGGCGTTGGCGGGCTATTTCGCCAATCCCGCCAACATGGCCGCGGCCGACAGGGCGGCGGCCGAACTGAGGTTCGCGGCGGCTCCCGAGCGGGGCGACGGAGGGGGCCCCCTTTCGGGGCTGTCATTCGTCATAACGGGGGGGCTGTCCCTCCATGAGAACAGGAACGCGCTGAAAGCGGCCATAGAGGCCGCAGGAGGCAAGGTGACAGGTTCAGTGACGTCCAAGACCGATTACCTCATAAATAATGACCCCGCGTCGGGCTCGTCCAAAAACAAAACGGCCAAGGCGCTGGGGGTGGGGATTATCGACGAGGCGCGGGTCAAGCGTTGGATGGAGACGGGCGAGGGGCCTGAA
>JAIRPE010000110.1 GCA_031257175.1 Eubacteriales Family XIII. Incertae Sedis bacterium | reverse complement strand
GTGTACCATGCCACCCCCAAAACAAAAAAGCGGCCAAGCCGCTTTTTCCCTCGCCTACCTGCGTTTAATGCTCTCGCACTCCTGGTTCGCCACCGTGCAAGAAGTCTTGCAGGCCGACTGGCACGAAGTCTGGCATTCGCCGCAGCCCTTTCCCTTCGTGTCCTTCAGCACAGGCTTCGCTATAGTCTTAACATGCTTCATCTCATCCTCCGTTCCGTCTCCCCGACAAATAAACGCGCGCCCCGGCCGCCGCGCCTGCCTGCGGCCCTTCGCCCGCGTCCGCTCATACTAACCATTATACCCAAATAACCGCCTCTTGGCAATACCGCCTTATACCCCAAGCCCCGCCACGACCCCTTTGACGTGCCCCACCAGAGGCTCTATGGCGTCGCGCCTGACGAAATCTATCTTGGACTTGGAGCCGTAGGTCTCAAGCACCAGCCGCTCCACCTCCGAACGCTCCTCGGGGCTTCTTTTCAGGGCCATGCGCCTCAGCACGGCCATGGTCGCCCTGTGCGCGAAGCCCAGCCGCTTATAGTCTATGCCGCCGCGCAGATGGAACACGGCGGCGTTCTTGTGGACGCGCTCCTGCAGGTTGGTGTCCACCACCTCGTAAAAATACTCCGCCGACGCGGGATCGGCCAGGCCCACCGTGAATATCACCAGCCGCCCGCACTCGTGGTTCGCCACCAGATCGACGCCGTTAATCTTGCCGCCGTATATGCCGCCGCCGTACACCACCAAGTCATACGAGGCCAGGCGGCTCGCGTCAACCGCCGACCGCTCCAGCAGGTCGGCCCCCAGCTCCTCCGCTATCCAGGCGGCGTACTGCCTCGCCGTCCCGTATCTGGACTTGTAGATGACCCCTATCTTAGCTTCCTTCAATGCTTCCTTCACTTCAACACCCCCTGCTCATCCCCCTGCGGCGCGCCCTTGATCCCGCCTGGCGCTCCCGCCCGTTCCTCAAAACCTAGGGAGCCCGCCGACGTCCCGCGCCTATTCCTCGGCGGCTTCCTCCTCCACGGGGCCCCAGACAGGCTCCGCCACGTAAACCTCCGTCAGCCGCCCGCCCCGCACGGACAAGATGGCGACGGACTTGACGGTCTCCCCTTCCTCGTCGAAGGATATGTTGCCCGACACCCCCGGAAACGACCTGGTCTCCGCCAGCTTCTCGCGGATTTTGGCGCAATCCGTCGAGCCGGCGCGGCTTATCGCGTCCAGGGCCAGCATATACGCGTCAAAACCCAGAGCCACGGCCGGCTCAGGCTCCCTGCCGCCGTACTTCTCCCTGTACGCCTTGAGAAAATCCTCCGTGAGGCGGGGCGCCCCGCCCCCCGCCAAGCCGCCCTCAACGGCTCCTGCGGTCGCGCCGCCCGCTTCCCCGACGCCCGGGGCCTCGCCCCTGTCGTCCCGAATGCGGAACTCCGACGAGAACGCCATGCGCGCCAGCACGGTCTCAGCCGCCAAATCCGACAGATCGTCCCGCTCCCAAAGCTCCGTGCCCAAAAAAACGGCGCCCAGGCCCATCCTTCCCGCCTGTTCCGCCACGCTGACGGCGGTCTCGGCGTCCAAGGGTATGAACACCGCCCCCGCCCCCGCGTCCCGAATCGCCGCCAGCTCGTCGGTGAAATTCCGCGTGCCCTTTGGGAACTCGAACACGGGGACGGCGGCCCCCGCAGCCCCCGCGCCCTTCGCGCCGCCTTTGGCTTCCGCGCCCCCGCCCGCCGTCAGGGCCGTGAATTTGTCCGAAAACGCCTGGGAAAGCGCCTGCGCGTAATCATTGCCGCTCTCCAGCATGACCGCCGCCTTCGTGACCCCCAGCCCCTCAGCGGCGTACTTCGCCATGGCCACGCCCTGGAAGGCGTCGGCGTGGCACACCCTGAAATACCAGTCGTTCGACATAGTCACCAGAGGGTTGTCGTTGCTTATGGATATAGCGGGTATGCCCAGCTCCCTGAACCCCTCGCCCCCCGCCAGCGACAACGTGCTGCGGTAGCTGCCCAGAGCCACGGACACGTTCTTGCCCGCCAGCGACCGCGCCACCGCCTCGGCCTCGCCGATGTCGGACTTGTTGTCGGCCACCACCAGCTCCACGTCCATGCCGAGAACCTGCGGGCGCAAGGCCCTCGCCAGTTCGATTCCCGCCAGCTCCAGAGCCCCGTTGGCCTTGTCCTTCCCCGACAGAGGCTCGAACACCGCCACGCGCACCACCCCGTCGGACGGCTTCGCCCCCAGAAACGCCGCCGCGAAGCTGTCATAGGCGTCGCAGCCCGTGAGGGGAGCCACGAGCAACGCCAAAGCCAGGGCCGCCGCCCACGCCTTTATGCCCCGCGCCCCACGATTGCCCGTCGCCTCGGCCCCTCGCCGCCCGCGCCTCACTGATCGGATGTCCTTCCTGCCGCCCGCCGAAATCATTCCCCGTCCTCCTTGCCGCCGGGCTCCCCGCCGCCCTGGACGGCGGTCTCGGCGGCCTTCCTTTTCGCCCGCCGCCTGAACAAATGCCCCAGCAAAAGCACCGCCAGCACCAGCAGCGCCTCCAAGCCGTACTTCATGAGAGCGCCCCGCTCCCCGTCGAAAAAGCCGTGCAACAGCCGCTCCTCCGCTATCATCTTGCCCGCCGTGTAGGCTATCACCGCCGCGCCGACGTCGATGATGAAGGAGAACCTGTCCATGAGCTTTATGATGAGCGTGCTGCCGAAAACCATGATGGGTATGCTTATGGACAGCCCTATCAGCACCATCACGAAACTGCCGTGGGAGGCGCCCGCTATGCCCAGGATGTTGTCCACGCCCATGGCCGCGTCCGCGACTATCACCGTGACCACCGCCGCCGCCAGCGAGTCCTTGGCCTCCACCTCGCCGTGGCCCTCGTCCTTGCCCAGCAGCTTCACCCCTATGACCAAAAGAAGCAGCCCTCCGCCCAGCATCAGGCCCGGCAGCTTCAAAAGCCACACTATGGCCATGGTGGCCAGCACCCTGACCACCACCGCGCCTATGGTGCCCAGCGCCACGCCCTTCAGCCTGACCCTCTCAGGCAGATTGCGGCAGGCCATGCCTATGACGATGGCGTTGTCCCCGGCCAGCACCAAATCCATTAAGACTATCGAGAACAACGCGGAAAAAAATTGCGTCGGCGCAAGCCCTAAAATTTCCATCTCCCTACCCCCGCCTCATCTCATCAAAGGTCAACCGCCGGGCCCTGGCCGCCCGGACTCCGCGGCCTCCCTCCGCCGCGCGCGCCTCCTGCCTGACGCGGGGCGCCGCGCCCCGCCCGGCCCTCAATAAATCCTCGCCACGGTGAAATTGTTGTCCTCCAGCACGTTCAGCACCTGCTGAATATGCTCGTGCCCGTTGGTCTCCACCGTGACCTCCAGCGCCACCTTGTTGGAATACCTGTCTATGGCCTTGAACTGGTTATGCTCCAGCTCGATGACGTTGGCGTTGTTCTCGGCCAGCAGCTGCGCCACCTTCACCAATTGCCCCGGCCTGTCGGGCAGCTCCACGGAGAAGCACATTATCCGCCCTCGGCTTATCATTCCCTGGTTAATAATAGAAGAAATAGTAACCATATCAATATTGCCGCCGCTGATGAAGCACACCACCTTCTTGCCGGGCCGCGCCCTCTTCTTCAGCGCCGCCAGCGACACCGCCCCCGCCGTCTCCGACACCAGCTTGTGCCGCTCCAAAAGCAGCAGCACCGCCTCCATGATGTCCTTCTCCGTCACGGTGACTATCTCGTCCACGTGGCGCTTGGCGATGGCGAAAGGCAGCTCGCCCGGTTGCTTCACCGCCACGCCCTCCGCGCTGGTCTTTACCGACGCCAGGCGCGTCACCTGACCTTCGTCGATGGAAATCTTCATGGACATGGCGCCCACGGGCACCGCGCCCACCACCTTGGTCTTGGGGCTCATGGCCTTGACGATGAGGGAAATCCCCGCTATCAGGCCGCCCCCGCCTATGGGGACCAGTATCTCGTCCACGTCGGGCAAGTCCGCCAATATCTCCAGCCCCGCGGTGCCCTGCCCGCAGATGATGTCATAATCGTCAAAGGGATGGATGAAGCAGGCGCCCGTCTCGTCCTTCATGGCCAGCGCCTTGTTGTAAGCGTCGTCGAACACGTCCCCGTGCAACGCCACCTCCGCCCCTCTGGCCTTGGCCGAGCTGATCTTCAAAAGCGGCGTGGTGCTGGGCATGACGATGGTGGCGGGGATTTTCAGCATCTGGGCTGAGAGGGACACCCCCTGGGCGTGGTTCCCCGCCGAGGCCGCGATGACGCCCCGCTCCTTCTCCTGGGGGCTGAGGCCCATAATCTTGTTATAGGCCCCGCGTATCTTGTATGAACCCGTGACCTGCAGGTTCTCAGGCTTCAAATAAACCTCGCAGCCATGCTCCGCGCTGAAAAAACCGCTGTGGATCAGATGGGTGGGGCGCAACACGCTCCGAAGCCCCTCCGCGGCCTTCAAAATATCCTCCTTGTGGTCACGCTTCAAAAAAGCCTCCACGCTCTCCTTTTTCATATGCAATTCTCCATTCGGGCGCCCGCCCGATTACCGCCGCGCCGAGGCGCATCCGCGCCGCCAGCCGCCCTACCGCACGAAAACTATCTCCGTGTCAGGCGCGCTGGACAGATAGGCCATGGGCGCGTAGCACATGGCGAAGGACAGGACGTCCCCGGGCCTCAGCGCCCGCCCCGCGTCCTCCACGTCCAAAATAGTGTGGTCGCTGGACGCGCCTATGACCTCCACCCCCGGCTCCAGCGGCACAAGCTGCTCGGGCCAGCCGTAATCCAGCTTCCCCGCGGCCACTATGGCCCGCCGCCGAACCCCCCTGTCCACGTAGACAGGCTTGTTCCGAAACGCGTCGAACATAATCTCCCCTATGGGGTGGGTGGGCTTCTCCTTGACCTCCAAAACCTCCGCCTTCATCACGAAAACGTCCTTGTGCAGATAATCAGTCCTATATCCCCAAAGATCCTCCAAATCCCTGGCCGTCAATATATTCTCGCCAATCCTGAGATTGTTTATCTTCCTCGGCATGTCCCCGTCCAAAATACGGGGGAACGACGTGGACGCGCCGCCCGACACCATCTCCAGCCCGCGCCCTATGGCTTCCTCCGTCCTGCGGGCCAGCGCCGCCAGCTCCTCCATCTTCTCCGCCGTGGGCGCGATGGAGCCGTAACAGCCCAGATTCACGCCTATCCCCAGCAGGCGCAGGTTCTTCATCTCCCGCTCCACGAGCAGGGCCGTCCCCCTCATCTCGCCCTCGTTCCAAATCCCCTCGCGCAAATCCCCCAGCTCCGCCATCAGGACGACGCCGTGCCGCAGGCCCGCCGCCCCGGCCGCCTCGTCCAGCCGCCGCAGCACGGAAGCCTCGCTGTTGAGGCTTATGTCGGCGGCCCTCACCACCCGCTCTGCCTCGGAAGCCCCCGGGATGCGTATCATCATCATCGGCAGCCGCGCCCCCGCCGCCCTGGCCCTCTCCAAATGCCCCAGGCGGGACGACGCTATGTGCGAGCAGCCCCCCGCCTCCATGGCCAACGCGCACTCAGGCAGGCCGCCGCAGCCCTTAACCACCCCGGCCACGGTCACTCCCGCCGCCTCGCACCTGCTGGTTATCTCCCTGGTGTTGCTTTCCAGCTTGCTCAAATTAACCTCAAGAATCATTGCCCCTTGTTCCCCTCCATAAAACGTTTTATCTTCTTGCCCGTGGTCATGTCGAAATCCTTGCGCCGCAACACTATCCGCCTGATCATCTTGAAAAGCGGCAGCCGCTTGTTGACCTCGTCCACCCTACGCCAGAGCAGCTCCGTGGCCTGCTCGTCCGTCGCCCCCTCGCCCAAAACCCGCGCCAGAACCTCCTCGTCAGGCTGTATTGTGGCCACGATGGCCGTCTCCCCGTTCTCGCCGCTCTGCCCCCACACCATGCAGGCCGCCACCTCCTCGAGCTGGGACAGCTTGTATTCCAGCTCCTCGGGGAACACGTTCTTGCCGTTCTTCGTGATAATCACGTTCTTGCGCCTGCCCGTGATGAAAACATACCCATCCTTGTCAATATACCCTAAGTCTCCCGTATAAAACCATCCGTCCCGCAACACCTCCGCGGTGGCCTCGGGGTTGTTGTAGTAGCCCATCATCACGTGGCCGCCCTTCACGCAGATTTCCCCCACCCCGCTCTCAGTGTCAGGCTCGTGGACCTTCCCCTCCATACCCGTCAGCACGTAGCCCGCCGAAGCGTCCTTGACGAAAGCGTCGGGGTTCAGCGCGCAGATGGGCGAGCATTCCGTCAGCCCGTAGCCCTGCACCGCCAATATGCCGAAACGCCGTATGCCCCTCAGCACGTCGGGGTCGATGGCCGCGCCCCCGCATATTATCACCCTCATGCGCCCGCCGAAAAGCTCGTGTATCTGCTTGAAAAAAAGCCTGCCCACGTTGGCGCCCACCCGCGAGAGCGCGCCGCTGGCCGCCGACAGAGCCCTCAAAAGCCGCTCCTTCCCCGACTTCCTGGCCGTCTGCCACACCCGCCTGTAAAGGCTCTCCACGATGAGAGGCACCGCCAGCATGACCGTCGGCCTGGCCTCAGAGAGATTTTTCAGCATCTGCTTCAGCCCCTCGCAATGAGCTATGGCCGCGCCCCTGTAAAGGGGTATGAGGAAGCCGCAGGTGCATTCGTAGCAATGGTGGAGCGGCAGGACGGAAAAAAACACGTCCTCCTTGGTGATATTCAGCGCCATGGGCGGCAGCATCATGCCCGTCGCCAAATTCCTGTGGGACAGCATGACCCCCTTGGCGACGCCCGTGGTGCCCGAAGTGAACAGCAGGGCGCATAACTCGTCCCAAGGCGCCCTCGCGTCCAGGAAATCCCGCCGCCCCTGCCGCAAAAGTCCCGCGCCCTCGTCCAGAAGCCCCGCGAAGGCCAGCGCCCCGTCCCCGTCCGAACCCGAGGACAAATCCGCCAGAACCCTCAGCGCCGTCCGCCCCCGCGCCGCTATGGAAAGGAACATCTTCCTGTGCTTGCCCGAAAAAAGCGCGCCCTCCGCCCCCGACTCCAAAAGCAGCGTCTCTATGTCCTCCTCAGGCAGCTCCCTGTCAAGGGGCACGACCACCCCCGTGCCGCAGGTCACGGCCAGGTAAGAGACCGCCCATTGGTAAGAATTCTCGCCGATGACGGCCACCCGCTTCCCCTTCAGCCCCCGCGCCACCAGCGCCGTGCCCAAAGCGTCCACGTCCTCCTTCAGCCGCCTGTAGCTGACCTCCCGATAAGGCGCGCCGGGGGAGTCCTTCACGAAAAACGCCGTCCTCTCCCCGTACAGCTCCACGCTGGTCTCCAGCATGTGCTTCACGTCCGTCACGGGCCTAACGTCGGCATAAGGCATCCTAGGGTCGCCGACGGCCCTCACCGCGTCCAAAAGCCGCTCCGCGGCGGCAAACTCCTCCCTCTTCAATCCCGCTATATCCACGTCACTCCCCCTCATGCGCCACCGTGTGCCTCTTAATCTTCTGCGTGCTGGTCTTTTCAAACTCCTCATTCCGTATCATGAAACGCTTCACGCGCTTGTAAAGCGGCAATTTCTCGTTCAGCCTGTCAATCTCCCCTTTCAGCAGCAGCTTCATCTCCGCGTCGGTGACGGCCGCGCCGCCTTCCGTCAAATAATCCCTGTTCGGGAAAATGTCGGCGCAGATGACGATGTCCCCGCTCTTCTGGTCGTTCTTGCCCCAGACGACCACCTCCCCCACAAGAGGTATCTTCCGCAGATAATGCTCCAGCTCCTCAGGGGAAATATTCTTCCCGTTCTTAGTCACGATAATGTTCTTCTTCCTGCCCGTCACGTAAAGGAAGCCGTCCTCGTCGAAGCGCCCGAAATCCCCCGTCTGCAGCCAGCCGCCCTGAACGACCCTGGCCGTCTCCTCAGGGTCGTCGTAATAACCCAGCATGACCGACTCCCCGCGACAGACGATTTCCCCCACGCCGTTCTCGTCCTCGTCGATGATCCGCACCTCGGCGCCCGGAAGCGGCGGCCCCACCGACGCGGCCTTGCTGTACCTGTCCCTGTTCACCGCGATGATGGGAGCGCTCTCCGTCATGCCGTAGCCCTGTATCATAGTGAAGCCCATCGCGCAGAAATCCTCTATCACGACGGGGTCGATGGCCGCCCCGCCCGAAATCATCAGCCTGAGGTTCCCGCCCACGGCGTTATGCACGTCCTTGAACAGGCGCTTAGTCGCCTTGATGTTCTGACCCCCCAAAAGCTTGGAGACCGCTATGGCCCGCCTCATCTTCTTGGCCTTGCCCTTGGCCTCCGCGTTCTTCCAGACCTTCTTGTGCATATTCTCGAAAATGAGGGGCACCGCCACCAATATAGAGGCCCGCGACTCCGCCAGATTCTTCACGATGTGCCGCAGCCCCTCGCATATGGCGATGCGCCCGCCCTGAAACAGCGACGTCAGGACATGGCAGGTCATCTCATAGGTATGGTGCATGGGCAAAACCGAAAGCCCCGTCTCGTTCTCCATCAGGCACACGTGCTTGGACATATTGTATACGTTAGAAGCGATATTTTTGTGAGAGAGCATCACGCCCTTCGACAGGCCCGTGGTGCCTGATGTGAACAGCAGCGCGCACATGGCCTCAGGGTCAATAGGCGCGTCAATGAAATCCCTGCGCCCGGCGTAGAGCATCTGGCGCCCCTTCTCCACCAGCCTGGCGTAAGACCTGCGGCCCCCCTCATGCTCCGTGGCGTCCATGCTTATCAGAATCCCCGTCCCCGAAGCCGCCGCGGCGGCCTCCGCCACCCCCGCCAGCTTCCCCGAATATATGACGGCCGTAGTCCCCGCGCGGCGCATGAAGCCCGCCAGCTCGTCCGCGCCCATCTCCCTGTCGAAGGGGACGATGACCCCCGTGCCGTTGGCCACCGCCAGATAGGACACGACCCACTCGTACCGATTCTCGCCTATCAGCGCTATCCTGCGCCCCTGAAGCCCCATGTCGCAAAGCGCCGTCCCCAGGCTGTCCACGTCGCGCCTGAACCGCGCGTAGCTAATGGGCCTGTAAACGCCGCCCGGCGCGTCCTTAACCAAAAAGGCGTCCCGCCTGCCGTGCCGCTCCGCGCTGGAGCGCACCAAATCCCTCAAATCCGCCAGCTTCCGCGGCTCATATAAAGCATCCCTGTACTTGGCGCTGTTCAAACCTAATCCCTCCTCCAAAGCCGCCAAACGGCCCTCCACATATTATATTAGAATTCCGCGTATGGCGTCAATGAATGCGGGCCGTGAAGGGGACGGTAAGTTCCTCTTGGGTTTTCCATATACCTCACGGTAGCCCCCCCCCGCTACGTATAAACCCTAAAGCTGCTGTTGCCGAATATATCGACGGCCCTGACCCTCACCGCGCCCACGCGTTCCGCGGCTAGCTCGATCTCGTCGCCTATTCTGCCGTCCTTTTTCGCTTTCCAGGCCGTCGGCTTGTGGGATTCTCCGTCGTAGTCCACGTCCACGCTCCAATATTCCACCAAGCCGAGGGAGGCCCCTGACAGTATTTCGTCCAGCGCGCGGCTTTGCGGCGCCTCGGGCGGGAGCGGCGGGGCGCCTTCGGGCAGGGCGTATTTGGCCAGTCTGACGGATATCCGCGTTTTGCCTGCGGGCGCCGCGGAGATATTCAGCTCGGCCTCGAAGCGGCCGGGCAAGTCCCCGCCCAGCCGTCTGTCCGCCGTCAGTCGGAAGTTCGCGCCCAGTCCCGCCATGCGCTTTTGGGTGCTGAGGGCGGCCAGGCGGCCTTGGTCGCATGACAGCCATCGCCTGCCCAGGCGCTCCGCCGCCGCCGCCATAGTGCCTGACCCGCCGAAGAAGTCGCCGCAAAGGTCTCCCTCCTCGGAGCAGCTTTCCAGTATCCTCAGCAGCAAGGATTCCGGCTTCTGGGTGGCGTATCCCGTGCGCTCTTTGGAGGTGCGCCCCACCATGTCCAGTTCCCACACGTCTTTCATGTTGACCAGGGTATACCATCCCAGAGCGTCTTTGTATTCTTTCACCCCTTTGAACCTGTACGGTTTGAGTTCCCTGTTATATGATTTTTCCTTTTGAGGATTGAAATGGTATTCCGCCGTCTTGGAGTAGAAAAGCAGGGTATCGTGCTTTCTGGCGAACCGCCGCTTGCTCGCGCCGCCTGATTTGTAATTCCAGATGATTTCGTTCACAAAATTTCCCGCGCCGAATATTTCGTCCATCAGCACTTTCGCGTAGTGGACGACGTGCCAATCCAGATGAACCCAGAGGCAGCCTGTGTCCGCGAGCAGTTCTTTGAAGCCGTAGAGCCTTGGCGCCAACATGCGCAGGTACTGGCCCAAATCTCCAGGCCACGCGTCGCTGTAGTTGGTTTGGCGCCACGTCGGCGCCGTCCCGTGGGCGGGTGCCGCTAGTTTCACTTCCGCGTCGTAATTGCGTTTGGAGAAAAACGGGGGGTCGATGTAGATGAGGTTGAAGGCCCCGCCCATTCCGTCGTCAGCGCAGGCTTTCATGAATCCCAGGTTGTCCGCCAGGGCTATCTGGTTTAGGGGCCGCGCCCCTGAACCTCCCGCCGCCCCCGCGACGGCCCCTCCCACGGGCGCGGGCCTCACGTCCCCGCCGTTTTTCGCCCCGCCCCCACGCGAGCCAGTCTCAGCGGGCCCGTCGGCGGTTATCGTCTCCAATGTCTCCATCGGGGCCGCTTCCTGCCCGCGCCATTCTTCTTTGGCGTCTGAAAGAATTCTTTCCAATTCTGATAGAACCGTCATTCTGCTCCTTATTCGCGTTCTTCGGGCGTCTGCCCGCCGCGGTTGACGCTGTTTCGGGCGCGTCGGCCCCGGCGCGTCGGCGGCCTCGGCCTGGGCTAAATCGAGAACAGTATAACATATTCCCGCCCGCCTTTGCAATTGGAACCCGCCGAAACCGCTCGTCCGCCGCCCTCTTCCCGCAACCCGTCCGCCCCGCGCGGCCCGACGGGAAAAAAGACCGGCGAATGCGCGATGTTCAGTCGGCGGGGCGATAATATAGCAGATTGACGCCGTCGTGGCTGTACAGCTTGCACGGCAACGCGAATGGCGGCTCTTTTGGTTCAAGCTCCCCGACGAGCAGCTTTTCCGCGGCGACGCGGGTTTTGGCGATCCACTCCGTCGGCAGCACGGGGGAGCCGTGCGCGGGGTGAACGGCGTCAACAAGCGGCTCCATCGCCTCCAGCTTGCGCAGGCTTTCTATCAACGCCCGCAAATCCCGCCCGTCTCCGAACATATAAATATGCGAGTCGGATATTGTGTCCCCGACGAACAGGCGGCGGCCTGCGCGGTCGAGCAACGCGATGCTGCCCGGCGTGTGCCCCGGTATCAGCGCCGCTTCCAGCTTGACGCCGCCGAGGTCGATGACCTGGCCTTCCCACAAAGGCTCGGGCGTCTTGCCCGCGTTGCCTTTCGCGGCGTATCGGGCGTATTCCGCAGGGTGCATTTGCGGGCGGCAACGGAAGTAATCCTGGCCTCCTGTGTGGTCTTGGTCGGAGTGGGTGATTACGAGTTGCACAGGTTTGCTCGTCAGCGACAGCACGGCGGACTTGAAATCTTCGCCGCCGCCCGCGCAGCTGTCCAACAGCGCGGCGCGGTCGTCGCCTTCGATCAGGAAGCATTGGACGAAGCCGTCCTCGTCGATGGCGTGTACCCCGTCCGCGATTTTCGTCGTGTTGTATGGCATGGCGCTTTCCTCCTTCTCTTTCTCTTCCCCGCCGCCCGCTACTCCCTGGCCATGGCGAGTTTTCGCTTGTCCTGCGGCATTTTCTCTATCGCGTAGCGCAGGGCGACGCGTGGCATGGCCGCCCGCCGCTCCATGACAAAATCGAAAACTTCCTGCTGGTGGGCTTCGGCGGCGGCTTTCAGCATCCAGCCGTAGCCCTTTTGAACCATGTCGTCCGCGTCCTGGAGCAAGGCGTCGGCTATGCGGAAGGCCAGCGGCAGGTACAGCCCGCGCCTCGCGGGAATGATCAGCGTCACGGCGGCGCCACGCCTCACCCAGCGGTTGTCCGCCCGCGTCCAGTCAATAAGCCGCTCCGCCAGCTCGGGGCGCTTCATCGCCAATTCCCCTATGGTGTGGTTGCAAAGGGCGTCGCACATCGCCCAGTTGCGGACATAGCGGTTCACCCAATCAGCGTAAAGGTCAAAGTCCTCCGCCTCGCCCGCTCCCCCTAGCTTTTCCGTCAAGGCGCAGGCGACGCCCGCCTCTTCCTGGTAGCCGCTTCGCCACAGCGCTTCGCAGAGCGACAAGACTTCGCGCTTTGGCATTTCTTTTGTTTCCGCAACATACCGTTTGGCTATTTTGCCTACCGCCGCGCTCTTAAGGCCGTAGCACAAAAAATGCTCGCCCTCTTTGAAAAAGCGCCTGTTAGATTCCGCGACCGCAGGGTCGGCGGCGGCTCTGAGGTCGTCGCGTATGCGGTTCAGGAGTTTTTGCGCCATGGTTTCCGCTTTACCCATATCCCCCTCCTATATTTTGGCTTTGACGGAAAGCGCCTGGCAGGCGCCATGCGAGGCTTCCATCCATTCCCCAAGCTCGAAGGGCGCGGCGGAATGGATGGAAGCGACTGCCGCCTATAGAGGCGGGAGACTGATGCCGTCGTTCAAAAAGAAGCCCCAGGCAAAAACGAAGCGGCCCGCCGTTGATGACGACAGGGCGGCGTTTTAAGTGCGGATTGGCGTTAGTTTTCTCGCGAAGCTGTTGCGCCTAAAACAATTCCCCCGCCGAAAACGACCTTTTTCACGCGAGCAAAACCCCCTCCTTGTCCGAATAGTCAATGAGGATTATTTTACAAGACTTGCAAATGTCAGCCGCGAAAACGCAGTCATTGACGACATTGTTCTCCAGCAGCACCTCGCCTTGCTTTGGCAGCAGCGAGACCTTATGGGGCTTTTTATTGCTCCACCGACTAAATGTTGCGCTGAAACCACTTCGGCGAGGATTTTTTCTGTCGGGCAAGGCGGCGGGGTCCGTTGATACTGGGAGTATCAGCGGGTTCCGCAAACGCAGTCCGACGGAAAAAAGACCGGCGAATGCGCAATGTTTAGTTGGCGGAGCAATAACCCAGGCGGCGCGCCGCATGCTCTG
>JAIRPE010000090.1 GCA_031257175.1 Eubacteriales Family XIII. Incertae Sedis bacterium | reverse complement strand
CCGCCCTCCCGAGCCTCACGCTCACATGTCCCTGGTCATTATCTTCTTCAGCCGCGCGAACCGCGGCACCCCGTTGACCATCTCCTGCTCCGTCTCGCCCTGTATCAGCGGCATCACGTATTCGAAAAAGGGTTCCAGCATCCCGTTCCCGGCCGCGTTGATCCACTCCCTGGGCACCTTCTTCTCCGCGTTGGCCACGTCCACCAAATCCACCATCTCTATAGCGCAGGAATAAACGGCGCCCGGCTCGCGCCTGAAAGCCACCATCTTGTCGCTGACCCCCGACTCGGCCGCCTCGAACGCCGCCCGCCCGGCGAGGTACGCTTCCTCTATGTCCGTCCTGGACGCCATGTGGGAGGCGCAGCGCTGGAGCAGGGACAGCTCTATCCCCCTGACCTTGGCCTTAATCTTCGCGCTGGAGAAATTGGCGTTGGCGAAATTGGCCAGGCTGGCGGCGAGGCCGCCCATCTGCGCGTGGCCGAAGGCGTCCTTGTCCTTCGCCGTGTCGGAAAAATACGACGATATGTACGTGCCGTTCTTGTCCATGATGCCTTCGGAGACCGCCACCATCACGTCCCGCTGCCTGTCGTAAATCCGCTTTACGTCGGAGATGAAATCCGCCAGGTCGAAATGCATCTCGGGCAGATATATCAAATCAGGGCCGGCGCCGTAGATCTTCGCCAACCCCGAGGCGGCGGTGAGCCATCCGGCGTTCCTGCCCATAATCTCGATGACCGTGATGGAGCCCTCGCCGTAAGCCCTGGCGTCCAGCCCCACCTCCATGCAGGTAGTGGCCACGTACTTCGCCGCGCTGCCGTAGCCCGGGCAATGATCCGTCAAGGCCAAGTCGTTGTCTATGGTCTTGGGTATGCCCATGACCTTGCACTCATAGCCGTTTTGCGACATAAAAGCGCTGATCTTGCTGCACGTGTCCATCGAGTCGTTGCCGCCGTTGTAGAAGAAGTACCGCACGTCGTATTTTCTGAACACGTCCAGCAGACGCTGGTAATCCGTGTCGTCTGTCATTGCGTCCGCCAATTTGTAGCGGCAAGAGCCCAGTATGGCCGCCGGGGTGTGCCTCATGCGGGCTATCTCCTCCGGATCCTCCATCCTCATGTCATAGAGCCGGTCGTCCAATATGCCCCTGATACCATGGGACGCGCCCAGCACCCTGGTCACGGAGGGCGAATTGAGCGCGGCCTCCACGCAACCCTGCACGCTGGCGTTTATGACGGAGGTGGGGCCCCCCGACTGGCCGATAATAAGCGAACCTTTCAATTTTTCCATAATTGCCTCCATTGCTGTCGCGGCATATGCCGCATCAAGGGGACTCCGTCCCTTTCTGTAAAGCGATAGCCCCCCCCCTGGCCATTTCAAGAATCTCATACCCCGACAGGAGGTCCACCAGCAAGTCGATGTTCTCCGGCTTGTCGCTATGCTCCAGCATGAGCGTGGAATGGGTGATGTCCACGATTTTGCAGTCCATGATTTTGGCCAGGTCAATAATCTCGCTCCGCTGCTCCTTCGACAATTTGATCTTAATCAGCACCAGCTCGCGGCGGGTGGAATTCCCGTCGTTCAGGCGGCGGACGTCCACCACGTCCATGAGCTTCTCAAGCTGCCTGGCGGCTTCCTCTGCCACATAATCGTCGCCCTCCACCACGACCGTCATCCTGGTGATGTCGTGGTCGCTGGTAGGCCCCGCGGTAATGCTGTCAATATTGAAGCCCCTGCGGGCCAGCAGCACCGAAATGCGGGACAGCACGCCGGGCTTGTTCTCCATGACGACCGAAATAGTATGTTTCATCTCACAACTCCTCCGCAGGCCGGCCGCTCCGACTGTCTCATTGCGGCGTCCCGCGCCCGACCGATGTATGCTGTTGAACGGAAAAACCAAACAGAACGGCGCCGCCTCGCAAGCGCGTCACCGATCCGCCACGGGACGCGGAAACCAAGCTCCTGTCTCTCGCGCCTCACGGAGACTTCCAAAACCTGCCCCTCGTCGCCGGACGAGATCCCTTCAGAAGCTCCTCGTATACATTTTATCACAATGCGCCCATAAGATGTATCTTGTGGCGGAATTTTGGCGACCTGCTTCCGACGCAAACAACATTTTCATCCTACCACAGCTCCATGCCGCATGTCAAGAAAATCGCGGGATCTACAGCAATTGGCCGAGCTGCGCGTTTTTACATTTTATATATTATCTGTAATTTAAAGTAAAAATTGATTAAAAAAATATTCGTTGCTATTGACTGGAGTATAATTACAGGATATACTTATCTGTAACAAACAGCAAAGGCGCTGAGGGGTACCCTTGGCGCCGCCTTTGTTGGAGGAGGGCGCGGTATGTCTCTATTCAGAAAATATCGCAATGTCTGGCAGATATGCCTTGACGATTCTTTGGTTTTATTGCTCCACCGACTAAATGTTGCGCTGAAACCGCTTCGGCGAGGATTTTTTCTGTCGGACAAGGCGGCGGGTTCTGCTGATACCAGGGGTACCAGTGGGTTCTTCCGACGCGGTCCGACGGAAAAAAGACCGATGGGTACGCAATGTTTAATCGGCGGAGCAATATTGTAATTCGTCTGTATAGTCGCTGAGGGAGGTGATAGGCGTCCGAGCCGCTCGCTCGTGAAACAAGAGCCGCTTGACCACGTTGCGCGTCAGCAACGAGGCTGAAAACAGAGAACCCCAACTCTAAAACAAAAGAGGCCGCGTTCTGAACTGTGACATGCTTGGAGCCCTTTCGAAAGTCCGCGCCGCAAGGCGCTACAGGAGCTTCTCAAAGCCCCTTTTAGGAATGGAGGTCGTAATGGATAACAGAAACAGGAGGAAGCTTTTAAGCTTGCTGATCGCGTTCAGCTTAGTGTTCACTTTAGGTTTTAGCACGTA
>JAIRPE010000084.1 GCA_031257175.1 Eubacteriales Family XIII. Incertae Sedis bacterium | reverse complement strand
TTTTGTTCGGCGCGAGTAACAAAATGGAGCGTGGCGGATGGGCAAGCGCGGGCCAAAGGTAGGCATACAGATGGAGCGTGTCAGGCTGAAAGAAGATCGGCGGATGGCTTTGGTTGACGAGCTGAGGGCGCTGGCCATCATCAGCATGATAGGATACCATTTTTGCTATGACGTGGTAATTATATTCGACGTGGATTGGCCCTGGTTTTTTGGGGAGACGGCGCGCCTATGGCAGAAAACCACGTCGCTGACGTTCATAGTTATCGCGGGAATTTGCACGTATTATTCCACGAGGCCATTTATCAGGGCGTTTAAAGTCGGCGCGTGCGCCCTGCTGGTGACGGGCGCGACTTATTTCGTGTACCCTGATGAGATGATAACCTTTGGAATATTGCATTTTTTAGCCGCGTCCATGCTGGTATGGGCGCTGTTCCGCAGGGCGCTGTCACGGATCGGCCCATGGGTGGGGTTCATTCTTTCCGTCCTGCTGGCGTTCGCGACGTGGGACGTCGGGAAGGGGGTCATCGGATTGGGCGCGGTGGCCATTCGGTTGCCAGGCTTCCTGTATCAGAGTTATTGGTTGTCCGTCTTAGGGTTTCTCAACCCTGACTATGTTTCGGCGGATTATTTCCCGTTCATGCCCTATTTTTTCGTGTTTATGGCGGGCAGTTATCTGAGCGGCGCGATGAGGAAACTGCCGCCGCAATTCGCCCGGGAGCATATAGGGCCGTTGGCGTTCATCGGCCGCTACAGCCTTCCTGTATACATGACGCATCAGCTGGTCATATTCGGGGCGCTCAGTTTGGTGTTCCGCCTGGTAAAACTGGCGGGAGTTTAGATTTTTTTACAAAACCCCTTGACAATCCGCGCAGATGATTTAAAATAGTATTAGCACTCATTGATGATGAGTGCTAACAGCGGGCCGTTCACAGGCGCGCGCTTGCGGGCCTACAGGGGGGGATCCCTAACGCCCCTAAAGATAATTAATTACAGCGTGGCTTACGCCCTTATTGTGCGGGCGGGTCGGAGAATCAAGAGAAGGGAGAAGGAAGAAATGAGTTTCGCAATCAAACCATTAGGCGACAGAGTCGTGATTAAGAGATTGGAAGCGGAGGAAAAAACCAAGAGCGGAATAGTGCTGCCCGGACAGGCTAAGGAGCAGCCGCAGATGGCCGAGGTCGTGGCGGTCGGGCCCGGCACCGAGGAAGTGAAGATGGAAGTGGCGGAGAAGGATATTGTCATCTTTTCAAAATACGCCGGCACGGAGATAAAGTACGACGGCGATGATTACACCATCCTGTCCCAAAAGGACATATTGGCTGTCGTTAAATAATTGTTTTAAGGAGGGAAATTAAAATGGCAAAGGACATAAATTTTGGGGAAGACGTCAGAAGGAAGCTGCAGTCCGGAGTTGACCAGCTGGCGGACACTGTTAAGATAACATTGGGGCCCAAGGGCAGGAACGTGCTGCTGGAGAAGAAGTTCGGCTCTCCGGCCATCACCAACGACGGCGTCACTATCGCCAAGGAGATAGAGCTGGACGACCCCTTCGAGGATATGGGCGCGCAGCTCGTGAAGGAAGTGGCGACTAAGACCAACGACGTGGCCGGCGACGGCACCACCACAGCCACCCTGCTGGCCCAGATAATCGTTAAGGAAGGCTTCAAGAACGTGGCGGCGGGCGCGAACCCCATGATTCTCAAGAAGGGCATCCAGGGCGCGGTTGACGTGGCCGTGGACGAGATAAAGTCCATATCCCAGAACGTTGAGACCAAAGAGAGCATAGCGCAGGTCGCTTCCGTCTCCGCCGGCGACGGCGGGATCGGCGAGCTGATTTCCGAGGCCATGGACAAGGTGGGGACTAACGGGGTCATCACCGTGGAGGAGTCGAAGTCCATGCAGACCGAGCTTGAGGTCGTCGAAGGCATGCAGTTCGACAGGGGCTATCTGTCCTCTTATATGGTCAATGACACGGAGAAGATGGAAGCCGTGCTGGAAAACCCCTACATCCTTCTCACCGACAAGAAGATTTCCAACATCCAGGAGATACTTCCCATTTTGGAGCAAATCGTGCAGCAGGGCAGGAAGTTGCTTATCGTGGCTGAGGACGTGGAAGGCGAGGCGCTGGCCACGCTGGTGCTGAACAAGCTCAGGGGCACCTTCGAGTGCGTCGCCGTGAAGGCGCCGGGCTTCGGCGACAGAAGGAAGGCCATGATGGAGGACATCGCCATCCTGACGGGCGGCAGGGTCATTTCCGAGGAAGTGGGCTACGAGCTGAAGGAAGCCACGCTGGATCTGCTGGGCACGGCGAACACCGTCAAGGTCAACAAGGAGAACACCGTCATCGTGGACGGCGCAGGCAAGAAGGCGGACATCGACGCCAGGATCAGCCAGATAAAGGCCCAGATAGAGGACACTACCTCCGATTTCGACAGGGAGAAAATGCAGGAGAGGCTGGCCAAGCTTTCGGGCGGCGTGGCTGTCATAAAGGTGGGCGCGGCCACCGAGACCGAGTTGAAGGAGAAGAAACTCAGGATAGAGGACGCCCTTAACGCCACCAGGGCGGCCGTTGAGGAAGGCATTGTGCCCGGCGGCGGCGTGGCTTTCGTGAACGCCATCCCGTCGGTGAGGAAATATCTCGAAACCCTGACGGGCGACGAGAAAACAGGCGCGGCCATCATCGTGAGGGCCTTGGAGGAGCCTGTGCGCCAGATCGCGGAGAACGCCGGCTACGAGGGCTCCGTGGTGGTGTCCAAGGTCAAGGACAGCAAGCCCGGCGTGGGCTTCAACGCCCTGACCGAGGAGTACGTGGACATGATAAGCTCCGGCATAGTGGATCCGGCCAAGGTCACCAGGTCGGCCCTGCAGAACGCGGCTTCCGCCTCCGCCATGCTTCTGACCACAGAGGCGGGCGTGGTGGAAATCAAGAAGGACGAGCCCGCCATGCCCATGGGCGGCGGCATGGGCGGCATGGGCGGCATGATGTAGTTTAGGCCGGCCGCCGGGAGAAGACGGCGCCGCGAACATGATCATCACCCTTGCAACGCCGGAGAATTAGGTATATAATAGTCACTGACGGATGAAAATTGAATAAAGGGGACTTCCGGAAGGCCGCGCGGCGCGCCCGACGGGGATTTTCGGGAGCCCCTTAACCCTTATCAAGAGCGGCAGAGGGAATAGGCCCTGTGAAGCCCGGCAACCTCGCGGCTATCCGACGGATGGCCCGCGAAGAGGTGCTAAATCCTACAGACGACGTCTGAGAGATGAGGAATTGTTTGAGCGTGAACCCCTTCTTTTGGATAAAATGAGAAGGGGTTTTTTTTAAGCGCTGTTAGTGTTGAAAGGAGTGTTGACATGGGGAAAAGACTATTCACGTCAGAGTCCGTGACGGAGGGGCATCCCGACAAGCTGTGCGACCAAATATCCGACGCCATTCTGGACGCCATTCTGAAGGACGACCCGCTGGGAAGGGTCGCGGCGGAATGCACGGTGACGACCGGGCTGGCGTTGGTCGTAGGGGAGATATCCACGCACACCTACGTGGATATCCCCACTCTGGTCAGGCAGGTCATCAATGACATCGGGTACAACAGAAGCGAGTACGGTTACGACGGCAACACCTGCGCGGTCATGACGTCCCTCCATGAGCAGTCGGTGGACATCGCCATGGGCGTGGACAAGGCGTTTGAATACAAGGCGGGACTGCTGGACGACACGGCGGCCGAGGCCACCGGCGCCGGGGATCAGGGCATTATCTTCGGCTTCGCCTGCGACGAGACGCCGGAACTGATGCCGCTGCCCATCGCCTTGGCCCACAGGCTGACGCGCAGGCTGGCGGAAGTGCGGAAAACGGGGCTTTTGCCCTGGGTGCGCCCCGACGGCAAGTCCCAGGTGACCGTGGAGTACGACGGCGACAGGGCGGTGCGGGTGGACACGGCGCTGATTTCGACCCAGCACGACCCGGACGTCAGCCAGGAAGAGATAAGGAACGAGATAATAGAGAAGGTGGCGCGCCATGTCATACCCGCCGAGCTGCTGGACGGCGCCACGAAATTTTACGTCAATCCGACGGGGCGTTTCGTGGTAGGCGGGCCCAACGGGGACTCGGGGCTTACCGGACGCAAAATCATAGTTGACACTTACGGCGGCTATGCCAGGCACGGAGGGGGGGCTTTCTCAGGGAAGGATCCCACCAAGGTGGATCGTTCGGCGGCCTACGCGGCTCGATATGCCGCCAAAAACATAGTGGCGGCGGGCCTGGCCAGGCGGGCGGAGATAGAGCTGGCCTACGCCATCGGGGTCGCCAGGCCCGTGTCCGTCATGGTGGACACTTTCGGCACGGGCACTGTTCCTGACGAGGCGTTGGTGGCGTTGCTGGAGCGGCATTTCGATTTCAGGCCTGCCGCCATCATAAGGGATCTGGATTTGCGCAGGCCCATATACAGGCAGGTCGCGGCCTACGGGCATTTCGGCAGGCCTGATCTGTCCCTCTCATGGGAGAGGACGGACAAGGCGGCGGCGCTGGCGGCGGACGCGGAGACGCTGATGACCTGCGGTTGAGCCGGGGCGGCGGGGAATCGGCGGGAACGGCGGAAGAACGAGGAGGTGGACGTATGGGAAGGGACATTATCGCGGTTGAGTTTAAGAGCCTCGACACCAAGCGCGACACGACTGTGATAGGCGTGGTGAACATAGAGCTTTTGGACGACGGCTTGCTCCTGGTGACGGAGGACAGGTCGAAGAGCGTCAAGCTGACGGAGGAACCCATCAGGCGCAAGGAAATCAAGTTGCACGTCTATTACCCGAGCCACGAGGACATAGAGGCGTTGCTGGGCAATAAGGGCATGTTCAAGCATGGTTTGGAGATAGTGGACGGGCGGATTTCGAACGATTGACGATTTATTGAGCCTTGGACGGCCGAGCCTGTCGCCTGCGGCGGCGCAAGGCGGTTAGGGCGCCGCGCCCGATAGCAACAATCCCCCCACGTTAGTGGGGGGATTGTTGCTATGCTTATCCTTCTTAAAATTCCGCCCAAAATTATTGGGCGGGCGTCGGGTTTTTCGGGAACCCCCTAGAGCAGAGCGGCGTAAGGCGGCGTCAGGGGCGCGAAACTATTGCTCCAGGCGAATACTTTGACCGAATGGCCGTCATAGCCGTCTTTATTGAACTTGAACGTCACTTTGCCATAGGCGCCGGGCGCCACGTCCGCTCTCTCGGACTCACTGTAAACCAGTCTGCCTGCCGCGTCGTATACGGCCAGAATCAAATTCGCGCTTACTGCCGTGCCCGTGTTGTTCCTGAATTTGGCCGTGCCGTCGTCCACGAAGAGCGCGTAACGCTCGCTGCTGGGAGGCGGCGCGTCGTCGTCAAATAATATCACCTCCACATAGTTCAGATTTACCTTGCCGTTGCCCCCCGTGAGCGTTATGGTGTTCGACTTGCCGGGTTTCAGGCGCTGCGTGGTGTATGTGACTTCTGAGAAGAATGACCTGCCGCCCGTTTTGGGCAGGTTGATATAGTTGAAATCCTTGCCGTTGACGTTGAGCCTGAGCTTCGGCAGATCGTCGGGAGTGGAGTAATGCAGGACCAGCATTGCGCGGTTGCCTGCCACGCCTCCGTCAACGTCGCTGAACGTGACTGTGGAGCCGGCGACATGCAGATCCGTTATGACCTTGCCGTCGTACCCGGCGCTGCTGTCGGCGCTTCTCACGGCTCCGGATACGACTGCGTCGTCGGCGCCCAGTATGGCGGAGGGTGACGGTCTCGTATAGTCGGGGCCGTATTGCTGCGGGCCCTCGAAGGTTCTGGTGAGAAGCTGTATGGTGCCGTCCTCGTTAAAAGTGATCTCGTCCGCGCAGACCGAACGAAGGGTTCCATTTTTGGAAAGCTCTTGAGTATGGTAGAACAAGTACCATTTGTCCTTGAACTGCACTACCGAACCATGCGAGGTGTCGCAGCCGGTAGGGTTGAAGAACTTGCCCACGTACTGCCACGGGCCGAGGGGGCTGTCGCTTATGCAATAGTTGAATTTGTCGCCCGCCAGACCGGTGCTGCTGTCCGAGCCTCCCGGATATATCAGGTAGTACGTGCCGTTGCGCTTGAACACGGAGGGCCCCTCGTGATAGCTGGGAACCACGCTGGACGGTATTCGCTCGAGAGGGCCGTCCAAAGTGACCATGTCGTCCTTCAGCTTGCCCTGGAAGAAACGCTGGCTACCGCCGATGTAAATATAGGCTTGGCCGTCGAACACGCGCACGCAGACATCTATCATGCCGTCTCCTCCGCAGCCTTCGATATAGCCCTTGAAGTCAGGCGTGTAGGTCTCGCTGGCGGGGATTTCCTCAAAGTCTTTGTTCGGGTATTTGCTTCTGCGCACGCCTGTCTCCCATGTGGCGCCCCAGTTGGCGGGGTTTGTGGGCGTCGGCCAGTAGAAATAGTAATAGCCGTCTTTGTAGGCCGCGTCGGGCGCCCACATGAAGGAACGCTCCGGATTTGACTGCCAGCTTAAATCAGAAGCTCTAAGTATTTCGCCTTCATCGACCCAATCCACCATGTTCTCGGTAGAGTAGACATGGTACTGATCCATCAGATCGCAGCCTTGGGACGGGTAGCGGTCATGGGACGGGTACAGGTAGAGCTTGTTAGGCTCGGCGGGCCACACGTGCGCTTCCGGATCGGCCGTGAAAATACTCTTTATGATGGGGTTCTTGGGCTGCACGTAAGGCTCGTCGCCCTCGCTGGGCTCAACGGAGCCGGGGGTGGTCGCGTCGTTCAACTCAATGTAGTCCAAATCTATCCAAGCGTTGCCGTTGTTGCTTATTCTCGGGGTGAGCGGGGCGCTGACGTAGATCGTGTTTTCCCCGGCCCTCAAGTCGATAAACACAGAGGACTTCCCGCTTGGGTTCAGATAGACCTCCTTAATAGTCCCGTCGTTGGATTTCACGGCTATTCTGTCCTCGTTAGGTCTGGCTTCGTCGGGGTTCATGACCGAGCTGTTGTACGCCACGACTAGCTCGACTATGCCCGTCGTGCCCCGGGGAACCGTGAATTTGACGTTCGACACGTTGGAGAATGTCGAGTTTATGCTGCCCAAGGCCGTATAAGAGCTGAACCCGCCGGCGCCCTTGCCCTGGGAGAAGCTGCTGTTGTCAACTGGGGAGCCGCCGGTGATCGTCGCGTCCTCCGCTTCGTAGCGGGAGTAGGAGACGGCGTTCTCGGGAATGAGGACGGCCAGAACGCGCTTTGAGACGTTGACGGGAACTAACACTGTCTGGGATTGATAGCCGGGCCTGCTGACGGTGTACCTGTAAAATCCTTCCTCCAGGTTGTAGCTTTTCCCGTTGTCGGTCGCAGGGGCGCATATGTCGCCGTTGAGCTTCGACACCGTCACCGCGGCGTCATAGGGCCTCACGCCGAAGGACAGGTCATAACTCTTGATTCCCTGAGGTTCGGGCTTCAGCGTCAATGTGAGTCTTCCGAAGTTTATCTCGCCGGCCTGGAAATAGACGTACAAATCCTGAACGCCGCCGCTGTGGGCCGCCAGGGTCGGGAACGTCACATTGGCGCCGGGGGCGCCCCAGCCGCCCGTGTTGATGCTGGAGCTTACTGTGGCGACGGTGGTAGCCGTGTCTGCGGACAGTGAGCCCGAAGGCGCCAGACGCAACTGGAACGTGTTCGTCCCGCCGCCGCTCCGCGCGTAGTTGATAACGGCGGTTTCGACGCCGCCCAGCAGGTTCACGTCCTTGAACTTGATCCACGCGGGATTCCTGATCCATCCCACATAACCGCTGCCTTCCACGTTCATGTCGCGATTTTCGGGATTGTTGCCCGAGCCGTTCTTGTGATCCTGCCCCATGCCGCTCAAAGTGAGAGTTGAGGACGGCGTCGGGGACAAAGTGACGGCTTTCTCGGTCTCGCCGCTCACAGTCACGACGCCCATGTCGGTGACATACAGGTCGGCTCTGATGATATAGGTGTACGTGCCGCTTTCAAGCAAATACGTTCTGCTGTCGGCTTCGGGGGCGCATACGTTCCCCGAGGCGTCCTGCAGCGTGATCCTGGCGATGTCGGCGGCTTGAGAGGGGCTGATCCGGAAAGTCAGCGGATATTGGGCCTCGGCAAGAGGGCTTATGTCCAGGGAGGCGTCGTAATCCTCGGATGCGATCTGCGGCGCGTAGTCCGCGCCCGGCGCCGCCGTGGACGGACAATACCATCCCAGCGCCATGGTTGCCGCCAGCAATAGCGCGACGGCTGTTCTTGCGATCCGTTTAGACATCTTTTTCTCTCCTTTCCATTTTGGCAACACAACAAATTATTTTATTCGGCATTGAGGGGGATCCCGAAAACTCCCGTAGCGCCGCCAAGCGGCTTTTCCGCCTGTAGGTTCGCGGCGGTTTTTAGGAGGCCCCTAATAAGATAAAACGAGTAAGGTAAATTTTTTTCGCGCAACGCCGCGCGGAATGTAAGCGGGACGCCCCCGCCGTCGCGTCAGGGCTTGAACAGCGCCATGGCCGCTCGCACTTCCTCCATGGAGGGCAGCGCGTTTATCGCGCCGGCCTTCTGCACCGTGAGCCAGCCCGCCGCAGAGCCGACCAACAAGGCCTTTTCGACTGTTTCTATAGTTATGTCGTTGATTTGGGAAATGCCGTCCGAAACAATGGATGAGAGGAACCCGCCGAAAAAAGCGTCGCCGGCGCCCGTGGTGTCTACGACCTTAGCCGGAGGGGATTTGGCCGCGTCCGCCCTGACGCCGTCGAGAAATGCCGACGCGCCCCGCGCCCCGCGAGTGATCACGACCACGCGTATGCCGTGTTCGGAAAACAGACTGACGCAGTCGTCCTCGCTACCGAAAAGAAAGGCTTCTTCGTCGGAAATCTTGATAATATCGATGCAACGAAGCGTCTCGCGTATCTTTTCTGAAGCGCGGCCATAATCGCCTTCCCAGATGAGATCGCGGTAATTCACGTCAAAACTGACGATTTTTCCTAATTCGCGGGCCTTTTCGAGGGCGTGCCGCGTGGCCGCCGCCGCCGGGCCTCCTGACAAAGAGAGGGATCCCGCGTGTACGATGGTGGCGTTCTCCAAACCGGCCTTATCCACGTCCTCTTCGGTGAGGAGCATGTCCGCGCCGGGTTTCCTGGCGAAAGTGAACGAACGCTCGCCGCTGTCGTTCAGGGAGACAAATGCCAAGGTGGTGATCGCCTCCCTGGTCAGGAGGGGGCATACGGGCTCGACGCCGTGCGCCCGCTGGACGTCGAGCAGGAATCTTCCGAAATCGTCGTCTCCGAGCTTGCCGCAGAACGCGCTGGAGCCGCCCAGCCGGGAGAACGCTATCGCCAGATTTATCGGAGCGCCGCCCGGATTTCGGACATAGACGCCCTCCCCTTCGCCAGGGGTGAAGTCTATGAGCATTTCACCCACGCTCAACAGATCGAAGCGCTTGGACATGTGTGCCTCCGTTCCAGGGGAGGGTCGCAATCAACCGGCTTGCACGACGAACCTCTGAGTTTTTTCGAGGGCGGGCCGCAACGCGGATGCGCCCGAAACACAAAACAGAAAACGGTAATCTACGGATATTTTATCAAAAAAGTTCCTTATTGTAAACGGCAATCGAAATTTTCACTCCGTGTCATGCAGGGCGGCAAAGCCATGAATTAGGCGGATTTTCATTTCCCACTTGAAAACCGCACGAAAAAGCAGTAAAATTAATAGCGATGTTTCAAAAATGCCCCCTGGGGCGCGCGTTAGCTCACATTATCTAAGGAAGGAATTATACATATGAGA
>JAIRPE010000066.1 GCA_031257175.1 Eubacteriales Family XIII. Incertae Sedis bacterium | reverse complement strand
ACGTCCCCATGTCGGTCGCGCCGTCCGGAACCAAGGTCGCATTGGATGCGCTCGGCAGGATGCGCAAAATCGGCTGATACATTTTTTCACGGAAAACCCCGAACAACTTGACACCGTCGAAGCTGTGGGGCACGTTGACAACCCGAAAATATTGTGATAGTCTAGTCTAGAAAATGCCGCGTGGTGGGGGATGCTGTGTTTTTTTCGTCAGATTACGGCGCGTTTCGCGCAGGGTTTAGAAAAGGAGAAAAACATGAAGGACAAAAGAAGAACCATTGTTGCCGTGCTGCTCGTCGCGTTCATGGCGTGCGGCGTCGCGTGGCCTACGGTTTGGGCGGCTCCGTCACGGACGGTCGCCTATAACCTTAACGGCGCAGCAGGCGATCCCCCGCAAGATTCTACAGTATACAGTGCGACGCCGTATAGAGCGACCATAATGGACATCGACGAAGGCGGCGCTGACGTAACGCCCCCGGCAGGGAAGCGGTTTGCCGGATGGAGCCCCGTCAGGGACGGGGTCGCGAACGAGTGGTACGCGCCGGGCAAGCAAGTAATAGTTAGCCAGAACGGTTTGGAGCTTTACGCCATGTGGGTGGATGAAAAGCCGGAGTACGCGGTAAAGTTCCGTACTAAGTTCGCCGGCTTGGAGGTCGCCCCGCAGACAGTATCCGCAGGAGGTCTTGTAACGGAACCCGCGCCCCTCGAGGCGCAGGCCGGCTACTCCTTTGTCGGCTGGTATAGGGATTCGTCGTTCAGGTTCCCGTGGAATTTCGTAGAGGATCGGGTTGACAGCGATCTCATGCTTCACGCCAAATGGGCGCAGGAAGGCATTAACCCTTGGAAAGTGACTTATCATTTGGATACGGCGGCAGGCGTCGTAGGCGTTCCGCCCGTGGATAACACGACATACAGCCTTCAAAACGGCAACGCCCGCGTGAAAAACATCGAAAGCGGCACTACACTGGCGGGCAAGGTATTCGCGGGCTGGTCTACGTCCCCCAAACGGGTGCTGGAACTGAAATACCGTCCGAACAACGTCAGCGACTATGTGGCGGTGAAACAGGAAGGCATAGATCTTTATGACGTGTGGGTTGATGCCGATCCCACGTATTCCAATGCCATCACCGTTGATTTCAGCGACGAGCGCCAGACTATGGCGGGCTTGGGCAACGCCATGGCGTTTAACAGAACCTCTGGCTATTTGCAGATTTATGAAAAATTCAAACGGCTAGGCGTTCCGGATGCTGAGAATCCCGCGATACGCGCGCTCCATCTGACCGTGGACGACAAGACGGGCGCGAAGCTGAACATATTCCGTGCCATCATCGGCGATGGCGGAGTGACGGCGCCGGATATAAATCCCCAGACAGGAGAAAAATATGAATGGGGCAATAGGTACTATGACGGGCCCAGCGACACCATCTGGCCGGAACCCGGCGAGGGCAACATAGTGTGGAACAGGCCTGACTGGAACACGCAGAAAGACAAATTCGACGTCAACCAGATATGGTACATAAAAAAGGCCATGGAGATTAACCCGGATCTCAAGGTGTACGGCGCGTCCTGGTCGCCGCCCTATTGGATGAAGACGAATCTGGGCGTCCGCAACGACACGCCGGACAATCCCAACGGCCAGCCGAAAACCACATATCCGTTGCTGCACGACGCGTATTATGAGGATTACGCCAAATACCTGTGCGAGTACGCTTGGGGCATGTGGGCCTGGTACGGTATTCCTATTTACGCCGTCTCCCCCACCAACGAGCCCGAAATTGACCACGGCTATTCCGCCATGGTCATACGCGGCGACGACTACGAGCGGTTCCTGCTGGATTATCTTAAGCCGATGATCCAGAAATACAAAGACGAAGGCAAATTCGGCGCCACGCCCACAGGAGGCGGTTCCGGAGAAGGCGCCGTCGCTCCTGTGATGGGCGTGGCCGCGCCCGAGGCCACTCGCATTGATCGTTCCACCAGCCCCGTTGATTTGGGGACTCCGGACAGGCCCGGTTACGGCGGCATGATGGCCAAGGACGAGATAGCGGACATGGTGGACGTATTCACGACGCACATGTATGAGAACGACCAGTTCCTTTACGAACCTAGAGTGGCCGGCGACGATGATCCCATTTACCCCGCCCTTATGAACAAGTACGAGGGGAAGGACATATGGATGACGGAAATAGGCCAGCAATTCCCGCCTTATAACGAACAAAACGTGGCGGACAATTTCACCATGATAAATGGCCTCTTCTGGGCCAGACGTATTTCCAACGAATTCGCCAGCGAGCCGGGATTCACTTCATACATCCTGTGGAACGGCATGAGTTCGGCGGGCGTGACGAATGACGGCGCGCGCTGGATTAACATGCTGAACGCGGGTTCGGGGCAGGGGACGTTGCCGTCGCTGACCGGCCAGATGCGCATATACAAGCGCTATTACACCGTGGCTCAGTTCTCGCGCTTCATAAACCCCGGGGACATACGCGTGGGCGCGGACAGGGTGCCGTTCAAAGGAGCCAACGTGACCGCCTACAAGAGCGCGGACGGAAATGATTTCTCCATAGTGGCGCTGAACGAGGATAATGTCAGCCATAGCGTGACCATCAGGCTGAACGGAAACGGCGCCACGAAGCTCGTGCCATACCGCACCTCGGATAGGGAGAACATGCGCAAGCTGGAAACCGTAAGCGCTATAGACGGGGTGTTCACGGTGAATTTGCCCGCGATGTCCATGACCACCTTTGTCAACGACAAGGGCGCGGCGAATCTCCCAGGCATGGACATGAAAGACATATTCACCATATTGGAAGCCGAGGACAATGACGGTCAAAGCCGTGCCGTCGCCACGACGGACGGCCTCAGCCTGACCAACGGCGGATACATAAAGTATTCCAACTTTAACTTCGCGGACGGTACGGGAATCCCCAGCGGCAATCTGCACGTGTTGCGCATGATAGCCAACGGAAAGGCCGACGGCGAAGGAAAGCTGGAGATTCGTCTGGGCAGCGTGGACGGCAAAGTCGTGGGCGCGTTCCCGATAACCCGGTCAAGCGAAGCGGTGAAGTATTACGCGCAGCTGGACACCGGCGATCTGGGCGCGTACGGCTTCAAGGACTTCTATTTGCTCTATCGCGGCGAGGGAGAAGTTACATTGAATAATTTCACCTTTGATTCCGTGCAGATGGACGCAACCAACTTCGTGGTGAACGGCTCTTTGAACAATACCGCTAACTGGACGGGGAAAAACGCTACCCTTACGGCCAACAACGCGCTATACTACCGTGGGACTTCCCTCTTGGTTTCTTCAGGAGGCAGCGACACGGGAGCGGAGGCCGATCTTAGGACGCTCACGGCTTCAGGCATAGCTTACAAGTTGAATGCCTTCGTGATCCCGACGATTCCCGCGTACAACAAGAGCAACGCTTATGAGCCAGGCTTCGTGGACGCGGGCGTGGCAGAGGCGCGGCTCCAGTTCTACGATGGCGGCAGTCTAGTTGAGTCACGCCTGATCGCGTCTCGCGGCGCCATCAACAACATCGACTGGAAGCAGCTGACGGGGACGTTCGTTTACAATCCCCCGACCGTCGCTTTCGATTCAGTGAAATTGCTGTTCACCATGCCTAATTACAGCGGTTCCTGGCGCATAGACGAGGTGACGCTCACCAGGCTGACGGATGCGGAACTGTCAGACGCGGATCTTGTCGGGATTAGCGTGAGCGCAGGTACGCTTGCTCCCGCATTTGCTCTTGACACGCTGGTCTATGATGTACAGGTTGCGTATGGAGTCAATTACGTCACTATCGGCGCTGTCGCGGCAAACGCGGGCGCTGTCGTGAACGGACTTGGGAAGAAGACGTTAAATGTGGGGCTCAACACTTTTGCCATAACTGTCACGTCCATAGATGGTAAAAACACTAAGACATACACGATCAAAGTCACTAGGAATTCCGGGTATCTAAATGGCGGGGCCGGAGGAACGGTAACGTCCTCGGCGACGACGACGCAACCTGCCATTACGATTACTCCTGGCGCGGTTGCCCCATTGGATCCCGGCCCGGCGGAAGGCGCTTTGTCAAAATTCACGGATGCTTCCGGCATATCTGCTTGGGCATTGCCCTATCTTGAAAAACTGGTGCAAGGCGGGATTATTTCCGGCTATACCGACGGTTCCCTGGGACCCAAGAGAAACGTGACTAGGGCAGAATTCACCAAAATGATAGTGTCGGCGCTGAAGATTGCTTCCGGCGAAGCGGCCAAGAGCTTCGTCGACGTGGCCGCAGGCGACTGGTATAAAGAATTCGTGGACATAGCTTCGGCTTGTGATATCGTCAAGGGCGTTTCAGAGACCTCTTTTGCCCCGAATTCTAATATTACCAGACAAGATCTGGCTACCATCGCTTACCGCGCTCTGATTTTCTCGAAGACAAGCCTATCTACGCCTGACGGCAACAAGTTCGCCGATGACGCGAGCATTGCGGACTATGCCAAGGATGCTGTCTACACGCTGAAAAAGCTTCAGATTGTTAGCGGTCGTGACGACGGGAACTTTGACCCCGCCGCTTTCGCTACTCGTGAGGAAACCGCGAAGATAATCAGCGGCGTGATGGACTATGTGGCAGTCGGGACTGCGGAAATTGTCGCTGAGCAGCCAGAAACGACGGAACCCGTCACTTCTGACGGTTCTTCTAGATAGGCAGCGCCTACAGCGACGAGGACAGACGCAGTTTTGCATAATGGCGGGCTGGCCGATTTGAGGATTGGCCAGCCCGATTTGTTAGGTTATTGCTGACGCGACAAACGTCAATCGCTGTTCATCACGGAAGCGTACAAACGATACCCTCCGCTTAGATTGTAGGCGTCAAAGCCTTTCTGGGACAGTATCCTGGCGGCTATGTAGCCACGGAGGCCTATTTGGCATATAATATATACGGGTTTTGCCTTATGCAGCTCGTTCATCCTTTCTCGTAGAGAGTCGAGGGGGATATTGACGAACCCGTTGACATGCCCTTTCGCATATTCGTCAGGTGTTCTGACGTCCACCAAGTTCGCGCTTCCGTCCGGAGGCAGAGCGTCTACGTCATGCCAATGGAAGTTCTTCACCCGTCCCTCAAGAAGATTCTCTATCACGTAGCCTGTGACGTTCACCGGGTCTTTCGCCGAAGAATAGGGCGGAGCGTAACACAGCTCCAACTCGGTCAAGTCATAGGCCGTCATGCCGGCTCTAATAGCTGAAGCCAGCACGTCGCAACGTTTGTCCGTCCCCTCGAAACCGACGGCCTGAGCGCCAAGAAGCCTCCCGCTGCCCTTTTCGAATATGGTCTTGACGGACATGAAGCGTCCTCCCGGATAATATCCCGCATGGCTGGCCGTATATGTGAAAACCTTGTCGTAGTTAAGCCCCAGGTTCCTGGCGTTTTTCTCGTTTAGCCCTGTCGCCGCAACCGTCATGTCGAACACTTTTATTATGACCGAACCCTGCGTCCCTTTATACGTCGTGGCTATGCCGCATATGTTGTCTGCGGCGACGCGGCCTTGTTTGTTTGCGGGCCCTGCCAGCGGGATAAGTCTGTCCTGGCCTGAGACGTATTCAGGTATGGCCGTCGCGTCGCCTACCGCGTAGACGTCCGGATCGGAAGTCCTCATGTGGGCGTCCACAAGAATTCCTCCGTTAGGGCCAATGTCGAGTCCGGCTTCCGCAGCCAGTCGTATGTCGGGCTTGACCCCAACGGCCAAGATCAGCATGTCAGCCGCCAGTTCCAAGCCGCCGGCGCGTATCAGCAGGCCGTCGGGAGTCTCGTTTATGGCTTCAACGCCGCTTTTCAGGATAACCTTAACGCCGTTTTTCACAAGATGGCGTCGAACGTCGCAGGCCATATCGTAATCAAGAGGCGCTATGACCTGGTCGGGGCGCTGTAATATGGTCACGCTCAGCCCTAATCCTTTCAAGTTCTCGGCCATCTCGAGACCTATGTAGCCGCCGCCGGCTATGGCCGCGCTTCTGGGCTTATTGTCGTTTATAAAAGATTTGAGCGCGTCAGTGTCGGCCATGTTTCGAATCATAAACACCCTGTCGGAGTTGACGCCTGTGATATCCGGCACAATGGGTGAGGCGCCGGGCGACAGGATCAGATGGTCATAGCGCTCCGAGTATTCCCTGCCCGAATATATTTCTCGGACTAGGACTGTTTTTGAGGCGCGGTCTATGGACAAAGCTTCGTTGTTCACTCGCGCGTCGATGCGATAACGTTTCAGGAAGCCTTGAGGGGTTTGAAGCAACAAGCTGCTTCTGTCCTTTATAACGCCACCGATGTAATAGGGCAGGCCGCAGTTCGCGAAGGAGACATGGCCGCCCTTCTCCAACACCACTATCTCTGCGTTTTCGTCCAGCCTGCGCAGGCGGGCGGCGGCGGTCGCGCCGCCCGCTACGCCGCCTATGATTAGTATTTTTTTCATATAAACCTCCTTTGGGGAAATTCAAAGGTCTCCGCGCTTCTGCACTGCCGACGGCCTTGCTATGGAAATTTTCAAGCTCTACTGCGGCTCGGCCCGTCAGCTCCTTCAAAATGAGAAAGTTCTTTCACGGACTCGTGAACTCGCAATATTGGAAGCTAGTGAAAAATCCATGTGACGCGCCTCTTGGGCACGGCAATAGGGAGTAACACAAAACCGCCCGCATAGAGCCCTTCATTCGTTGTTCGAAAAGAACGATAACATTTTCCTCATTACATCGTCCTCGTCTTCCCAATACTTTTCGTCCAATCGCTCCAATCTTACATTATCTTCATCAGACAGCGCCTTGGGAATATCCCATAATGCTTTTATTCTTTCATCGTCCTCGTATTTGTCTATAACTGAAAACGCTTCCTCTATGAGCTTTTTTGCCGTATGCGCGCCAATCTGCCCCAACCCGTCGGCGGCCAGGATATAGGCGGAGTGACCCCAATTACAAAAAAATTGAATAAACCCGCCGTTACGCATATCAAGCTCCAATTTCATCAAAGAGCCTACCGTCTGCGTCTTTTTGTCCAAGCTGTCATAAGCGGGGCAAGCCGTCTCAAATTCCTCTCCGTATGGGTTAAAAGTATTAAACCAATTCTGTTCCACATCTGACATTGACATAATGTTTATATTCTCCCAAAATATAAATCTACCATATTATTGCTCCACCGACTAAACATCGCGCATTCGCCAGTCTTTTTCCCGCAGCCTCGCGTTTGCGGAACCCGCTGATACTTCCGGTATCAACAGAACCCGCCGCTTTGTCCGACAGAAAAAATCCTCGCCGAAGCGGTTTCAGCGCAACATTTAGTCGGTGGAGCAATAACAGCCTCCTCACAACCGCGCTGAATCGACAAAGGCCAACTAAAGTATAGCGCAAAACAGAGAATAATTCCACGAAAATTTTAAGGCTGCGCCGTCGTCCTAATCCATTTCGGATCAATGTCAGTTTTGCCCTTAATATTGACAATAAGTCTAACAAATGATATCATTGTTTATTGCAATATCGAAATTCATTGCTTAGGTTAGGCGCAGAATGACTGTAGAACAAAAGACGGCCGGATGAAGGGGCGACTTTTGACAGCTATCAGCGGGAGGAGGAAGCAGCGTATATGCGAAAACTGTTTTACAACGGCGTGATACACACTATGAATGGGGACGAGACCACGCCTTCCGTCACGGTGGAGGACGGCGTGGTGGTGGCTCTCGGCGAGTCCCCGGAGGGGCAGCCGGACGGCGTGGGATTGGAGGACTTGCGTGGGATGACGGTGCTTCCGGGCTTTCATGACAGCCACATGCATTTCTTGAATTACGCCATCGACAAGGAAAAAGTGGAATTGTCCCATTGCAGGGGATTGGAGGATATGGCGCGGGCCACCCGCGAATATATCGAGGAACGCGAGTTGGGAGAGGGCGACTGGATACAGGGCGGGGGTTGGAACGAGAACAACTTCCGCGAGGCGGCGGCGCCCAACAGGCAGGACTTGGACGCCATGTCCGGGGGGAGGCCCATGATTTTCACCCGCGCCTGTTGCAGCGTGGCGGTGGCGAACACGGCGGCGTTGCGGGCGGCGGGCATTTTTGAGGCGCCGCCGCAGTTGGACGACGGCAGGATAGCGCTTGACGAGAACGGCGTCCCCACAGGGCTGCTGGAAGAGCGGGCGCGTTTTTTAGTCTACGACAAGATTCCCAAAATCGGAAAAAACGCTGTCAAAAGGCTTATACTGGATTATCAAAAGGATTTGCTCAAAGCGGGCCTGACCACGGTGCAGACCGACGACTTCAAGCTTTGGGACGCGGGCTTTAGGGACGTCATGGACGCCTATTCCGAGTTGGACGCCGCCGGGCAACTGAAACTGCGGTTTATTTTACAGGCGCGGTTGGTTGACGAGGGGTCGTTGGATGATTTCCTGCGCATGGGGCTCAAGACGGGGGACGGCGGCGATTATTACAAAATCGGCGCTTACAAGCTGCTTCCGGACGGCTCGTTGGGCGGGAAAACCGCCGCGCTGAGGGAGAGCTACATCGGGGAGCCCGGCAACAGGGGCATTCTCACGTACGCCCGTTCGGAATTGTACTCATTGCTGGAAAAAGCCCATCTCGCGGGCATGCAGCTGGCCACCCACGCCATAGGGGATAGGGCGATGGACATGGTTTTGGACTGCTATGAGGAATTGGCGCGAAAGCATCCGTCGGACGACCCGCGCTTCCGCGTGATACACTGCCAGATCACCACGGAGGACATCATGGACAGGTTCCGCGCGCTGGGCGCGCTCGCGGATATTCAGCCTATGTTCATACACGCGGACATGCGCGTCTGTGAGGCGCTGATAGGGGAGGGTAGGACAAAGTGGAGCTATAACTGGAAGACTTTGCTGGAAAAGGGGGTGCGCGTGTCGGGCAGCTCCGACGCGCCGGTGGAGCCCTTTGACCCTCTGTACGGGATTTACGCCGCGGTGACGCGCAAGGACATGGGCGGCCATCCTGACGGCGGGTGGCTGCCCGAGCAGAAGTTAAGCCTCCGCGAGGCAATAGAGCTTTATACCGGAGGCGCGGCTTACACCTCCTATGAGGAGGGGCGCAAGGGCAGGCTGTCGCCGGGCTATCTGGCGGATTTCGTCGTTCTGGGCGAGGACATATTCTCGGCGCCTGAGGACCATATCAAGGATATTCGCGTGGCGCGGACTTACGTGGGGGGGAGCCTCGCGCACGACGCTGATATTGACGGGTGAGGTTTCGCCGCGCGAAGCCTTGGCCGAGTGAGGACTTATTCATATTATATAACGCCTGTTAGGCAAGAAGGAGACGTTGAAATGTTAAAAAGGACTCGTATTATAATACCATTGTCGTTTATAGCCGTACTGGCCTTCGCGGCGGCGGCCCATGCCGCCGGGGGCGGGGAGGAAATCGTGAGTTACGGGATGTTGAGCCTGATTCCGCCTTTGGTGACCATATTGCTCGCGTTCATCACCAAGCAGACTGTCATCTCCATGTTCATAGGCGTGTGGGTAGGCTCGACCATAATCAACGGCTGGAACCCGTTGACGGGACTGATAAAGTGTTTTACCGACTGGGTTATCCCCCAGATAGCGGACTCGTGGAACGCGGGAATGCTCGTCATAATGATTTTTATCGGCGGGTTCATCTACATGCTGGGCGCGGCGGGCGGAGCGGCCGCTTTTGAGAAATTCGGGGAGAGGCACGTGAATTCCAGGACTAAGGCCCAGTTGCTGACGTGGGTGGCGCCCTTTGTTTTCATTTTTAACCAAGGATGCCTGTTGGTGGGAGTGATCATGCGCCCCATCACGGACAAACAACGGGTGTCCCGCGTTAAGCTGGCGTATTTCACCGACTCGCTGGGCGCGCCCCTGGTGTCCATGTCCCCCATCAGCGACAACGGGGTCTATTTGGTTGGGCTTATAACCGCCCAGATCGCGGGCCTCGGCCTCAGCGGAGTCAGCGAGTGGGGGCTGTACTTCGGCATGTTCCCCTTCAACCTGTACGGCATTTGCTCCGTGCTGGCCGCCCTGGCCGTCATATTTATGAAGCTGGACATAGGCGCCATGGGCAAGGCTGAGAGGCTCGCGATGGAGACGGGGAAGGTTTACGGGGACAATGACAAGCTGATAGCTTCGCCGCCGCCAAGCGACATACCGGAGGGATACAACGTCACCTACAAGAATATCGTGGCGCCCCTCCTTACCTTCGTGGCCGTCATATTCGGAACGATTTTTTACACGGGCAAGATATGGGAGAACGGCTTTGTAGGGAGCTTCACCAACGCGAATATCCAGATGGCCATAGCATTGGCGTTTCTTATCGGCGCCGTGGCCGCGTCCGCGGTGGCGGTCGGGGGCAAGCTGATGACCGCCCAGACGGCCATTGACAGATGGATTTCGGGCGGAGGCATGATGGTGAACGTTATTCTCATCCTCGTCATGGCATGGAGCATCAGCGCTTTGACCAAGCATATGCAGATAGGGCCTTTCCTGACCGGGGTCGTGCAGGCGGGCATAATGCCCCAGCTCATACCCGCCATCATTTTCCTCCTGGGCGTGGTGATCTCCTTCGCCACGGGGAGTTCCTGGGGCGTATGGGCCTTGGGAATGCCGATAGCCATACCCATGGCGCACGAGTTGGGCCTGTCCATACCTTTGGCAATAGGCGCCGTGGTGAGCGGGGGGCTGTTCGGAGACCATTGTTCGCCCATTTCCGACACCACCATACAGTCGTCCACCGGCGCCTGCTGCGACCATCTGGAACACGTCAAGACGCAGCTGCCCTACGCCCTCATAGTGGGAGGCTCCGCTTTCTTCGGGTATCTGGCGGCAGGGTTCACGACCCCCCTGATGGGGATGCCTGTAACCCTGGCGCTGGTCATAGCGGCTTTGCTGGTCGCGAAGAGAAGGGACGCGTCGGTTCCCAAAGCGGCCTGAGGACGCGGGGAGGGCGCGCCGTGCCGTTTGGAAGCGCGGCGCGCCCCTCGTTCACGTCATAAACCAGTCGCGTAAATCTGTCGCCTGTTCCGCTTGCAGTTCTAAAGGCGCCGCCGCCTGCGGTCATGGAACCCCGTGGGCGGCAATCCGAATGAATATCCTAGGGTATTGTATACTATCCTAGGATGGCTTTTTAACCTGTCTCTAGTCGAAGCCTTACATAAGTTTGCTATCCGCTCATGTTTTTGTGATAAGGTGCCAGAGGCACGGTGGGTGATTGTGGTTCGTACGCCGAGCGGTCATGTGTCGGGCCGGCGTGATTGTGAGCGTTATGCGATATTTGAGAATAGCCTTTGTCGCGTTGCTCTGTTTGCCGCTTCTTTATCTTTCGGTAAGGTTTGTTATTAAACTGTTGGACGGCATGATAGAGAGCAAGAGGCGTGCGGGGATGTGAAGATGGGCAGAGGCGTGTTTGTCACGTTTGAGGGGCCGGACGGGTCAGGGAAGTCCACGCAGATAAAGCTGTTGCGCGACTTCCTTGTCGGGGAAGGGCGCGACGCCGTCATGGCGAGAGAACCCGGAGGCACCGAAATAGGAGAGCAGATAAGGGACGTCATCCTTGACAAGGACAACGTGGGGATGTGCGGCATGACGGAGGCGTTGCTTTACGCCGCGGCGAGGGCCCAATTGGTGTCCCAGGTGATCCGGCCGAATCTGGACGCGGGCAAGATCGTCATTTGCGACAGGTTCGCCGATTCAAGCACCGTTTACCAGGGGTACGGCAGAGGGCTGGCTGAGGCCGTCGAGGCGATTAACGCCTATGCCATGATGGGATGCGCGCCAGACTTGACGTTTCTCCTCAAAGTGCCGCCGGAAACGGGAGCGTCAAGACGGGCGAACAGAAGCAACGACCGCATTGAAAGCGAGGCGCGGGCGTACCATGACGCGGTGTACGAGGCGTACATGGCATTGGAGCGGAAGCACCCCGGAAGGATAGTAGGCATAGACGGGACGCAAGAGGTGGGGCGCATAAGCGAAATCATAAAAGAACGTTTGGAGGAGTTCCTTAAAGGAGAGGGATAAATGCGGAAAATCGTTGGCGTCTGTTTTAAAAAGGCGGGCAAGGCGTATTTCTTTGATCCGGGCAAGCATGAGTTCAAATGCGGCGACAATGTCATCGTAGAGACAGTTCGGGGCATGGAGTTCGGGACGGTCAGAGGATGCGTCAGGGAAGTGGAGGAGCGTGAGATAGTGGCGCCGCTAAAAAAGGTCATCCGGCCCGCCACCGAAAAGGACAAAAGACAGCATGAGGAAAACCTGAAGAAGAAGGAAAAGGCTATGTCTTCGTGCCAGGAAAAGGTGAATAAGCACAAACTGGACATGAAGCTTATTGATGTGGAATACACCTTTGACAACAGCAAGGTGATTTTTTACTTCACCGCGGACGGCAGAGTGGACTTTAGGGAATTGGTCAAGGACCTTGCGGCTGTATTCAAGATGCGCATAGAGCTGAGGCAGATAGGAGTGAGGGATGAGGCGAAAATGCTGGGGGGCATAGGGTCCTGCGGGCGGAGCCTCTGTTGCCACGCTTGGCTCCCGGATTTCGAGCCGGTGTCCATTAAGATGGCCAAGGTGCAAAACCTTTCCCTTAACCCGGCCAAGATTTCGGGGATGTGCGGGAGGTTGATGTGTTGTTTGAAGTATGAGAAT
>JAIRPE010000045.1 GCA_031257175.1 Eubacteriales Family XIII. Incertae Sedis bacterium | reverse complement strand
CCAGGTAATTCTCTCCGGATTCGTAGATTTTCAATGCTGCCAGCCTCCTTCGCCATATCCCCGCGCGTTCCTCTTATTTACACTATACATCTTTTGCGGCGAGTTGTAAATCGGGAACGCGTGATTCGACAGAGTTAGGCTTTGACGAGAACAGACGACGCGCCTGGGGGTGAAGACACAGGAAAACATACGGGAAACAAGGAAAATTTGCGTGTTGCCGAGCTTTAGTGTATAATGAGCGGTGGGAAACGTTCTTCGCGTTCAGGCGCGAAATCTTGAGGAAGGGTGGTCGATGACATGGTTGGGCGATTGGCCGAATTCAGAAGAGAATTGCATAAAATCCCGGAGGTCGGCTTTGATTTGCCTGAGACGCGGGCATACGTGAAAAAGGTTTTGGAGGGGTTGCCCTGCGAGATAACTTTGATCGGGCCGGCCAGCCTGTGCGCCTTTTTTGACGCGGGGAGGGACGAGACGCTGGCTTTCCGCAGCGACATGGACGCCTTGCCCTTGGTCGAGGAAAACGCGACGGAATATAAATCCCTCCACGAGGGAAAGATGCACGCCTGCGGCCATGACGGGCATATGGCCATATTGCTGGCTTTCGCGGAGGAGCTTGCCGCTCGTCTGAAGGAGTTGCCCCGAAACGCGCTGCTGATCTTCCAGGCCGCCGAAGAAACCACAGGCGGAGCCCTGGAGATTTGCGAGTCAGGGATTTTGGCGAGATACGGGGTGGAACGCGTTTACGGGCTGCATCTGTGGCCCAACCGCCCGGCGGGGGAGGTGGTTTGCCGAAAGAACGAATTTATGGCCAGAACCTGCAATATTTCGGTGGGTTTCCACGGCAAAAGCACCCACGCGGCCTACGCCGAGCGCGGCATAGACGCCTTGGAGTCGGGGGTTCGTTTCGTGGAATCGGCCTACGCCATGGAAAAGGGCGAATTGCCGTCTGACGTTTTCCGCTTGCTGAAATTCGGGATTTTTCGGAGCGGGACCGCCGTCAACGTCATTGCCGGCCACGCTGTCGTGGAAGGGACTATGCGTTGTTTCCAACCTGAGGTTTACGACATGATGGAGCGCAGGCTCCATGAGATAGGCGAAAGCCTGCGGGAGAAAACGGGGTGCCGGGTGGAGATCGAGTTTTCCCAAGGCTATCCCGCCCTCATCAACGGAGAGGGGATTTTCGACGACTTCAGGGAGGCTCTCGCGGCGGACGCGACGGCCTTGCCTGCCCTAAGCGACGGCTCGCGGGTAGGCGCGTTCCGGTTGACGGAGCCTGAGGCGCCTTGCATGACGGGCGAGGATTTCTCTTTTTACCAGCAAGCCGTGCCGGGGCTGTTCTTCCACTTGGGCCTGGGGCCCGGGGCTCCGCTGCACAGCGGCCGTTTTGATTTTGACGAGGCGGTTTTGCGGAACGGCGTGGAGATTTATTGGAGATTGTTATTTTTGAGTGGACAAACCGACGATAATGTTTTATAATATAATGGCGGTCGTTTCCAGCCGCCACGAGTCCCGTTGGTCAAGTGGTCAAGATGTCGCCCTCTCACGGCGGAGTCAGGGGTTCGACTCCCCTACGGGATACCAGTCTGAAAGCCTTGGGATTTAGAAGGTCTCAGGGCTTTTTCAATTGCGCGGCGTAAAAACGCCCTTGCAGACGCCCATTCCCACAGATGAGGGATTGTCTCGCGCAATACGCGAGGGGGAGGCCGCGCCGCCGCATATTGGCCACGCGCGCCTCATATACCTAACCCCCCCTTGCAATCCATCCGCTTTTGCCTTATAATTAATAGGCATGGCAGAAGCGCGGCGCGCTTCCGCCGCCGGGCTTTCGGGCCTGGGATGCTCTCTGCTCCGCGCAGGCGGGGCCATTTAGTCCAGAGGGAGGTGAAAAAAGAAAATGACGCATTATGAGATTATGTTCGTCATCGCGGCCGCGTTGGAGGACAGTCAGAAAGAAGCCACCATCGAGATGGTCAAGGGTATCATATCGAACGGCGGTCTAGTCACTAAGACGGACGTCTGGGGGATGAGGAAGCTCGCCTATCCCATCAACAAGAAAAACGAGGGATATTATGTCGTTCTGGAGTTCGAGGCTCAGGCGGACATGCCTAAAGAGCTCGACAGGAGGATGAAGATATCCGAGAACGTTATCCGGCACTTGATTATCAACAAAGACGAAAAATAGCGCCCTGAACGGACGCGACGGCTGAGGAGCGAAACATGAATCAGGTTATTCTGATAGGTAGGCTGACCCGAGACCCTGAGGTGCGCTACACGGGAGACCAGATGGCCGTGGCCAGTTTTACCGTGGCCATCGACAGGGTCACCAGGGCGGACAAAGAGAAGCAGACGGATTTCCCGCGCGTCGTGACCTTCGGCAAGCAGGCGGAGCTGTGCGAGCGGTATCTCGCCAAGGGAAGGCTGGTCGCGGTGCAGGGGCGCATACAGACGGGAAGCTATAAGAACAAGGAAGGCGCCACGGTCTACACCACCGACGTGGTGGCGGAAAGGGTGGAGTTTCTGGAGTGGGGGGACAGGCAGGGAAAGGCGGCTGACGCGGCGACCCAAGGCGGCGCGCGTTTCGGTCGGCAGAGTTTCGACGCCCCCCCCGCCGCGAGCCCTTATGGCGGCGGCTTTTCGGAGCCTTCCTTGCCGGAGGGCTTCTCCGCGCTGGATGACGACGACATACCTTTCTAGACCGACGGTCTAGAAAGGTCGGGCGGACGCCCCGAAGGGGCGCGACGGAGGCCCTTTCCCCGCGAGGGGAGAGGCGCCCCGGCAACAAAATATCGTATTGATTTTGCCCGCGCCGCCGCACTTGGCGGCCAGGCGGAAACGGAGGCGAAGCATCATGATGATGGATAAGAAGCGCGGCGGCATAAGAAGGAAGAAAGTATGCCAGTTCTGCGCGGACAAAACGGAAAACATAGATTACAAAGAGGTTGACAAGCTGAAAAAGTACGTGACCGACCGCGGGAAGATCCTTCCCAAGCGCGTCACGGGGACGTGCGCCATCCACCAGCGCGAGGTTACCAGGGCCATCAAGAGGGCCAGGATAGTCGCGTTGCTGCCGTATGTCGCTGACTAGGCTTTGACGCGGGGCGGCCCGCGGGGCCCGTTTTCCCATTTCTATGGATGATAGCTGTACCTGAAGGGGACTTCGGCGTCTGTTCAAGTACAGCTTTTACATTTGTTGATGATAATGTTATAATTACTTTGTAGCGACGAAGCTTGGCAAACGGGGTTCGCGTGGCGTGTCGAGCGCCGAGGCAGGCGGTCTTTATGGGCGACAGACTGGTCAAGATTATAACAGGGACCTATATAAGGGTTATTATAGCGGTGACTTTGATACTCGCGGCGGCGCTCTTCTGCTTTGACTGGAGGGTCGGCGTGAGCGCCTTGGTCGCGGGGCTTCTTTTCGTCGCCTTCTCCGTAGTCGTCCGAATAAAGCTTAAGGCGTGGACGGACAAGGCGTTGGAAAAGGCCATTCTGAATATGGACGAGGCCGTGGCGCTGGCCATGATGAAGCACCCCCTGCCCCAGTGCATCGTCGGCGGGAACGACGTCATCCACACGGCGAGCGCGGCGTTTCGGGCGCTGTACCCCGACATGGTGGGGATGAAGGACTCGCTGGAGGATTTGGTCGGCGTCAAGGCGGAGGCTTTGCTGGCGGGGACTGAGGAGAAGCCGATACTGCTGCAGGTGGGCGAGAGGGTATACCAAGCCGACGCGGTCGCCATGCGCGGCGCGTCCAGCGCGATTTTGGTCTGCCTTTTGGACGTGACCGCCCACGAGCGGCTCAAGCAGAAATACATGGACGAGCGCAAGTGTTTCGCCCACATACAGGTGGACAACTACGACGCCCTGATGGCCAGCTCGCCCGACAGCAAGAAGTCGCTGGTGGCCGCGAGCATAGAGAACACCATCAGGCAATGGGCCGCCAAGATGGACGCGTCCATAGTCAGGTACTACACCAGCAAATACTTCGTGCTTTTCGACCACAAGTATTACGAGAGGCTCATAAACACCAAGTTCAGCATATTGGACGAGGCGAGGGGCATTGAGACTGACGCGGACTTCCCCGTCTCGTTGAGCATAGGGGTGGGCCTGGGCGGATTGACCCCTGCCGTCTCCGACGAGTATTCGACCTTCGCCCTTGACTTGGCGCTGGGGCGCGGCGGCGACCAGGCCGTGGTGAAGCGCGGCTCTGAGGTGGATTATTACGGCGGGACCATCCAGGTGGTGGAAATGCGCAATAAGGGCAAGTCCCGCATTATGGCGCACGCCCTGATCCAGCTGGTGGACCAGTCCTCGAAGGTCATGGTCATGGGGCACAAGCACCCCGACATAGACGCCTTCGCCTCGGCCATAGGCATCGCCAGAATCGCCATTAACCAGGGCAAGGAGGCGCACGTGGTCATTGGCGCCATCAACCAGTCCCTGACCGACTTCTACCAGAGCGCGGAGGCCAAGGGCGAGTACAACTTCGTCAGGGGCGACGCCGCCATGGAGCTGATGGACGGGAACACGCTGGTGGTGGTCGTGGACACGAACCGCCCCCAGCTGGCCGAAGCGCCTAAGTTGGTGGAAAGGGCCAAGAAAACGGTCATTTTTGACCACCACAGGAGGACGGCGGAACCGCTGGACGCCACGCTGATGTATTTGGAGCCGTCCGCCTCGTCCACGTCTGAACTGGTGACGGAGGTCATACAGTTCATCTCCGACAAGAAGAGCGTCACCCGCTTCGAGGCGGAGCTGCTGCTCGGCGGCATTATAGTGGACACCAACAGTTTTTCCGTGAAAACGGGGATGCGGACTTTCGAGGCGGCCGCGTGGCTGAGGGGGAAGGGCGCGGACACCGCCGCGGTCAGGCAGTATTTGCAGAACGATCTGGAGGCGTACAAGCGCAGGGCCGAGATAATAGCGAGGGCGGAGTTTCTGGACGACGGCATCGCCGTAGCGCGGAACCACGGGGGGAAGCACGACGACGTGCAGCTCATAAACGCCCAGGCCGCGGACGACCTGCTGGACATAAAGGGCATAAAGGCCAGCTTCGTCATAGGGGAGAGCAAATCGGAGGTAGTGATAAGCGCCCGCTCGTTGGGGGAGCTTAACGTCCAGAAGATAATGGAAAGATTGGGCGGCGGCGGCCATTTGACCATGGCGGCGGCCCAGTTGAAGGGCGTCAGCCTCGAGGAGGGCGCCGACAAGCTGAAGGAAGCCATAAACGAGACGTTGCGGTAAGCTTCGGGACGTTTTCGTCAGGGAAAGGAGACGGGACGGGATATGATAGTCATATTGCTGAAGGATGTCAAAGACTTAGGAAAGTCCGGGGACGTGGTGAAGGTTAGCGACGGCTACGCCAGGAACATGCTTCTGCCGCGAGGGATGGCGGCTCAGGCCACGGACGGGAACATACGCTCCCTGGAGAAGCAGAAGAAGGTTTTGGAGGAACAGCGCCAAAGGGATTTGCAGGCGGCTCAGGCCCAGGCCGAGAAAATCGGCAAGCTCACGGTGGAGATACTGACGAAGTCCGGGGAAAGCGGGCGGCTCTTCGGCTCCATAACCAGCAAGGACATCGCGGACGCCATCAAGCGGCAGCACGGGGTGGATTTGGACAAGCGCAAGATATTGCTGGAGTCCCCCATAAAGACCATAGGGGAAACTTCGGTGGAGATAAAGCTTTACCCTGAGGTCAGCGCCACCGTGAAGGTTGACGTGAAGTCCCAGGGGGCGTGAGGGGGCGGCTATGAGCGAACGCGTCCCGCCGCACAACGACGACGCCGAAAAGTCCGTGCTGGGCTCCCTCATGCTGGACAAGGACGCGTTGATGGAAGCCATGGAGGTTCTGAAGGAAGAAGATTTCTACAGCGACTCCCACAGGCAGATATTCAGCGCCGCCAAGACTCTCTACCGCCAGAGCGCGCCTGTGGACATCCTGACGGTGTCCGACGAGCTTAAAAAGCAGAAGCGGCTGGAAATGGTGGGCGGGCGGGCTTACGTGGCCGCGCTCTCGACCATGGTCCCGACTACCGCCAACGCCGCCCAATACGCCAAAATCGTCGCGGAGAAGGCGTTGCTGAGAGGACTCATAAGGGTCGCCTCCGACGTGATGGAGGAGGGCTACGCGGACAGCAAGGAAGCTCGGGCGGTTTTGGACGAGGCGGAGAGGGCCATACTGGAAATAGCCCAAAGCGGCCAGAAGAAGGATTTCTCCCATATCAAGGACATCCTGTACGACAGCGTCAAGCGCATTGAGGAACTGTCCTCGGTAAAGGGGCTGACGGGGCTGACGACGGGCTTTCTGGATTTGGACAAAAAGACCTCGGGCCTGCAGAAGTCGGATTTGATCATCGTGGCCGCCAGGCCGGGCATGGGAAAGACGGCTTTCGCCCTGAACATCGCCCACAGGGCCGCGGCGAGGGGCGGCGCCAAGACGCTCGTTTTCAGCCTGGAGATGTCGAAGGCGCAGCTGGTCACGAGGCTTTTGAGCCTGGAGTCCCACGTGGACATCACCAAGCTGAGGGACGGCAAGGTGGGCGACGAGGACTGGGACGCCATCAATAACGCCATGGACGTGTTCGCCAACACTTCCATATATATTGACGACACCCCCGGCATTTCCGTCCTTGAGATAAAGAACAAATGCAGAAGGCTGAAGTCGGAGGGGGGGCTGGACCTCATCGTGGTCGATTACCTCCAGCTGATGCCCGGGGACGGCAGGAGCGAGAACCGCCAGCTTGAGATAAGTTCCATCAGCCGCATGCTGAAACAGCTGGCCAGGGAGATGGACTGCCCCGTCATAGTGCTTTCCCAGCTTTCCCGCGCCGTGGAGCAGCGGGGCAAGGGGAACAGGCGCCCCATATTGTCGGACTTGCGCGACTCGGGCGCCATCGAGCAGGACGCGGACATAGTGATTTTCCTTTACCGCGCCGGTTATTATGAGGACGAGGAATCCGAAGAGGACGACAATGACTGCGAGGTCATTATCGCCAAGCACAGGAACGGGGAGACAGGCACCGTCCACCTGACTTGGGTCGGGCGGTACACGAAGTTTTCGGATCGGGCCTACGGGGAGCATTAGAGGTCTCGCCGACGCGGCCCGACGAAAAAAAGACCGACGGACGCGAGACGTCCGGTCGGCGGAGCGATAGCGGTTATGAGAGGAGGCAAGGATGGCGGCGACAGCGGTTATAGGGTCACAGTGGGGAGATGAAGGCAAGGGGAAGATAATAGACTATCTGGCGGGGCGCTCGGATATGGTGGTCAGGGCGCAGGGAGGCGGCAACGCCGGCCACACCGTGGTGATCAAGGATAAAAAATACGCCTTGCATTTAGTCCCGTCGGGGATTCTGAACGCCAACATCGTGAATATCATCGGCAACGGCGTGGTTTTTGACCCTGCGGATTTTTTCGAAGAGCTTTCGATTTTTGAGAAGGACGGGGTCTCCACGGAGAATGTTTTCGTGAGCGACAGGGCGCATCTTGTTTTGCCGTACCACAAGACTCTGGACGGCCTGTACGAGGAAGCCAGGGGCGGCGACGACCTAGGCACCACAAGGAAGGGCATAGGGCCCGCCTACATGGACAAAATAGCGCGAATAGGGCTGCGCGTCTGCGACATGCTGGACGAGACGGAGTTCAGGCGGAAGCTGGAGGATCGCATAGACCGCAAAAACAGGGAAATCGTCACGCTGTACGACGGGGAGCCTTTGGACAAGGCGGAGATCGTCGCCGCGTACATGGAACACGCGCGGAAGCTGAAGCCTCGGGCCAGAGATATTGGAACGATGGTCTATAACGCCATCAGCGCGGGCAAGAAGGTGCTGTTTGAAGGGGCGCAGGGCGCCATGCTGGACATAGACCTAGGCACGTACCCTTACGTGACAAGCTCCCACCCCGTCTCGGGCGGCTTCACCGTGGGCTCGGGCATAGGGCCCGGGCTGATCGGGGACGTGATAGGCGTCACTAAGGCGTACACCACCAGGGTGGGCAAAGGGCCTTTCGTGACGGAGCTTGCCAACGCCGTCGGCGACAGGATACGCGAAGTGGGGCGCGAGTACGGGGCCACCACGGGGAGGCCCCGCCGTTGCGGCTGGTTTGACGGGCTGGTGGTCAGGTACTCCGTGAGGATAAACGGCACGAAATCCCTGGCTTTGACGTTGCTGGACGTGTTGAGCGAGTTCGACGAGCTTAAAATATGCGAGCATTATGAGTATAACGGCGAGAAGCTGGATTATTTCCCCGCGGACTTGGACGTGCTGGCGAAATGCGCGCCTGTTTACAGGACGTTGCCGGGATGGCGCGCCGACATCAGCGGGTGCAGGAGCTACGACGAGCTTCCCCAGGCGGCGCGGGGGTACGTGGAGGCCATAGAGGAGGTCTGCGGGGCTCGGGTGGGCATGATTTCGGTCGGGCCTGACAGGGAACAGACCATGGTTCGATAGCCATGCTGTTTAAGAAGGAGCGCACGAGAGAATATTATTTGCGCGACACCCCCGTGGAAAACATCTTTATAAACGAGATGATGACCGACGCGCCGGGCGAGTACGTCAAAACGTATCTTTTCGCGCTCATGTACGCCGACTTGGGCATGGTCATGGACAACCACGACATAGCGCGGCATTTGGGCATGGAGGTGGAGGACGTGCTGAAATGCTGGACTTACTGGGAGGGGCGGCGCGTTATAAAAAAACGCTACGAGAACCCTTCCAACAGGCTTTCCTACGAGGTGGAGTTCCTCGATCTGAAAAGCAGGATATACGGCAAAAGCCCCGCAAAGAAGAAGGGCGACGACATGCCGTCCGAGATAAAGGAGCTTTTGGAGAACGAGGAAATCCGAGAGCTGTGCCGCGAGGTTGAGAGCATCCTGGGAGGGCCTCTCCCCCATGAGGCCATAATGAAGACCGTGTCCTGGGTGGCTGACTGGGGCGCCGCGCCTGAGGTGGTGGCCTTCGCCTACCGCCACGCGCTCCGGCGGAAGGAAATGGGCAAAAGCGCGCCGCCCGGCAATATGACGGCCTATGTGGCCAAGGTGGTCAGGTCTTGGGTCGATAACGGGCTTGAGACGGTTGACGACGTGACGCGCTATCTCGAGGAGACGGACAACCACTATTTCCGCTACAGGAAGGTGCTGAGATCCTTGGGGATGCATCGAAGCTCAACGGAGGCAGAGCAACGCATCATAGACCGCTGGTTCAACGAATTGGATTTGGACATGGAGACGGTGATGGCGGCCTGCGACAAGACGGCGGGAACCAACAGCCCGAACATGCATTACGTCAACACGGTGCTGGAGAACTGGTCGAAGGGCGACAAGACGGCGCGGGTCGGCGGGGGCAAGGGGAAGAGCCCCGCCGGCAAGAAAATGATAACGGCCACTGTAAGGCACCTTGAGAAGCTGAAGGAAAAGGCGGAGGAGGAGGCCGAGCGGCGCAGGGCGGAGGTTTACGCCAAGCTGCCGATCATTAAGGAGCTGGATGAGGGCATAAGGCGAAGCTCCGTGGAGATTTCAAAGGTGATGCTTTCAGGGGCGCTCAACGCCAAGGAGACTGTGGCGAGGCTGAGGAAGGAAATCGAGGCGGCGAAGCAGGAGCGGGCATTTTTGATGACGGATAATGACTATAGGGTGGATTACATGGACGTGAGGTACCACTGCGCGTTGTGCAAGGACACGGGGGTCAGCGCCGACGGCGGGAGGTGTTCGTGCTTCACGGAGTATATGAAGGGGCTTTGAC
>JAIRPE010000021.1 GCA_031257175.1 Eubacteriales Family XIII. Incertae Sedis bacterium | reverse complement strand
CCTGCCGCGCTCCCAAGCCTCCCTGCACTCGTCCAGGAACGCCTCCATGGCCTCGCGGCTTATCGTGCCCGAAGCTTTCCGCTTCATGGAGATGTATGTGGGCACCTCCTGCACTCCCGCCTCAAAATACGCGTGCCTGAGCGCCTTGGCCTGCCGATTTTCAAACAACCCCTCGCTCAGGGCCTTCCCGAAAGCTTCCGCGTCCAGACCCATGCCCTCCGCTATCTCGATGAGGACGCCGATATCCCCCACGTCCTGCCCGTCACGGAAAACGGCCTCAAAAACCCTCTCGTTGTACGTCTCCACGTCCCCCTTGACGGACGCGACGAAATGCATGCCCTGGAAAGCCAGCGCCGTGTAAGGGTAGGGGGAAAACGGCGCGTTCAGCTCCAGCCCTTCCTTTCGCGCCTCTTCCGCGAGCGCCTCGCCCCACGGGTTCCCCGCGTCCGCCGCCGCTCTGTCGGTGGGCTTGGGCCGCAACTCGAAGGGGTGCCACACAGGCTCAAAATCCTCAAAAGACTTTAGAAGCGTCCTTATGCGCCGCGTCCCTACATAGCAGAACGGGCACGTGTAGTCAAAATAAATGTGCAATCTCATTTCAGCCACCCTCACAGCTCATGGACGAACAGGCCGCTGCCCAGCTTAGGCTCGAACCACGTGGATTTAGGCGGCATGATCAGCCCCGCGTCGGCGACGTCCAGCAACGTGCCGACGGGCACGGGGTAAAGCGCGAACGCCGCCGCCATGCCTTCCTCGTCCACCAGCCGCTCCAGCTCCGCAAGGCCGCGTATCCCCCCCACGAAGCCCAGCCTGCTGTCAGTCCTCGGGTCCTCTATGCCCAAAATCGGTCGAAAGAGCCTGTCCTGCAACACGCTGACGTCCAGCGCCCCTATAATGTCGTCCTTGGGGACGGCCTCGTCCCTCGCGGTCAGCCTGTACCAGCTCCGCCCCAAATACATCCCGAACTCATGCGGCCGCGACGGGCGGCAAGGCCCCCCGCCCGCGGGCTCCACGACGAAGCTGCCGCCCAGCGCGGCGACGAACGCGTCCGCCGTCATCCCGCCCAAATCCTTGACCACCCTGTTGTAATCGTATATGGCCAACTCCTCCTCCGGAAAGGCCACGGCCATGAAGAAGTTGAACTCCTCATCCCCGCCGCTGCCCGGATTCGCGGCCCGCCTCATCATGCCCGTCCTGTAGGCGGAGGCGGAGCGGTGATGCCCGTCGGCGATATACAGCACGGGCGTCTCCCTGAACAAAGCCTCGAGGCGCCCGACGCCCTCCTTGTCACCGACCGTCCAAACCGCGTGTCCCACGCCGTCCTCGGCCACGAAGTCGAAATCGGCCTCATGGGATAGAACCCACTCCCGCAACGCCGCCCGCAGGCTGTCGTTCCTGCGAAAAGCCAGAAAGACAGGCTCGGTGTTCGCGTCGCAGACGTCGAAATGCCGTATCCTGTCCTCTTCCTTCTCAACACGGGTCATCTCGTGGCGCCTGACCGTCCCGCTCTCGTATTCGTCAATGGAGACGCAGCCGACCGCCCCGATCTGCTCCCGTCCTCCCATGGTCTGCCTGTAAATGAGGTAAACTGGTTCCTTTTCCCTGTAAAATCTGCCGTTTTCTATCAGGGCCTCCAGATTCTCCTTGGCCTTCGCGTACACCGCCTCGCTGTAAGAGTCCGTCTCGTCAGGCAGGCATATCTCCGACCTGGTCACGCGCAAGAAGCTGAAGGGCCGCCCCTCAGCCATAGCCTTCGCTTCCGCTCTGTCCATCACGTCATAAGGCGGCGCCACCGTCTCGGCGGCCAACGACCGCTGGGGGCGCAACGCCCTGAAGGGTCTGAATATCGCCATCACTGCCTCCTGTCCGATTTGCCGCTACAAAACGGCGGCCTGCGCCGCCGCGCCCCTGTCCTCCATTATTTTCCCCGTTATGGCCGCCAGCACGGCCTCGACGGTCATGTCCGTGGAATCTATTTCCACCGCGTCAGGGGTTCTCGTCAACGGGTTCAACGCCCTATGGGAGTCGTTGTGGTCCCTGAGTTTTATGTCGTCCAGCACCTGCTCGAAGCTCAAATCCTCGCCCTTGGCCAGCAGCTCCGCGAGCCTGCGCCTGGCCCTCTCCTCGGGCGCCGCCGTGAGATAGAACTTGTGCCTGGCGCGGGGGAACACGTTGCTGCCGATGTCCCGCCCGTCCATCACCACGCTCTTTTTCTCGCCCATGGCCCTCTGGGCGGCCACGAGCTTCTCCCTCACCGCAGGCAGGGCGGAGCAGTCCGAGGCCAGCTTCGCGACGGCTCCCGAGCGTATGGCGTCCGTCACGTCCTCCCCGTCCAAGAGCAACCTCTGCCCGACGAAGTCCACCGTCGTCCCCTGAAGCATGGAGGCTATCCCCTCCGCGTCCTCAAGGCTCAGGCCCAGCCTGCGCATCTTGTGCGCCACCGCCCTGTACATGGCGCCCGTGTCAACGTATTCGACGCCCAGCGAAGCCGCCACGGCCTTTGCCACGGTACTCTTCCCCGCGCCCGAGGGCCCGTCTATCGCGACCTGGAATATCCCGTTTTCGTCCTTATCCAATGCCAAACCGAAACTCCCCCGCAATTCACGAGCCGGATTCGCTCCTGCCCCTGCCGCTTGATTTGAGCAAGCTCTCTATCTCGGAGATGAACGTGTTCACGTCGGTGAACTGCCTGTACACGGATGCGAACCGCACGTAGGCCACCTCGTCGATTTCCTTCAGATGCTCCATCACGAACTGGCCTATCAGGGCGCTGGCCATCTCCTTCTCCATCATGTTGTTAAGCCCGCGCTCGATCTCGGAAACTATTTTGTCGATCACGGCGGCCGGCACGGGACGCTTCTCGCAGGCTTTGATAATGCCGTTCAGTATCTTGTTCCTGTCGAACGCCTCCCTGCTCCCGTCCTTCTTGACCACCATCAGCGGTATCTCCTCCACCTTCTCGTAGGTGGTGAAACGCTTCGCGCAACCGTCGCATTCCCGCCTGCGCCTGATGGCGAAGCCCTCCTCGGTGGGCCTGGAATCTATGACCCGGGTGTCAGGGTTCTCGCAATACGGGCATTTCATACGTTTGCGGCCTTTTTAGCCGCGTCGCAGAGCTGGGCGAAGCCTGCCGCGTCGCCAATGGCCATTTCCGACAGCATCTTCCTGTTTATCTCGATTCCCGCCTTTTTGAGGCCATCCATCAGCCTGCTGTAGGATATCCCGTTCAAACGCGCCCCGGCGTTGATCCTGGTGATCCAAAGCTTCCTGAAATCCCTTTTCCTGTGCTTCCTGCCGACGTAAGCGGCGGCCAGCGACCGCATCACCGCCGCGTTCGCCACCCTGAATATCTTGTGCCTCGCGCCGTAGAAACCCTTCGCGAGCTTTATAATCTTCCTATGGCGCCTGTGGGCGCTAAAACCTTTTTTTACTCTCGCCATATCAACTCACCCCTCTCATTTACTCAACACGGCCTTGATCCGCTTCAAATCGGCGCTCGTGAGGGTCGTGGCCTGACGCAGGCCCCTTTTCCTCTTGGCGCTCTTCTTCGTGAGAATATGGCTCTTATATGCCTTATGCCTCTTTATCTTCCCGGCGCCCGTCACCTTGAATCTTTTCATGGCGCCCCTGTGGGACTTCATTTTGTTGCCCATAATTCCTCTACCTTTCTTAAGTTTTGGCGTAACCGCCGTGACGCGCGGGGAAACCGGGCGCATGAAAACGCGCCGCGCCCCCTCATACGGTCGAGCCGGCATCGCGCAAGGACTTGCGTTTGTCAATCAAAAGGGCTTCCGAAAACCCGCGTGGCCGCCCTACCTTTCGGCTTTGGGAACCTCGACCTTGGGCGCCAGCACCATAATCAGGCTCCTGCCCTCGAATTCCGGCCTGCGCTCCACTAGCCCCGCCTCGGCGGTAAACCCAGCGAACCTGTTCATGACGTCTATGCCCTTCGACGAGTAGTCCTTCTCCCTGCCCCGAAAACGCAAGCTCACCTTGACCTTGTCCCCTTCCTTCAGGAACTTCACCGCGTTGTGCGCCTTCACGCTGAGGTCATGCTCCTCTATGAAGGTGCTGAGGCGGACTTCCTTGATCTGGATGGTCCTCTGCTTCTTGCGCGCCTCTTTCTCACGCTTCTGCATGTCGTACCTGTACTTCCCGTAATCCAATATCTTGCATACGGGCGGCGTCGCCTTTGCCGCGATTTTGACCAAATCCAGCTTTTTCTCGGTGGCCAGCGCCATGGCCTTCTCCAGGCTCATGACGCCGAGTTGGGTTCCGTCGCTGTCAATAACCCTTAACTCCCTGTCACGAATTTCTTCGTTTATTTGATTTTCCTTGCTAATGCTCGCACCTCCCATGAGCGCGCGCCTCGCGGCGCTTTAAGGGGCCGGGGCGCCTGTTCCGACGTCGTCTGCCCTGCCTCGCCTTAAAAACAGAAAAAGCGGAACACTCCCGCTTCACCAAAACCGACACTGCCCGACAGACGAACCTCCGCCCGCCGCGAACCCCGATTTATTGACCGACGGGCAAAACCCGCAAGGTGAGAAGCGACTCACTTCTTCTTCATTCATAGACTAGTCTAACATTAAATCGGGGTTCTTGTCAATGGTTGCGCGAAAAATTCTTCACGGGGTCTCAAGGGCGGGGGCGGCGGGGACGCCTCCGGGCTCCGCGCCCTGTAAATAGCGCGTGACGGCCAGCCGCGTTATGTTCGAGCGGTTGATGACTCCGACCATCTTGCCGTTGTCGATCACGGGCGCTTTTTTCAGGTCGTGCCGCGCCAAAATTTTGCTGACCGCCCCCAGCGTCTCGTTCAGCCGCACGGAGATCACCTTTCTGTGGGCCACCTCCGACACGGGCAACGCCATCATCTCGTCCAGCTTGTCCTGGAAATTGCCGTCCCGCTGCTCCAGGACGAAAGACCAGGCCGTTTCAAAGAGCGGGTGCTGATCCGCCAGATAGCGCATGATGTCGCCGTCGGATATGAAGCCCACCGGGGCGCCCGCGTGATTGACGATAGGCGCGCCTGATATGCGCTTGTCCAGGAACAGGCGGAGCGCGTCTATGACTTTTGCTTCCTCCTTGAGCGAGTAGACGTCGGTTTTCATTATGGACGCCAGGACGGGCACGGCCTCGCCCATGGGCGTCTCTTGGGCGGCGGCCTGCCCTTCATGCCTTGCCGCGCGGTATTTCCTCGCTCTGACCGACAGAAGCAGCCCCGCCAGCGCGAAGACGGCCACGAGAAGCCCGGAGGCCAGAAACGCGTCAGCGGAGGCGGAGGCCACGTCGGCGCCGGACGACGCCCGCATACCCGTCGCCGCCGCGTAGACGCCGGTGAACAGGGAAGAGCCGATACAGCCGGCGATTTGGAAGCCTGTGCTTAGGATAGTGACGCCGTGGGGGTTAAGCCCGCCGGGCAGGGCAGAGAGCGCGAAACTCTGAACCGGGCCTATGATCAGGGCCGAGCCTACTATGACGGGGATGTACAGCAAAGCTATGAGGGGCGCGTTCCCGCCGGGGATGAAGAAGGACAGCGACGCGCTGAAAACCGCGATTAGGGCGAAGCCGCCAGGGAGAAGGGCGCCGACGCCGCGTTTGTCGCAGATCCGGCCCGCTATGGGGGACATCACGCAGGACGCCAGAATCGCGGGGAACAGCATCAACGAGGCCGTCATGGATGAAATTCCCAGCACGCTCTGCGAGAAAACCGGGATAAGGATGTTCATGGCGAAAATCGTCACAAGCGAGAGCATGTTGATAACCGTGCCCGCGCGGAATTGGGCGACGGACAGGGGGCGAAGGTCTATAAGAGGCTCCTTCAGTTTTTTTTGCCGCGACAGGAAAAGCGCCAGGCAAAGCGCCCCGGCCGCCAAGGCGAGAACGGCGGCTATGATTTCCCCCGAGAAGGCGGTGGAAACGCCGTACAGTATCCCTACCAAGGCGACGCCTATCAGCGCGACGGAGGCGGCGTCCAATTTGGGCCGCGTTAGGGCCGCGATATTCCCCAGAAAGACCGCGCCGCTGAGGAAGCACAGGAACGCCAGCCCCGCGAAAACCCACAGCATCACGTGCCAGTCGGCTACGGAAAGCAGGGCGCCCGCGACTATCACGCTGGACGATGGGCCGAGGGTCGTCATGGCGCCCATGAGCCCCATATATATCCCCAATTCTTTTTTGGGGGCGATTTCTAACGTCACGTTCATGCCGACGGGGATGAGCAGCCCCGTGCCGATCGCCTGGACGATGCGTCCCGCCAGCAGCACGGCGAAGCTCTGTGCCAGGGCTCCGATGACGCTGCCGATGATGAGAAGGGCCACGGTGAACAGGAACAGCGGCTTGGTTCTCCAGGTCCGATAGACGAAGGCGGATACGGGGACCATGACCGCTGCGCCGAGCATGTAGGCGGTGGCGAGCCATTGGACCGTGGACACGCCTATATGCAGGCTGTCCATTATCGGCGCGAAGGCGATGTTCATGTACGTCTCGTTGAATGTGGCCAAAAAAGCCGCGAACGCGGCGACCGCCACCATCAATTTCGGGTTTTGCGTTTTCTTCTGCAAATCAATCACTCCTTTACTGCATTCGTTAAATTAAGCGCAAAAAAACACGCGACGCTTTTGTACCGTAATCAGTCTTACGTGCAAAAGCACCGCGTGTGTCGTTATTATTATTATACCAGCGGGGAGGGCTACGCGTCAACCCCACCCAAGACATGAGCGGAGAACGGACGCAGGACGCCGCAACGTCAGTCGGACACCGCCACCAGCGCCAAAGTGCAAACGATGAAGAAAATCGCGCCGCCCGTGGTTATTTTATTGAGTATGGCCTCATAGCCTCTGCTCTTTTTCTTGCCAAACAGCTGCTCCGCGCCTCCTCCTATAGAACCGGACAGACCCGCGCTGTTACCCGACTGAAGCAGTATGCTGCCTATTAGCACCAGACTCGACAATGCCAGCAATGCCATAAAAACAATCCTTATCGCCTCTGTATTCAACTTGTTTTCCTCCTAACCAGCGGTTTATTCCAACATATCACGTTAATCAAAGAAGATTCTATCATAAAACAGCGACGTTTTCAACATCTTGGCGCAAATTCCGCCCTAATCCGCAAAAGAGCCCGTCGGCAATCCCAACCGCCAGACGTCCTCACAACTCCCTGCGCCCTTCCATGGCCCTGGCCAGCGTGACTTCATCAGCGTATTCCAAATCGCCGCCCACGGGCACTCCATGAGCGATGCGCGTGACTTTTATGCCGGCCGGCTTCACCAACCGCGCTATGTACATAGCCGTCGCCTCGCCTTCAACGGTCGGGTTCGTGGCAAGTATGACCTCCACGGCCTCGTCGTTGCTCCTCAGCCTGACTAAAAGCTGTTTGATGTTGATATCCTCCGGCCCGATGCCGTCCATGGGGGATATGGCGCCGTGAAGCACGTGAAAAAGGCCGTTAAACTCCCTCAGGCGTTCGATAGCGGCCACGTCTCTCGGACTTTCAACCACGCAAATAACCGAACGATCTCTAGCGGCGTCCGCGCAGACCGCGCATGGTTCCCTATCCGTCAGATCGCCGCACTCAGAACAGCGCCGCATGTTCCTCTTGGCGTCGGCTATTGCGCCTGCCAAGGACAAAGCTTCCTTTTCTTCCATTTCGAGTATATGAAAAGCCAGCCTTTGCGCGGTTTTGCCGCCCACGCCCGGCAATCTGGATAATTCCGCGATCAGCTTGGCCAACGGCCTGGCAAAATGTTTTTGATTCATAACGAAGCCTAAAACATGCCTGGCAACGAAAGGCCGCCTGTCAGCTTGCTCATCTCGCCTTGGGACATTTCCTCTATCTGGCGCAGACCCTCATTGACCGCCACGACGATCAAATCCTGAAGCATTTCCACATCGTCGGGATCCAACGCGTCTTTGCTGATCTCCAAGGACACAAGCTGATTCTTGCCGTTGACCTTGACCTTAACCGCTCCTCCGCCGGCCGTCGTCTCCACTTCCCTTTCTCCCAATTCAGACTGTAGCTCCGCCATCTGTTGCTGTATCGCCTGCATATGGCGCATCTGTTGCATCTGGGATCCTCCGCCTAGTCCTGCGCCCTTGTTGGGGTTTGGTTTCTTTCCGGCTTTCATGCCCTTTCCCATACGTATTCCCTCTCTCCTTTCGAAAAATGGCCTCAACGGCTACTATCTATTGCTCCGACAATTGAACGGGCAACATTTGAATACTTCTTCTCGGAAGCCGACCCGACCGCTTGCGTTCGCCGACGGGCTCTTCCCTGGATGCTCGTCGTTTCACCCGGCGGGTTCCTTCACCTCAACCTTCATGTTGAACGCCATCTCCAAACGACGCGCCAGCGCGTCCGCAGAGACGGCGTCAGCATCGCTATTTCCTGCGGGAACGGGCTCGTTTGGCGGTTTTGACGCCAGAACGCGCCCCTCGGGGCTTCTCTCTTCCAGCCTCAGTTCCACCGACAGACGTCTGCCGTAGCGTTCCAATACTGACTGCTCCAGCAACTCCTTGCTTTCTTGCGCCATTCTTAGCGTTAAGCCGTCGTAAACGTCCACTTCCAATTTATCGGCGTGAACCGCCGCAAGCCCGCTGCGTCCCTTCATCCTAGCCAGCATCTTTCTTTTTTCCGTCGCTTCCGCTATTATGCCGTCCCAGTCAATATCCCCTCCGCCTTCAACGCTTCGACCTTCGCCAGGCTCCTTGATCTCTGCAGCTTTCTGTTTTCTTCCCTGCTTCTTTTCCTTGCGTCCGCCGCCGTCCTCCGCGAGCGGCCTGGCTATGAAACCCTCGGGCACGGGTGTTTCCTTCGGCGCGGCTAGGTCTATAACGGCGACTTCAAGAAGTATTCGAGGCTGGCCGGACCATCTGGCGTCGTTCAGCGCCTTCGCCAATGAAAAGATGCATTCTCTGATAAAAGCTCGCGACAAACCCGCGCTTTGAGCTTTCAGTTTCTCTATGTTCTCAACGGACAGATTCAGAACATCCTCAGGCTTGACAAAATGCTGAATCAGAATGAGATTCCGGAAATGCTCTATCCAGTCCTTCATGAGCTGCTTCTCGTCTTTACCTTCAGCCAAAAGTTTCGCCAGAAAAGACAGCGCGCCCGCCACGTCCCGCCGCCAAACAAGATCCGTCAACTCCGTCAGTCTCTCTTCCCCCGGACTGCCCAAAAGCTCCAGCACCGTTTCCCTGGTGACCGTTTCCCCGGCGGCCAGACATTGATCCAACAGGCTAAGCCCGTCCCTGACCGAACCGTCCGCATTGGCCGCCAACAGCGTCAACGCGTCTTTCTCGACCCGTGCGCCTAATTCTTCGCATATGGATTCCATGCCATTTTTGATAATATCCGCCGGCACTCTTCTGAAATCCAGCCTCAAACATCTGGACAAGATGGTGGCGGGCAACTTCTGGGGCTCCGTAGTGGCTAGAACAAACATGACATGTTCGGGCGGTTCCTCTAATGTTTTCAGCAAGGCGTTGAAGGCCCCTGCCGTGAGCATGTGCGCCTCGTCGATAATGTACGCCTTGCGACGCCCTTCGGCGGGAGAATATCTCACGCTCTCGCGTAGCTCCCTTATGTTATCCACGCCGTTGTTGGATGCCGCGTCGATCTCTATCACGTCCATGAACACGCCTTCCTTTATGGCCACGCAATGCTTGCACGTCCCGCAAGGCCGTCCCGATTCGGCCAGGCAGTTCACCCCCTTCGCCAATAACCTGGCCATGCTGGTCTTTCCCGTGCCGCGTGTTCCGCAAAACAGATAGGCGTGCCCGACCGTGCCCAGCCTGATTTGGTTGGAAAGTATCCTCACTATATGTTCCTGACCTAGAACCTTGTCAAAGGTTTCCGGCCTGAATCTGCGGTATAATGCCAGATACATTGAAACCCCCTCGTCATTCTTTCCAAAAACGAATGCCCTTTGGAAGCTCCGCGCGCCTCACAGGCTTGACCGCGGCACATAGAAAGGTCTGCTTATCGCTGCTTCCTTCCGGACCTGACGAGGTTCACAGTTTTCCATTGCGCGGGACCCGCAAGAATCCCGCGAAGCTTACAAAAGGCAATCGCGCTGTATATTATTATATTATATTCCTTCGCTTAAGGCAACGGCAAAATTCCTGTCGTAATGCACCTTGGCCAAATACAGGCCTTGCGGCGGCGCCGTGGGCCCCGCCGCTCTTCTGTCCAGAGCCGCCAGCGCAGCAGGCACGCTCTCGACCCCTCGCCGCCCCGCTCCAACCTCCGCCAACGTGCCCACGATAATTCTCACCATGTTGTACAAGAAACCGCTGCCGGCGATCTCCACCGTAGTCGTCACTCCGGGAGAGCCCGACATGGCGTTCCGATCCTCCTCGCCCCTGCCGTCGCGTACGCCCGTCACGTATGTTCCCTGGCAGACGCGCAAACTGTATATGGTCTTAACGGTGGGTTCTTGCCCTTTGCCGCCGGCTGAACGAAAAGAGCGAAAATCATGAGTTCCCAGCAGATATTCCGCCGCCTGGCGCATCACGCCCGCATCCGGCAGCTCATCGATCTGCCAAAAAAAATTCCTCAAAAAAATGTCCGGCTCGCCGGCCGTCAGCATCTTGTAGATGTACGTCTTGCCTACGGCGTCGTGCCGCGCGTGAAATCCTTCTTCCGCAAGAACTACCTCCCTGATCCTTATGTCGCCTCGAGCGCCGCTTCCGGATCCCCTTCCCGTCAGTATGTTGTTCAAGGCGATCCGCAATTTTTCGGCAGGTATAGGCGTGTCTGCGGCAAAACCCGCCCGTTGCCCGTAGGCATGGACGCCGGCGTCCGTCCTGCTCACTCCATGAATAGCGATCGGCGCCCTCAAGACCAGGCCGAGCGCCGCCTCTATATCGCCTTGGACGGTTCTCTTTCCCGGTTGCTTCTGCCATCCATGAAAATTAGATCCGTCATATGCTATCGTCATCAAGAAATACGCCATGCTTATCCCCCGAAATAATATGTCGAAAGCCACGAGAGCTCTTCCGAAAAAATCAGATAGACCGCCGTCGCCCCGGCTATGAAAGGCCCCAAGGGTTCGTCATCCGTTCGTTTCAATTTCCCGCGCGACATTAGGAACACGAAAGTCATCGCGCTGGAAAGAGCGGTCATGACCATAATGAGCAGCACGCCGTCGGCGCCTGATATGAGTCCGCAAACAGCCATGAGCTTCACGTCGCCAAATCCCATCACTTCCTGTTTTGTGACGATTTTGCCGATCAGGCTTACAGCAAGGAAAGCGCCGCCGCCCATCAGCAACCCGAAGATGGGCGAAAGAAAACCGAGCCTCGCCATGACCGCCGCGACGTCGGGTTCATTTGAGGTGAAAGGCGCGAACTTACGCCCTATGGCGGCGAAGCCTATCCCCGTTACCGCCAGAACTATCACGAACTGATCCGGTATTATCCTATATTTCCTGTCCGCCAAGCTTATAAGCAGCAACGCGCACAGCGCGGGCAACATGGCCGCCGCATACTGCCACGAAACCAAGGTCGCGACCTTAAAAGTCGCCAACGCCATGGTCGCGGAAAACAGAACGCCCCAAGGCTGCTTGGCAACGCGCGGCGGCAGATGCCGCTCGTCCGGCTCCTCGTCATAATCGCACAACCACCTGGCAGGCATTCGGTTATAGACATAGACCACTCCGAAGCCCGCTAAAACACCAAAAAATGCCGACACGACGGCGGCAATAACGTAAATCAGCGCGTTTATCCCCATGCTCCCCGCTCCAAACCCCAAACTCCTTCTCCACGCCACGCGTCACGGCGCATCAACATTTTCCCATTTCAGGCAAACAGCCCCTCCGCGCTCCCTGTGACGAAATCAACTTGTAAAGCTCGTCGGAGCCCGGCGCCTCGACAGGCATCCGTGCGCCGTCGCGCTTAACTAAAACAACACCTTCGTTCCTGCCGCGCAGCTCACCGATCCGCGATGCTTCCACGCCCGCTTGGCTCAACGCCGCGAGGATGTCCTCGGCATTCCCCGTCTCTGCGACGATGAGCATCGCGCCGCTGGAGATGAGCCGCAACACGTCTAATTGGAAATAGTCGCATATCCTCTTAGTTATCTCTGCCACAGGGATATTGTCCTCATGGACCACAGCGCCCAGCCCCGCTAGATTACAAACTTCCCACAAGGCTCCCAGCACGCCGCCTTCGGTCACGTCATGCATGGCGGCGAATCCAATCGCGCCGGCAATAACGCCCTCCTTCACCACGCTTGCCTCAGCCAACATCCCTTTAGCCTCCGCCAGTTCACTCGCGGTCAATATCTCGCTCAATTCCGCTTCGCGATCCCCGGCAATAATGCCCGTTCCTTCCAAACCGACGCGTTTGGTCAGCAGTATCACGTCCCCGGGCATCGGCTTTCTGCTACGGGGGCCGTTTTTCTTAACCGACTTTCCCACGGCAGTGGAGACAATCACCGCCGTGTTCACGGCCGGCGTTATCTCCGTATGCCCGCCGATAATCTCAACGTCCAGCGCTGCCGCCGCCTCCGCGGCCTCCCGCATTATGTTCTCGACTTCCGCCGCCGCAGTTCCTTCCGGCAACAGCAAAGTGAGCATTATGCCCAGCGGCGCCACGCCATTGGAAGCTATGTCGTTGCACGACACGTGTACGGCCAAAGCACCCGCGCCTGTAGCCGAAGCGGTTATCGGATCCATTGACAGCACGCACTCGGCGTCGCCAAAATCAATGACCGCGCAGTCTTCCCCAACGCCCGGCCTGACAATAACCTCTTGTCGTCTGGGCCGGATGTGGCGCAGCACTATGTCCTGCAACAACTCATTTGGCAATTTCCCGGTTTTCAGCATTTTCCGGCACGACCTCCGTTCAAAACTTCTCTTGCGTCATTCAGGCCCCTCGCCCGTCTCCATCCAACGCTTGACCCGCGCCTCGTCGATAATCCCCACCCCCAGCGCCTTGGCCGTTTTGTTTTTGGACGAGCCCGACGCGGGGTCATTATTTATGA
>JAIRPE010000017.1 GCA_031257175.1 Eubacteriales Family XIII. Incertae Sedis bacterium | reverse complement strand
GCTGAGGGGCCACAATAACATAGCGGTGAGCGCCAGGATAAAGGTTCTCCGCGTCAAGAGGGACGTCGTGGTTATACTGCCTGGAAGTATGGGCAGCAGGATGAAGTACAACGGCAAGACTGTTTGGGACCCTGAGTGGTATCAAGTCGCAGACAGGCATTTTGACCACTATATGTTGCCGTATCTTCTGTGCGACGAGGACGGCAGGCCGCTTTACCCCGCCACGGTGCCGTATGACGACGGGAAAGGCGCGCTGGACACGTATGAAACCCTGATAAACAAATTAAAAACACGATATTCGTCCAGCCACGATGTTATTTTCTTCCCCTACGACTGGCGCATGGACATAGCGGAGAGCGCGGCGAAGCTGAACGAGGCCCTGGCGCCCTACGAGGAGGCGCGGCTGGTGGCCCACAGCATGGGCGGCCTGGTGGCCTCCAAGTACATAAGCATGAAACTGGTGAACCAAAGCAAGGTCAAGATGTTGGTGACCATGGGCACGCCCTACAAAGGCTCCGTGAAAATGCTCACGGCTTTGGAAACCGGCAAAATATTGGATGGCCCTATCGAAAATTCCTTCATGTTGGAGAATGTCAAGTATATGGCGAAGAATTACGCGCCAGTCTACCAAGTCCTGCCCAACAGCAGGTACGGCTACGCGCCGATAGCCGTGGAAGCCGAGTTCCAGACGAACGATTACCGCAACTACGGCTATTCGGAGGCCATGGCTTGGCTGAAGGCAAGGCCATGGGCGAAAAAAGCCAACGGGGCGGTGAAGGGGATGTTCCTGAACGCGAACGCCTTCAGCCAGTCCCTCATGAGCAACGGAACGCACGCGGCCGACAGGGTGCCCCATAGGTACATCGTGGGGACTGGGTTCGACAGCCCCAAAACGGGGCTTTATAAGCTGAGTTACTACTCATCGCCTAACGACTATCTCTTTGATGTCGTGTTGGTAGGCGCGGGTGACGGGACGGTCATGCTCGACAGCGCGGCCAACGGCGGAGGCTCCTACAAGGCGTTCCACGTCAAACACGGAGACCTCCCCAAAGACGATGCTGTGATAAAGGAGGTGTTCTCATGCCTGGACGGCAGCATGGGCGGCGCCAGGGCTTACGCCATGCGGGAAAGCTTGGCTTTGGAAACAGGCTCGGACTATCCGACGGAAGCTGAGGCAGAGGACTTCGACAGGACCAGCGTCGTGGTTGACTACGCCGGCGGCATTGAGATTTATGACGGCGAGGGCCGCCTCGCCTACGAGGACGGGGAGAGCCTTCTGATACGGGACATCGACGGGAGCGAAAGAACCGTGGCGTCCGTGTGGGAGATAAACCCTGACACGGGCAGACGGCAGTACAACTTCCACGAGTACGGGCTTACCATGCGCCTCCAGGAAATGCGGCACAGGGACGAGAACCTGGGCATAGTGGCCATGAAAATCCATAACGAGAGTCTCACCTCGTTTTGGCGCTTCGAGGAATTGGACGCCTACGACCGTCTCGTCATCGAGGTAGAGCCTGACGGGGTAAGCTTGTATTCTGAATTCTCCGCGCCTGGGGAAATTTCACGCGAGCTTATAGAGCCTTCGACCGTGTGGAACGAGACAAAGTTGGAAGAGTTTAACCAGGGCAGATAAAGATTTTGGTTGGGCGCGGGCCCGCTAAAAAACAGGTCCCGCGCCCAACGCTTTGGAGGATTATGGCATGAAGCCGAGGACTTTTTTAAGCGTGGCGGTGTTCCTCATTTTGTCAATCGTGGATGTGGGGGTGTGCCTGGGTATATTTTTTTGCTCGTTCTTTTTCGGGGAAAACCATGCCGTCGGCCTGCTGGTTGCGGGCGCGGCCATCGGAATTGCCCATGCGGGCCTCGCTTACGCGCTCTTCAGGAGGTTCCTGCCAGAGTTCGCCGCCATGACGGCGGCCTCCTGGGGTTTGGCGGCACTACTCGAAAAAAATGATGAGGGAAGCTATTTCCACTTGCTTGACGGCTTCGCCACGTCATGTCTTTTAGGCGCGGCTTTCTTTCTGGCGGCGATGGCCTTTTTCCACGTCTTGGGGCTTATGCGGAAATCCCGCGTGAAACCCATGACCTTCGGAAGCGTGTCGCTTTCGTCCTTGCTGGCGATACCCGCTTCGTGCGTTTGGTACGTGTTGCCGAACGTGTTTCTATGGAGGATGTTCCCCTTGCTCGAAGACGGCCCCGTATTCTTGCAGGAGGGCGTTTTGGCGGGGGTGTCCTGCGCCGTCGCGTGGTTTTGGTTTTTGAAGCGACGCGACGCCAATTATTGGATTGAATTCACTTTCATGTTAATAGCATACACCTTGCTGTCATTTGTTTACGCTTTGATGGGGCATTACCCGTATGACGGCAACCCTGGCTTGGCGCAACTTATAGGCGCCGCCCTCTTCGCCGCCCTGGCCGTCCCCCTCTCCTTTTTCCACAGGCGGAAAAAAGCCGCCGCGAAGGCCGAGGCGGGGGAATGGCTGGACGCGCGGATCGCGTCGGCGGGGGAGGGCGTTGACGTCCTGTCCGACCTGGCGGGCGGCCCCATGGTCTCCGTGGGCTCCCCCGCCACCCTGGCGGCGGTGAGGGACTGCCTGAGGGGCGCCCGCTGGCTCCCCAAGGCGAAATTCCTGAAAGAGGGCGACAAAACCGCGCCCGACACGCGCCTGGACATGGGCGGGAACGTGGCGGAAAACGGGGTGTTCTGGTTCCGCTCCCCAGGGACGGGCAGGGAGCAGGCGTTCGTGTTCGCGGAGAAGGACTGGGAGCGGCTGGCAGGCTTGGCGGCGGCG
>JAIRPE010000078.1 GCA_031257175.1 Eubacteriales Family XIII. Incertae Sedis bacterium | reverse complement strand
GGAGTATCGCGAGAAAATGTCACCCCCTGTAGTAAAATCATTACATGAGACAGGATGTGACACGCATGACGCGAAAACAACTCAACGCCTATGAGGTGATAGTCAGAGCGCGCAATGGGTCGCTGACGGTGGCCGAGGCCGCCGAGGTTTTAGGGGTTTCGGAGCGGCATATCAAGCGGCTGAAGAAAAAAGTGAAGGAGGAAGGCGCCGCCGCGCTCGTCCACAAGAACTCCCTGAGAACCCCCGCCCACGCCCTGACGCAGTGTTGATTGTGAACAGTTTGTAAATCATTTTCCCCGCCCGTAAAAAGTCCTGACCAAAGAATACGAAGGGTTCTTTTGTGTGAGCACGACGATTTATGCCGCATAATCATGGCACAGTTTAATCGCTGGAGCGACAAGTATAAGTTGACATGGCGGTGGCCAGCGTATATAATTTTTTACAGGGTTCGGCGAAGAACGCCGAGACGCCCCGCCGCCGCCTGTCCGCCTTTGGGCCCACGGGGCGGCGAAAAGAACGCGGGAACCGAACAAACAGCGAAAAACGCGAGCCAAGAAGGCAACGCGACCGCCCTGACGGACGGCGCTTTTCCCTTGGTTTGTTTTTTTGTGGAGGTCAATGATGAAAACCAGAAAGCTTTTGCCCCTCACCCTCGCCCTGGCACTGGCCGCCGCCCTGTTCGCGGCCTGCTCGGGCCCGTCGGCGCCCCACGGGGCCGCCGCGCCCTCCGATCTGCCGCCCGCCGCCAGGACGGAAGTCACCATAGGCTTCCCCGACATACCGTCAGGCTTCGACCCCCTCACCATCTCGGGGCACGGCAGCTATGTGCCGCTGCTGTATTCCACCCTCGTGGCGCTCGACCCCGACATGAACGTGACGCCCGACTTGGCTGAAAGCTACGCGGTGAGCGATGACGCCCTCACCTACACCTTCAAGCTTCGCGGCGACGCCCGCTTCACCGACGGCGCGCCCGTCAAGGCGTCCGACGTGGCGTTCACCTACAACGCCATAATGTCCCTCGCCTCGGAGATAGACCTGTCCGCAGTGGACAGCGTGGCCGCCGAGGGCGACACGGTGGTCATAAGGCTGAAACGCCCACGCTCCACATTTATACTCGACGTGGCGGGTATAGGGATTGCGCCCGAACGGGCTTACGGGGAAGGCTTCGCCCTAAACCCCATAGGCTCAGGCCCTTTCAAACTCGTCCAGCACGACGTCGGCCAGCAGATGATACTGGAGGCCAACGAGAACTATTACGGCAAGGCCCCCGCCATCAAACGCGCCGTTTTCGTCAATATGTCAAGCGAGGACCAGCGGCTTATCGCCGCCAAGTCGGGGCAAGTGGACATAACGCTGACCTCCGCCCCCCTGGCCGCCACCAACGCCATTGACGGCTACAATCTGCTGGTCGAGAAAACTGTTGACAACATGGGGATAGTCATGCCCGTCATCCCTGCGGGCGGCGGAACCAGCGCCAAGGGCAACCCCATGGGCAACGACGTGACATGCGACCCGGCCCTCCGCAAGGCCGTCGCCTACGCCATCGACCGCCAGCGGCTTTGCGACGAGGCGCTGGACGGCTACGCCACCCCCGCCTGGTCTGAGAACGACGGGATGCCCTGGCACAACCCCGAGAGCCGAATCGAGACGGACGCCGGCCACGCCGTGAGGCTCCTTGAGGACGCGGGCTGGATTGACGAGGACGGCGACGGCATACGCGAGAAGAACGGCCTCAAGGCGTCATTCCCCGTGTATTACTTCGCGGGGGACAGCGACCGCCAGGCGGTCGCCATGAGCGCGGCGCGACAGGTGAAGGAGAAGATTGGCGTGGAAATGCGCGTCGAGGGCATGGGCGAGGGCGACGTCATGGCCCTCATGGTCTCCCAGCCCGTAGTGCTGGCCTGGGGCAGCTCGAACCCTTTCACCAGCTACTGCCTGTACCACTCGTCCAGCATCGGCAAAGACGACTGGTACAACCCCGAAAGCTTCGGCAACCCCAAGGTGGACGGCTATCTCGACGCCGCGCTCGGCGCGAGGACGCTGGATGAGGCTATCCCTTATTGGAAGAAGGCGCAATGGGACGGCGTGACGGGCACCAGCATGAGGGGGGAATGCCCGTACATTTTCCTCGTCAACAAGGATCACCTGTACTTCCGACGCGACGGGCTGAACACGGGCGAGCAGATGAGGCACGCCCACGGGGCGGCGTGGGCGCTGGTGGCTAATTTGAAGGACTGGTACTGGGAAAGTTGAGGGATTGGCATTGGGAAAGCTGAAATCTGTGGCCATATACGCCGCGAGGGGCGTCACCCTGCTTCTGGCGGTGAGCATATTCTCGTTCATGCTGGCAAGCGCCTCGCCGATAGACCCCGAGACGCGCTACCGCCTCTCCCACCCCGGCGCCTCCGACGCGAACGTGGCGAAGATGCGCGAATACTGGGGCGTGGACGAGCCGCCCGCGGAGCGTTATCTGGGCTGGCTCGGCGGCGTCCTGCGCGGCGACTGGGGGGTCAGCACGACCTACCGTCGGCCCGTCCTTGAGGTCGTCGGGACGCGCTTCAAGACCTCACTGGCGCTGATGATGACGGCCTGGGCCTTCTCGGGGCTGCTGGGCTTCGCGGTGGGCTGCCTGATGGGCGTGTTTCGGGGGCGATGGCCCGACCGCGTCATCAGGCGGTTCTGCCTGCTCTTGTGTTCGGCTCCCACGTTCTGGATAGGTCTCGTGTTCCTGGCGGTTTTCGCGGCGGCGCTGGGCTGGTTCCCCTTCGGCCTGGCCGTGCCGCCGGGCGTCCCGCCCGACCAAGTCACTATGGGGCAACGGATACACCACTTGATATTGCCCGCGCTCACCCTGTCCTTCCTGTCCTTCGCCAATCTGGCCCTGCACACGAGGGAGAAGCTGGGCGACGTGTTCGACAGCGACTACGCGCTGTTCGCCCGCGCCAGGGGCGAGAGCGACGCGAGCGTGCTGCTTCGGCACGGGGCGCGGAACGCGCTCATACCCGCGACCATGCTGCACTTCGGCTCCTTCGCGGAGCTGTTCGGCGGCAGCGTGTTCGCGGAGACGATTTTCAGCTATCCGGGGCTGGGCGCGGCGGCAGCGGCGGCGGGGATGGGCGCCTCGGACATGCCGCTGTTCCTCGGGATAGTGATGTTCTCGGCCTGCTTCGTTTTCGCGGGCAACCTGATGGCGAACATTCTGGCGCAGATAATAGACCCTCGCACGAGGGAGGGGGTGAAAGCGTGAGGGGGCTTAACAGGCGCGCGGCCGCCGCCATGACCGCCGCCGCGGCTTTCGCCCTCATCGTGGCTATTTACGCGGGCGGGGCGCTGCTGCCCGACACGGCGCTGGCGGCGGATTTCTCCCAAAAGGGGTTGCCTCCGTCCTGGGCGCACCCCTTCGGCACGGACTTTCTCGGGCGCGACATGCTCGTGAGGACGGTCAAGGGCCTGTCCCTGTCCCTGACGGTGGGCGCGGCGGCCTCGACCGCCTCCGCCCTCATAGCCCTCGCCGTGGGCATGGCCGCCGCCATGGGGCGCAGATGGGTTGACCATGGGGTGAATTGGCTTATCGACCTGTTCATGAGCGTCCCCCATACCGTGCTGATCATCCTCATATCTATAGCGCTCTCACGAGGGGCTACGGGGCTTATGGCGGGCATAGCGTTGACCCACTGGGTCAGCCTCGCCCGCGTAATACGCGGCGAAGCCCTGCAAATCCGCTCAGAGCAGTACATAGCCGCCTCGCGGCGCTTCGGCAGGTCTCCCCTGTGGGTGGCGCGGAACCACGTGCTGCCCCACATGGCGCCCCAGTTTCTGGTCGGGCTGGTTCTGCTTTTCCCCCACGCCGTCATGCACGAGTCGGGGCTTACATTCCTGGGTTTCGGATTGCCGCCCGAACAGCCCGCCATAGGGATAATCCTCTCCGAATCGATGAGATATATCTCCAGCGGGGCGCTTTGGCTGGCGTTCTTCCCAGGGGCCTCGCTGGTCGCCCTGGTTCTTTTGATTGACAAGCTGGGGAATACCGCGCGGCATTTGCTCGAACCGAAGGAGGCACAATTGTGACGAACGTGCTGGAAGTCAAAAATCTCTCGCTGTCGTTCCGCATGTACGACGGGGCGTTCTCGCGCAGGACGGTTAGGGTCATATCGAACCTGAACGTCACGGCCCGCGAAGGCGAGGTCATAGCCGTCGCAGGCTCCTCCGGCTCGGGGAAGAGCCTGCTCGCCCACGCCATACTGGGCATATTGCCCAAGAACGCGTCCCTCGACGGGGAAATGGCCTGGTTCGGGCGGCCACTGACGGCGAATCTCCAGAAGCGGCTGCGGGGGCGGGAGTTGGCGCTGGTGCCGCAGAGCGTGACGCACCTGGACCCGCTCATCCGCGTGGGGAAGCAGATTTCCCGCGACAAGGCGACGGTCGCCAGGCTCTTCGACCGCTACCATCTGGAGGCGGGGGTCGCCAGGCTCTTTCCCCACGAGCTGTCGGGCGGCATGACCAGACGCGTGATGATAAGCGCCGCGCTGGCGGGGGAGCCTAAGCTGGTCATCGCCGACGAGCCGACGCCCGGCCTGTCGCCCCATCTGGCCGAACACGCCATGAAGCATTTCCGCGAGATAGCGGACTCGGGCGCGGCGGTCATGCTGATAACCCACGACCTGAGCCTGGCCATACGCTTCGCCGACCGAGTGGCGGTGTTCTACGCGGGCACGACGGTGGAGACGGCGGCGGCGGCGGATTTCGCGGACACCGCCCTGCTCCGCCACCCCTACAGCAAGGCGCTGTGGGCGGCCATGCCGCAGAACGGTTTTACGCCCACGGCGGGGGCGCAGCCTTACGCGGGCGATTTGCCCGAGGGGTGCCTGTACGCGCCGCGTTGCGGGCTACGTTCGGCGGAATGCGCGGAGGCGCCGCCGTCCCGCGCCCTCCGCGGCGGGGAGGTGAGCTGTTTCCATGCTTCTTGAGGCCAGGGACATAGTGTTCGGTTATGAGCGCGGCAAGGCCGTGCTGGACGGCGTGAGCCTTTCCGTGGAGGCGGGCGGGCGGGTGGCGCTGGTGGGGCCGTCGGGTTGCGGCAAAAGCACGCTGGCGCGGATTTTGGCGGGCTACCTGAAACCGCGGTCGGGGGAGGCCCTCATCGACGGCTCCCCTCTCCCCAAGCGCGGGTTCTGCCCCGTCCAGCTTATCTACCAGCACCCCGAGAAGGCTCTCAACCCCCGTTGGAAGCTGGGCAGGGCGCTGGCGGAGGCATGGCGCCCCGACGACAGGTTTCTTGAGGCCATGGGCGTGGAGAAGGCGTGGTTGGATCGTTATCCCGCAGAACTGTCGGGCGGGGAGCTGCAGCGGTTTTGCGTCACCCGCGCCCTGGGGCCTGAGACGAGGTTCGTCATCGCCGACGAGATAAGCTCGATGCTGGACGTGATAACGCAGGCGCAGATTTGGGAGGCGCTGCTGGATGTGGCCGAGAAGCGCGGGCTGGGGCTGCTGGCCGTCACCCACGACGCGGAGCTGGCGCGGCGCGTCTGCTCGCGGACGGTTAGGCTGGGGGATGGGTGAGGGCAGGGCAAGATATACGCACGGGGCTACGATAATTAGATAAAATAATATTTGCGGACGATTTGCTGTTTAAGGATTCAAAAGGCTCATGTCATCAACATGCCCCTCCAGTAAAATTTGGTAAGCTACCGTGTCCTGTTATTCGAACACATCCCCTCCTTCCTCCCCATTCTAATTTTCTATTTCCAATTTCCCCAACCCCTTTCCAAGAAAACGCGATTAATCCAACAGCAAACCGTGCGAATATTCAAATATTAAAACTCAACCCAATCTCCTTGACCCACTAAAGCATACATGATATAGTTAATATATATAGTCAATCCGCCAAGCGGCCACAACCTCTGCTCTGTATTCATTTTTCAGCAGACCCGCCGCCTCACGCGGGACATGTTATAGAAAAGGAAAGAAAATTGAACATTAAAATCACTATGACATGAACTACTCGGGCCTGGACGTGATGGCGAGCCTCGGCGGCCACTCATGGGACGGGGTTCTGGGCATGCGCTTCGCCAGGCCAGGTTCTACGACAAAAGAAATGTGTACGGCGCTCACGCAACCCCATTTCCTTATCTGCCCGAAGACATAGTGGAGAAAACCTTATGATTAGGCGTACGCAAGGGATACGATTTGTGTTAATAGCCGCGATGGCGATGCTGGCGGCCTGCGGCTGCCATGGCTCCCATCAGGAACACGCCCCCGCCGTCGCGACGGTTGGGGGCTTCGCGGACGGTCGCGCCGCAGTTGGCGTCGTCGTCGAGCATGACGGCGATCTCATAACTGTCGAGCAGGACAAGGCGGGATATTCCATCATGAAAGAAACGCTCGAATCCCGCGAAAGGGCAGAGCTTTACCGTTGTGAGGGCATGTCGCCGCGCGAGTTGGCGGTGAAGGGAGACACGCTTCATGTGCTGGTCGCCCACAGTTTCATATATGACTCCGACGCCCAGCCCAAAAGGGACTACTTTACCGTCAATCTTGCGGACGGGACGGCAAGCGGTTTTGCTGAAGGCCCGAGCCGCGAATTTTTGGACATTTATGAATGGTATTACTTGATCTGGCTGGGCGACGGGTACGGCTACGCCTGCACGAACGACATTGACGGCGCCTTGCGTTGGGACGTTTTTAAGATTGTTGGCGGGGAGTACGCGGAGATTCTCAGCGGGATTGGCCCGTTCCGCGCGAGGGGCGACACGCTTTATTACGTCAGCTACGAGGACGAACGGGTTCACGCCTACGACTTGGAGATCGGCACGGACAGGGCGATAACGCCAACGGGCGGGAAGTCGGAGGACGTGATGGCTATAGCGGCCGACGAAATGCTGCTAATAGAGGAATACGGGGGCGAATATTTGTTGAGGCGGCTTGACGGCACGGGAGAAATCGCCGTCGGCAAGGGCGACGTATGGGGGTACTCGTGTTTGTGCGCCGCATTTGACGATAAGTATTTCTATTTTTACGATAAGACAGGCGTGTTTCGGCTCTCGTTGGGCGACGGCGCGAAGGAGAGGCTTTTGGAACAGACCGGCGTGAGGTCAATCAGCCTGGCGGGTGGCAGGCTGTATTATGAGGTTGAGACGGAGGTGGACGCAGTCGGTGTGCCTGGGAAGGTGATAGAGTTGCGGCATGTCGCGCTGGACGGCGCAAAGACTTGACACGACCGCATGTGGCGGTCGGCTGCCTCTCCCCAGTGAAATACTGCCGCTTGAACGCGGATTAGCATCACATATCCTCAAAGCGCTTCGGGGCGGTTTCTCCGCCCCGTTCGGGCAGTCCGTCGCGACGGCGTTTTGAGCGGGTTCGCCGTTCCCGTCCTCCCCTACTCCCCTTTCACGTCCGTCAGAGTGGCTGCCATGATGGCCTTTATGGTGTGCAGGCGGTTCTCGGACTGGTCGAATACCACGGAATACCTGCCGTTGAACACGTCGTCCTCCACTTCGCGTATGTCGTAGCCCAGTTCCCGCTGCCTGGCCGCCATTTCCGTCTCGAAGTCGTGGAATGACGGCAGGCAGTGCATGAAGAGGGCTTGGGGGTTCCCCGTTTTCTCCATCATCTCCGTCGTCACCTTGTAGGGCGACAGCAGCTTCACCCTCTCGGGTATCATGTCTTCCTCGCCCATGGAGGCCCAAATGTCCGTGTACACCACGTCCGCGCCCTTGAGGCACGCCTCGTCGCTTCTGAACTCTATCACCGCGCCCGACTCGGTGGCGGCGCTCTTGGCCCGCGCCAGCAGCTCCTGGTCGGGGGCCAGCTCCTTGGGGCCGAAGGCGCAGAACTTCATCCCCATCTTGGCGCAGCCGTTCATCCAGGCGTAACTCATGTTGTTCCTGGTGTCCCCGCAAAACACCACCTTCACCTCGCTCAAAGGCTTCTTCACATGCTCTTCTATGGTCATGACGTCCGCCAGAACCTGGGTGGGGTGGTCTAAGTCCGTCAGCCCGTTCCAGACGGGGACGCCCGAGTGCTTGGCCAGCTTCTCCGCCACGTCCTGGCCGAAGCCGCGGTACTCTATGCCGTCGTACAGCCTGCCGAACACCTTGGCGCTGTCCTCCACGGACTCCTTCTTGCCGAATTGGGACGTGCCCGGCTCTATCACGGTCACCACCGCCCCCTCCTCCGCGGCGCCCACCTGGAAGGAGCAACGGGTTCTGGTGGATGTTTTCTCGAACAGCAGCAGTATGGACTTGCCTTTCAGAAGGCCGCCCTTTTTGCCTAGCCTCCTGTTTTTCTTCATTTCAACGGCCATGTCCAGCAGGAACCTTATTTCTTCCTGGGTGAAATCCATAAGCGTCAAGAAGCTTCTACCCTTCAAACTAACCATTTCATCCTCCTATATGATGCCAACGCGCGGCCTCCTCCGCCCCGCCTGGGGCTTTGGGAGGCGCCTGGTTTTTTTCTCCGTCTGGGGCTTTCGTCTGTCTGGGGCTTTCGTCTGTCTGGGTCTTCCGGCGCCGTTCGTCGCCCCTAGGCCCATTCGCCTTCAGGGCTTTCATCCTCGTTCGGGGCTTTCGCGCCCCGTCCCTAAAAAACAGCGCGGCGGATGGCCTGCACCATCGCCGCGCCGCGTCCCGCGGAACTACACAAGCTCCAAAAACACCATCTCGGCGTTGTCCCCCTGGCGGGGGCCCAGCTTGAGTATCCTGGTATAGCCGCCGTTTCGGGTGGCGTATTTGGGCGCTATGTCGTCAAACAGCTTCTTGACGACGTCCTCGTCATATATATAGGCGAGCGCCTGCCTTCTCGCGTGAAGGTCACCGCGCTTGCCGAGGGTGATCATCTTCTCGGCCTCTCGCCTGGCCTCCTTGGCTCTGTGGTCAGTGGTGCTGATACGTCCCGCCCGCAACAAATCCGTCACCAGGTTTCTCAGCATCGCCTTCCTGTGAGCCGTCGGGCGGCCCAGTTTCCTATAGCCCGGCATATTACGCACTCCTTTCTGATATCATCAATCTTCCGTGGGCTGCAAGCCCAGCCCCAACTCGTCCAACTTCAACTTGACCTCCTCAAGCGACTTCTTCCCGAGATTCCTCACCTTCATCATCTCGTCCTCGCTCTTGTGGATCAGTTCCTCCACCGTGTTGATGGAAGCGCGCTTGAGGCAGTTAAAAGACCTGACGGACAACTCCAACTCCTCTATGGTCATCTCCAGCGCCTTCTCCTTGGGGTTGTCCTCCTTCTCGACCATGATTTCCATGGTCTCTGCCGCGTTGGTCAAATCGATGAAGAGCTTCAAATGCTCCTGCATTATCTTCGCCCCTATGGCGACGCTCTCCCCAGGCGCGACGCTGCCGTCCGTCCAAACCTCCAGGTTCAGGCGGTCGTAGTCCGTCACCTGCCCCACGCGGGTGTTCTCCACGATGAAGTTCACCTTCCTCACGGGCGTGAAGATGGAATCCACGGGGATCACCCCTATGGGCATAGACTCGCTCTTGTTCTGCTCCGCGCTGACGTATCCCCTGCCCCTGGCTATGTTGATGTCCATGGACAGATGGGCGCCTTCCTCCAGCGTGGCGATATGCAGGCTCGGGTTGTAAATCTCCACCTCGCTGTCGCTGGAAATGTCGGACGCCCTCACGTCAGCCGGGCCTTTGACATTTATGTAAACCTGTTTGGGGTTGTCCGTATGAAGCTTTATTGCCAGCTTCTTCAAATTCAGGACGATTTCAGTCACGTCCTCCTTGACCCCCGGAATCGTCGAGAACTCGTGCAACACCCCGTCGATCTTCACGGAAGTCACCGCCGCGCCGGGCAACGAGCTGAGCAGTATCCTCCTAAGGCTGTTGCCCAGCGTGGTGCCGTAGCCCCTTTCCAGAGGCTCCACGATGTATTTCCCGTAATTCTTCTCCCCTTCGGAAGCGTAGCATTCAATTGTTGGTTTTTCAATCTCTATCAAGCAAAACCCTCCTTTCCGCTTCGCGTGGCGCCGTTCATGCTCCAGCCGCCGCTACTTGGAATACAGCTCGACAATCAAATGCTCCGCGACGGGAGTGTCGATGTCTTCCCTTCTGGGCCAGGCCAGCACGGAGCCTTCCAGCTTGTCCACGTTGACGGAAATCCAAGCGGGAACCGATATCGACATATCCCTAATCTCTTTAAACTTGGGAGAACTTTGGCTTCTCGGTTTGACCGAGACCACTGAACCCGGCTTCACCTCGGCCGAGGGTATGTCCAGCTTGTGGCCGTTCACCAGGAAATGCCCGTGAGTGACCAGCTGCCTGGCTTCCTTCCTCGACGACGCGAACCCCATCCTGAACACTACGTTGTCCATGCGGGTCTCCAGCATGATGAGCAGGTTCTCGCCCGTCATGCCCTTCCTCTTGGCCGCTTTCTCGAAGGTGTTGCGGAACTGGGTCTCCAAAAGGCCGTAGAAACGCTTGGCCTTCTGCTTCTCCCTGAGCTGCAGCCCGTAGTCGGACACCTTCTTCCTCGCCTGCCCGTGCTGTCCAGGCGGGTAATTTCTCTTCTCCAGGGCGCACTTAACGCTGTAGCAGCGCTCGCCCTTCAAAAACAATTTTTGGCTTTCTCTCCTGCAAAGTCGGCAGGAAGCGTCTGTGTATCTCGCCATTTATTCTCGCACCTCCTCCGCTACACTCTTCTTCTCTTGGGCGGCCGGCAGCCGTTGTGGGGAATGGGCGTGATGTCCTTTATCATGTTTATCTCCAGCCCGGCGGTCTGCAACGCCCTGATGGCCGCCTCGCGGCCCGAGCCGGGGCCCTTCACGTAGACTTCCACGTGCTTCAGCCCATGCTCGATGGCGCCCTTGGCGGCTTCCTCCGCGGCCATCTGGGCGGCGAAGGGCGTGGATTTCCTGGAGCCCTTGAAGCCCAGGGAGCCCGCGCTGGACCAAGAAAGCGCGTTCCCCGAAAGATCCGTCAGCGTCACCAGCGTGTTGTTGAACGTGGACTGGATATGCGCCTGACCCTTCTCGATATTCTTTCTCTCTCTTCTCTTCTTGCGAACTGTGGTCCGCTTGACGTTTTTCGCCATGCTTGCCTCCATTGCGGCCTGCGCCGCTATAAATTACACACGAAAGCTGTAGCCCCTGTCCCGCGCCCAGATGCCGTCCCGCGTCCGAATAACGGCCTGCGGCGGCTATGCCCCAGTCCGTGCCCGCCCTTCGGGGGGGCGCGTGGCGGCTCGGGCCTCCGACGTCGCGCGACGGGGTTTCCACCCTCGGTCAGAGGGCGGCTAGCTCTATTTAGCCTTCTTTTTCCTGCCCACGGTCTTTTTAGGCCCTTTGCGGGTTCTGGCGTTGGTCTTGGTGTTCTGCCCTCTGACAGGCAACCCCCTCCTGTGCCTTATACCCCGATAACAGCCTATTTCCATCAATCGTTTGATGTTCAGCGACACTTCTCTGCGCAAGTCGCCTTCCACCATGTACTCGGAATCAATTATCTTCCTGATGGCGCCCGCGTCCTCCTCGGACAGGTCTTTAACCCTCGTGTCCGGGTTCACGCCGGCCTTCTTCAGTATTCGGGTAGCCGTAGGTCTGCCAATCCCGTAGATATAAGTGAGACCTATTTCTATCCTTTTGTCCCTCGGTAAATCGACACCGGCAATACGTGCCATACTTTCAAACTCCTTTCATCAACCTGCCGCCTCGCGGCGGCGCTTGACATGCCCACGAAACGATTATAGAATCCGCAGCTCCGGATAGCCCCTCCTGCTTCACAGCGGTGGGACGCAGCCGCTCCGGCAATAGCCTCATCCAACGCCGCCCGACAAGCCTCACGCCGCGCCGCGCCCATTGGGGCGGGGGTTCCCCGCCGAAGGGGCCGAAGGCGCGCCGTCCGCCTGGCGAAACGGCATAAGCCCGCGAAAACGCCGAAACTCGGCGCGGACGAACCAAAGGGCCTGGGTTCTAGCCCTGGGTCTGCTTGTGTTTCGGGTTCTCGCAAATTATCATGACTTTCCCTCTGCGCTTGATGACCTTGCATTTTTCGCAGATGGGTTTGACTGATGACCTGACTTTCATATTATTACCCTCCTTTTACGCTTACATGCCTGTCTTTTTTGCCTCTGGCGCCGTCGCGCTTCTCCCGTTCGTCAGCCGCGCGCTTGCCTCTTTGGCCCGCGCTCCCTGGCAGAGCCAAAAAATCCCGCGCGCCCGCGCTTCGTCATTCACGCCGCCGCGCGTCGTCGCGGCGGGAAGAAGCCCTTCACGCCTCAGCTTTTCAGCCGCCCTTGTCCCTCCAGGTTATCCTGCCCCTGGTAAGATCGTAGGGCGACAGCTCCACTTTCACTTTATCGCCAGGCAGTATGCGGATGAAGTTCATCCGTATCTTGCCTGAAATATGCGCGAGTATCTGATGGCCGTTCTCCAGCTTCACCACGAACATGGCGTTAGGCTGGGCGTCCACCACGGTACCGAATACTTCTATGACGTCTCTTTTCGCCATATACACCTCTGTATGCTTGTCTTTTTTCCGCCATGCGTCGTCGCCGCTCCGTCGGTCGTCAGTTGCGTACATGCAGTACGCGCCTTCCTCCCTCCTTCGCGCTCCTAGCCTGACGAAAAAAATCCTGCGCATTCCATGCCTGTCTTTTCCCCGCCACGCGTCGTCGCCGCCAGTTCGGCGGAAAAAATCCTGCGCATTGCTCATCAAACGCGGCCTTGTCGCCGCTTGCCTCGTCTTGCCGCCGTGCCGCCCGCCGTTTCGCGGGGTTTCCCGCGAGGGGGATGGCGCGCCCACGGCTCGCCGCCCTAAGGCGGCTTGTCTATAACAACGTGAGAAGCTCAGGCTCTCCGTCTGTTATCGCCACTGAATTCTCATAGTGCGCCGACAGGCTCCCGTCGGCGGTGACCGCCGTCCAGTTGTCCTGCAGCACCACCGTCTCATAACCTCCCGCGCTTATCATAGGCTCTATGGCCAGTGTCATGCCCTGAACCAGCCTGGGGCCTCTGCCCGGCTTGCCGAAATTCGGTATCTGCGGCTCCTCGTGCATCTCTCGCCCCACGCCGTGGCCCACGAAGTCCCTGACCACCGAAAAGCCCTCGGACTCGGCCTTGGCCTGTATGGCATGGGACACGTCCGACAGCCTGACGCCTTCGCGGCAGTGCTTAAGGCCCTCGAAGAAACACGCCTCCGTCACCCGAACCAGCCTCTCGGCCTCCGCGCTGACGGCCCCCACGGGGTAAGTCCTGGCCGCGTCGCTCACGTAGCCCTTCCACGTGCAGCCTACGTCAACGCTGACCAAGTCCCCCTCCCTGAGTATCTTGCTCTTGCTGGGGATGCCGTGTATGATTTCCTCGTTCACCGAGACGCAGGCGCTGGCGGGATAGCCGTTGTAGCCCTTGAACGTGGGCGTCATGCCGTTGGCCAGTATGGTCTCCTCCACGTATCGGTCTATCTCCCAGGTGCTGAGGCCGGGCCTGACGATGTCCTTCAGGGCGGCGAGAATGCCCGCCGTCACCTTTCCGGCTTCCCTCATTATCTGTATCTCGTCTCTTGACTTGATGATAATCATAGCGTCAGCCAACCGTTTCCCCGAGAGACCGTCCCCGCCAAGCCCGGCCATCGGCCCGACCCGCGAGGGGCGGGCCGCCTCGGCTCATTTGCCTGGCGGGCCCAGTATGCCCTGTATCTCCTCGAACACCTCGTCGGGCGTTTTCATGCCGTCCACCGAGGCGTACAGCCCTTCTGCCTTGTAATGTCCTATCAAAAGCTCCGTCTGCCCGTGGTACACCTCTATGCGGTTCCTCACGGTCTCCTCATAGTCGTCGGCCCTGTGGAACAACTCCCCGCCGCACTCGTCGCAGACGCCCTTCACGGCGGGCGGCATGGTCTTGATGTGGAACGAGGCCCCGCAATCCCTGCAAACCCTGCGCCCCGTAGTCCTACAGACCAGCGCCTCGCTGTCCACGGCTATGTTGATGGCCTTGTCCAGCCTGACGTCCATGCGGGCCAGCTTGCAGTCCAGCGCCTCCGCCTGTTCCACCGTCCTCGGGAAACCGTCCAGCAGGAATCCTTTTACGCAGTCCTTCCTGCTTATCCTCTCCAGAGCGATTTCGATAATCAGGTCGTCGGGCACTAAATCGCCCGTTTCCATGTACGTCTTCGCCCTTTCCCCGAGTTCAGTCCCCTCTTCCATGTGCGCCCTGAGTATGTCGCCCGTGGATATGGCGGGAATGCCGTAAGCCTCCCCTATCTTAACCGCCTGAGTCCCCTTGCCCGAACCAGGCGCCCCTAGCATCACCAGCCGCATCATCCTCACCCCCAATATAAGGAACATCCGCTGTAAAGCCCGTATCGGGCGCGCGGGAGCGGCGTGGGCGGCCCCGAAGGCCGCCTCTCCCCCTATTCTATTTCAGGAAGCCCTGATAGTTTCTCATCACCATCTGGGATTCCAGTTGCTTCATCGTATCAAGTCCCACGCCCACGGCTATCAGAAGCGACGTGCCGCCGAAGCCTATCTGCAGGGACGTGGTCTGCTGCACCAAGGTGGGCAGGGTGGCTATGACTGACAGAAACACCGCGCCCGCGAAAGTGACTCTGTTCATCACCTTAGACAGATACTCCACCGTAGCCCGGCCCGGCCTTATGCCGGGTATGAACCCGCCGTTCGCCCGCATGTTGTTGGCCACCTCCAAGGGATTGAAGGTGATGGCGGTGTAGAAGTAGGTGAAAAACAATATAAGTATGAAATTCAGAGTGGAATAGATGTACATTCCGTAGGACCCGTTAGGCGAAAGCCAGTTGTCAACGAATTCCGCGAAACCCGTGCCGTTGCCCGCCAGATAGCGGATGGTCAACGGGAACTGCAGTATGGACAGCGAGAATATCACGGGGATGACTCCCGCCTGGTTCACCTTGATAGGAATGTGCGTGCTTTGGCCGCCGTACATCTTCCTGCCCACCACGCGCTTGGCGTACTGGACGGGTATCCTTCTCTGGCCCTGCTGGACCTCCACTGTGCCCACTATGACGCCGACGGCGAAAATGCAGAACAGTATCAGCGTAACCAGCGACACCGCCTCGGATTGGTAGGCGGTGATGGCCGAATTGATGGCGTATGGGCCTCTGGCGATAATGCCCGCGAAGATTATCAGGGATATGCCGTTGCCAATGCCGCTCTCGTTTATCTGCTCGCCCAACCACATGAGGAACGCGGTTCCCGCCGTCAGGGTCAATATGACCACCGTGGTGGAGAAAACGTCGTGCCTGGTCAGCACCTGGTTGAACAGCCCCAAGGTCATGCCTATGGCCTGTATGAAAGCCAGCACCACCGTCAGGTAACGGGTGTACTGGGCGATCTTCTTCCTGCCCTCAGTGCCCTCCTTCGCCAAAGCTTCCAGCTTGGGGATGGCGATGGTCAACAACTGAAGTATGATGGACGCGGTAACGTAGGGCGTTATGCTCAACGCGAAGATGGTGAAATTGCTGAAGGCTCCGCCCGAAAACAGATTGAAGAACTGGAACAGGCCACCGCCGCCGCCCTCGAAGAGAGCGGCCAGCTGCGTCCTGTCTATGAACGGCACGGGTATATTCGCGCCGACCCTGAACACCAAGAGCATTAGAAGCGTGAATATCATCTTCTTCCTGATGTCGGGCACATTCCACGCCTGGCCAATAGTCTTGAAAATATTCATGCTAAATCACCTCTGCCTTTCCTCCGGCAGCTTCAATCTTCTCGACGGCGGTCTTGCTGAATTTGTGCGCTTTCACAGTTATCTTCTTTTCCAGCGCGCCTTCACCGAGAACCTTCACGTTATCCGATGATTTTCTTATGATCCTTTTCTCTTTCAAAGCCTCGGGAGTGACCACGTCCCCGTCGGCGAATTTCTCGTTCAGCGTGTCCACGTTGAGTATGGCGTACTCTTTGCGCCAAATATTGGTAAACCCTCTCTTGGGAATCCTTCTGTATAAAGGCATCTGGCCGCCCTCGAAGCCCGGCCTGGTGCCGCCGCCGCTCCTGGAATTCTGGCCGTTCATGCCCCGCCCGGCCGTCTTTCCCTGCCCGGTGGCCGTGCCTCTGCCCTTGCGCTTAGGAGCCTTGGTCGCTCCTTTAGGTGCATGGAGTTCGTGCAGTTTCATGATATTACCTCCTTATGCTTGTCCTTTTCGGTTCCGGCGTCGTCGCCTCTCCCTCGGTCGTCGGTCACGTGCCGCAAGCGCGCTCCCTTCTTCCTGCCTCGCGTTATTGGCCAGAACCGAAAAATCCCGCGCGCCGTTCTCCTACAGCTTTTCCACTGTCAGGAGGTGCTTCACCTTGTCCACCGCCCCGCGGGTGTGGGGCGAGTCGGCCAGCTCCACCGAATGGTGCAGCTTCCTCAGCCCCAGGGCCGCGACGACCTTCCTCTGGTAAGGGGATGCGCCTATGGTGCTTTTCGTAAGGGTAATCTTAAGTTTATCAGCCATCTTGCGTCCTCCTTATCCTAAAATCTCTTCCTTCGTCTTGCCTCTGAGCCTGCTTATCTTCTCTACCGTCTTAAGCTCCCTGAGCCCCTCGATGGTCGCGTTGGCCATGTTGCCCGCGTTGTTGGAACCTATGGACTTCGCCCTCACGTCCTTGACGCCCGCCAGTTCCAGCACCGTGCGCACGGAGCTTCCCGCTATGACGCCCGTTCCCGCTTTGGCCGGCATGATCAGCACCTGCCCGGCGCCATATATGCCCAGAGACCTGTGAGGTATGCTGGTGCCCACCATAGGCACGTGTATCAGCTTTTTCTTCGCGTCCTCCATGGCCTTCCTGACGGCCTCAGGGATTTCCCTGGCCTTGCCCAGCCCCACGCCTACGTAGCCATCCTCATTGCCTACCACCACAGTCACGCTGAAACGCATGTTCCTGCCGCCCTTGACGGTTTTCGCGACGCGCCTGATGCTGACGATGGACTCCTTCAGGTCCAAGGCGCTGGGGTCTATTGCGTTCTGTCGCATTTTCATACCTCCTTAGAATATGAGCCCGGCTTCTCTCGCGCCGTCCGCCAGCTCTTTAACCCGTCCGTGGTACAGGAACCCGCCCCTGTCGAAAGCGACTTCCTTGACTCCCGCGGCCATGGCCTTGCCCGCGATGGCCGTGCCTACCGCCTTAGCGGCCGCCTTGTTCCCGCCGCCGCCTTTCAACTCGCCCTTCAAGTCCTTGTCCAGAGTGGACGCGGCCGCCAATGTGACGCCGCGCGCGTCGTCTATGACCTGGACGTAGATATTGTTCAGGCTTCTGAACACGCAGAGCCTGGGCTTCTCGGAGGTTCCGCGCAGATTTTTCCTGACCCTTCTGTGTCTCATGAGACGCCTGTCATTTCTGCTCTCTTTTGCCATTTCCTGCTCCCTTTCTATCCCATGGGGGTTTTCACGCCTATCCTCTTTTAACTTCCGCCCAAAATCATTGGTCGGGCGTCGGAAGATAGCATCCACTAATCCGCTTCAAGATAACGTTTTAAACGCGGATCAGTGCTGGAAGCCCCTCGCGGGGATTCAAGCGCTCACGCGGCGTGAGCCTCGAAACGCCCCATTGTTACTTCTTTCCGGTCTTGCCTTCCTTCCTGCGGATGACCTCGTCCGAATACTTGACGCCCTTGCCCTTGTAAGGCTCCGGCGGCCTCCAGCCTCGGATGATGGCCGCGTAGTTGCCCACCACGGCCTTGTCTATGCCCCTGACGATGATTTCCGTCGCCGTGGGGGTCTCCGTGGATATGCCCGCGGGGTCAACAAGCTCCACGGGATGGGAGTAGCCCAAGCTCAACACCAGGGTGTTCCCTTTTTTCTCGGCTCTATATCCAACTCCGTTAATCTGAAGCTTTCTTTCAAATCCGCTGGAGACGCCCGTCACCATGTTGGCGATGAGGCTCCTCGACAAGCCGTGCAGCGAGCGGGAGTCCTTGTCGTCCTTTTCCCTGGTCACCGACAGGACGCCGTCGTTTATCTCCACTTTCAGCAGCTTGCTGATTCTCTGGCTCAACTCGCCCTTGGGGCCTTTGACGCTGACTGTGTTGTCGTTGTCCACGCTCACCGTCACGCCTGAAGGCACTTCCACCGGTTTTTTGCCAATTCTGGACATCTTAGCACCTCCTACCAAACATAACAGATTACTTCGCCGCCGACGCCCAGCTTGCGAGCTTCCTTGTCGCTTATGACGCCGTTGGACGTGGAGATGATGGCTATGCCCAAGCCGCCCAAAACCTTGGGCACGTCGTCAGCCTTGGCGTACACCTTCAGGCCGGGCTTGGATATCTTCTTGATTCCGCTGATGACCTTCTCCTTGCCCGCGCCGTACTTCATGCTGATACGGATGACGCCCTGCCTGTTGTCCTCAATCATCTCATAGCCCCTGATGTAGCCTTCATCAGTGAGTATCCCGGCGATGGATTTCTTCATCCTGGACGCCGGCACGTCCACCGTGGGATGCCCCACCGTGTTCGCGTTCCTTATTCTTGTTAACATATCCGCAATGGGATCAGTCATAGTCATGCTGACGCCTCCTTTACCAACTTGCCTTCTTCACTCCCGGAATCTCGCCCTTATATGCCAGTTCCCTGAAACAAATCCTGCAAATCCCATACTTCCTCAGCACGGAGTGCGGCCTTCCGCAAATCCGGCATCGGCTGTAAGCCCTCGTGGAATATTTCGGCTTTCTCTGCTGCTTGATTTTTAGCGAAGTCTTAGCCATACCGTCTTTCCTCCTATTTCTCGAACGGCATACCGAGCAGTTGGAGCAGCGCCGCCGCTTCCTCGTCGGTTTTCGCCGTAGTCGTGAAGACTATGTTCATGCCTTTGATTTTGTCCACCTTGTCGTAGACAATCTCGGGGAATATGGACTGTTCCTTCACGCCCATGGAGTAGTTGCCCCGGCCGTCGAAGGAGTTCTTGCTGACGCCCTTGAAGTCCCTCACCCTGGGAAGCACGATGTTGAAAAACTTATCCGCGAAGAGGAACATGTTCTCGCCCCTCAGCGTCACCTTGCAGCCCACGGTCATGCCCTGCCTCACCTTGAAGTTGGCAATGGACTTCCTGGCCTTAGTCACCACCGGGCGCTGCCCCGTTATCAGGGACATCTCCTCCACGGCGGTCTCCATCATCTTGGGATTGTCTTTCGCCTCGCCCAAGCCCATGTTTATTGTTATTTTCTCCAGCTTAGGGACTTCCATCACGTTCTTGTAATGGAACTTCTCCATCAGCGCCGGAAAAGCTTCCTTTTTGTAAGCTTCTTTCATTCTCGCCGCCAAGACTCAATCACTCCTTTCTCAGTCAAGCTCCGCGCCTGTCCTCTTGGATACCCGCACCTTCTCGGTGCCGTTGAACTTGTATCCTATTCTGGTGGGCGCCTTCACTCTGCTCTCATAATACATCACGTTGGACACGTCGATGGGGCCCTCCTGATGCTTTATCTCACTGGGAGTTTTCCTCGTCTGCTTGGCGTGCTTGGTTTGGACGTTCACGCCCTCCACTATGATTTTGTTCTTCTTGGGAAACGCCTTCAGCACCTTGCCTCTTTTGCCTTTGTCCTTGCCGGCTATCACCAGCACGGTGTCTTCCTTCTTTATTTTCATGATGCGGCTAACCTCCTAGCGGGGCGGCTCCCGCAACTGGCCGAGCGCCCCTATGCGCCTGTCCCCTTCCTACGCGGCGCCGCCGCGAGCGGGAAAAAGCGCGCCCTACTCAATCCTACAGCACCTCTGGCGCCAGGGACACTATTTTCATGAAGCTCTTCTCGCGCAATTCCCTCGCGACCGGCCCGAAAATACGTGTGCCCACAGGGTTCTTGTCCTCTTTTATGATGACCGCCGCGTTCTGGTCGAATTTCACGTAGCTGCCGTCGGGCCTGCGCGCGCCGGTCTTGGTTCTGACGATGACCGCCTTCACCACGTCGCCTTTTTTCACGACGCCGCCCGGGGTCGCCTCCTTCACGGCGCAAACGATGATATCGCCTATATTGGCGTATTGGCGGCTGGTTCCCCCCAAAATCCTTATGCAGAGCAGCTCCTTCGCCCCGGAATTGTCGGCGACGCGCAATCTTGTTTCTGTCTGAATCATTACCCGCCCCTCCTACTTCACTTTCTCGACAATGTTGACCAAACGCCACCTTTTGTCCTTAGACAGCGGCCTCGTCTCCATAATCCTGACTTTATCGCCGATATTGCACTGGTTTTCCGCGTCGTGGGCCTTGAACTTCTTGGTGCGCTTCACGGCCTTTCCGTAGAGAGCGTGCCTGACGAAGTCTTCAACCGCCACAACGATAGTCTTGTCCATCTTGTCGCTGACCACCAGGCCGATCCTGGTCTTTCTCCTGTTTCTTTCTTCAGACATGTCGTCCCTCCTAAGCTCGAGCCTTGCTCATCGCTTTTTCCCTGATAACCGTTTTCACCCTGGCGATGTCCTTCTTGACGGCGCGCATCTTCATGGGGTTCTCCAATTGTCCGGTGACGTGTTGGAATCTCAGGTTGAAAAGCTCCTTCTTCATCTTCAAAAGCTCGTTGTTCAGCTCCGCGTCGCTCATCTCTCTTATCTTTTCCAATTTCACTAGGATTCACCACCTTCCGCCAGCTCCTCGCCCTTCAAAGCGAACTTACACTTAACAGGCAGCTTGTGCGCGGCGAGCCTCATGGCCTCTTTGGCCTTGTCCTCGCTGACGCCCTCTATCTCGAACATCACCCTTCCGGGCTTCACCACGGCCACCCAGTATTCGGGCGCGCCCTTGCCGGAACCCATGCGGACTTCGGCCGGCTTCTTGGTCACTGACTTGTGCGGGAATATCTTGATGAAAACCTTGCCGCCTCTTTTTATGGACCTGGTCATGGCGACACGAGCCGCCTCAATCTGGTTCGACGTTATCCATCCCCTGTCCAAGGCGATAAGGCCGTAGCTGCCGTATGTGATGGTGTTGCCCTTAGTGGCGATGCCTTTCATTCTGCCTCTGTGGACTCTTCTGCGTTTTACGCGTTTGGGCATTAACATTGGTTTTTACCCTCCTAATCTGTATGCTTGTCTTTTTTCCGCCAGGCGTTGTCACTGCTCCCTCGGTCGTCAGTCACGTACTTCGAGTACGCTCCTTCCTCCCTCCTTCGCGTTCCTAGCCTAGCGAAAAAAATCCTGCGCATATCTTCGTCGTGCTGTATGCTTGTCTTTTTCGTCCACAGCGTCGTTGCCCTTCCCTCAGTCGTCAGTCACGTACTTCTAGTACGCTCCTTCCTCGTTCAGTCGTGCGCCTAGCTGTGTCCAAAAAATCCTGCGCATGTTCTCGTCTGTCTTTTTTCCGCCAGGCGTTGTCACTGCTCCCTCGGTCGCGTTCCTGGCCTAGCGGAAAAAACCGCGCGTTCTATATCCTGTCTCCCCGCTTGGCCTATTCCGTCACAGGGGCGTCCGTCTGGGTCGTCTCTGCCGGCGCTTCGGTCTTGGGGGCCTCTGTCTTTGGCGGCTGCTTGGGCGTGTTCCTCTTTCTGGGGTTCACGGCCTTGGGCAACTCGGGCCTCGCGTCCCTGCCGTCGCGCCTGGGGGGCCTGTCCCCGTCACGCCTGGGCGGCCTGCCGTCGCCGTCGCGCCTGGGGGGTCTGTCCCCGTCACGCCTCGGGGGCCTGTCGCCGTCGCGCCTCGGGCGGCGTTCCCTGCCGTCCCTGTCGAATCTGCGCTCGCGATTGTCGGGCTTGTCCTCGGGGATGGCGCTCCGCAGCCCCTTCTCCAAAATCTCGCCCTGGTTTATCCACACCTTCACGCCTATCTTGCCGTAAGTGGTGTCCGCCTCGGCGAAGCCGTAGCCTATGTCCGCCCTCAGCGTGTGCAGGGGGACGTTGCCCTCGCTGTACTTCTCGCTTCTGGCTATTTCCGCGCCGCCCAGCCTGCCTGACACCAGCACCTTTATGCCCTTGGCGCCCGCCTTGACCGTGCGGCCTATGGCCTGCTTCATCGCCCGCCTGAACGAGACCCTCTTCTCCAGCGCCTGGGCTATGCTCTCTGCGGTGAGCTGGGCGTCCAGCTCGCTGCGTCTTATTTCCACTATATTCACGCTGACCGTCTTCTTCGTCATCCTCTCCAAGGCGGCCTTCAACTCGTCCGTGCCGTTGCCTGAACGCCCTATGACTATGCCGGGCTTGTCCGTCAGCACCGTCAGCTTTATCTGGTTGTCGGCGGCCCTCTCTATCAGCACCCTGGAGATGCCGGCGGCGTAAAGCTTGCGTTTCACGTACTTCCTGACTTGGTTGTCCTCTATCAGGAAATCCGCGAAATGGGTTTTCTCAGCGTACCATTTCGAGTCCCAGTCCTTTATTATGCCCACTCTGAGCCCGTGGGGGCTAACCTTCTGACCCATCGTCTAAACCTCCTTTTCCTTGAGAGTGACGCCAATGTGGCTGCTTCTTTTGAGAATCTTGGACGCTCTGCCTTGAGCGCCCGCGCGCCATCTCTTCATGGTAGGCCCTTGATGGGCGTAAATCTCCGCGACGTAAAGGGCGTCCGGGTTCATGTCGAAATTGTTCTCGGCGTTGGCCGCCGCTGACTTCACCACCTTCTCCACCAGCGTGGAGCCCTTGCCCGGCGTGAACTTCAATATATTCAGCGCGTCCTTCAAATCCTTGCCCCGCACTAAGTCGGTGACGGGCTTGATTTTGGTAGGAGACATTCTGACATATTTGGCTATCGCTCTTGCTTCCATATCCTTTCTATCTCCTTTCTTACCTTCTCACCTTAGAGGATTTGTCGGCGGCGTGGCCGCGATAATTCCTGGTAGGAGCAAATTCCCCCAGCCTGTGCCCCACCATGTCCTCGGTGACGTACACGGGCACGTGCCTCTTGCCGTCGTGAACAGCGATGGTGTGGCCGACCATTTGCGGGAATATCGTGGAAGGCCTCGACCAGGTTTTCAGCACTTTCTTGTCGTTGGCGGCGTTCAGCTCGTCTATGGCCTTCAAAAGCTTCGCGTTCACAAATGGACCTTTTTTTAGCGATCTACCCATCTTTGCTCTTGCTCCTTTCCTTTATTTTTGATTCCTTCTCTTCACGATGTACTTGTTGGAAGGCTTGTTCTTCTTTCTGGTCTTATATCCCAGCGCGGGCTTGCCCCAAGGGGTCACGGGGCCTACGCGGCCTATGCCGGCCTTGCCCTCGCCGCCGCCGTGGGGGTGGTCGTTCGGGTTCATGACGCTGCCCCTGACGGTCGGTCTTATGCCCATGTGGCGCGTCCGCCCCGCCTTGCCTATCTTGATATTCTCGTGGTCGATGTTGCCCACCTCGCCGATGGTGGCGCGGCACTCAATCCTGACCTTGCGCACCTCTCCCGAAGGCAGCCTCACCTGGGCGTAGTTCTCTTCCTTAGCCATCAGCTGGGCGCCGTTGCCTGCGGACCTGACCATCTGCGCGCCCTTGCCGGGCTTCATCTCTATGCAGTGGATGACCGTGCCCACAGGGATGTTGGCCAGCGGCAACGCGTTCCCGATCTGGATGTCCGCGTCGGGGCCCGATTCCACCTTGTCCCCCACCTTCAGCTTGTAGGGCGCTATGATGTAGCGCTTGTCGCCGTCCGCGTAGAATATCAGCGCTATGTTCGCGCTCCTGTTGGGGTCGTACTCAATAGTGGCCACCTTGCCCGGCACGCCGTCCTTCCTTCTCTTGAAGTCGATGATTCTGTACTTGTGCCTGGTGCCGCCGCCCCTGTGGCGCACCGTTATCTTGCCCCTCACGTTCCTTCCCGCGTGCTTTTTCAACGTCTCCGTCAGGGACTTCTCCGGCCTGTCAGTGGTGATCTCCTCGAATGTGGAGACCGTCATGCCCCTACGGCCGGGAGAAGTTGGGTTATATTTTTTAATTCCCATTGCGATTTTCTCCTTATTCTAGAGTCTGCTAGAGCCCCTGGAAGAATTCTATTTCCTTGCTCTTCGGCGACAGGGTGACTATGGCCTTCTTGCTGGCCGCGGTGCGTCCCACGTTCTTCCCCATCCTCTTGAGCTTGCCCTTGACGTTCATGATGTTGACCTTGTCTATGGTGATGCCGAAAATCTCCTCCAGCGCCTTTTTCACCTCGGTCTTGTTCGCGTCCCTGGCGACCTTGAAGGTGTATTTCCTCTTGCTCGCCTCATCCATGCTCCGCTCCGTTATGACGGGCTTCAGTATGATGTCGTATGAGAGTCTCATCAGGCGTACACCTCCTCTATCTTGCTGACCGCGTCCCTTGTGACTATGAAACTGGTGTGGTTAAGTATCTCGTAGACGTTCATGGTGGTCACGAGGCAGGTCCTGACGCCGGGGATGTTGTGGGCGGAGCGCACCACGTTCACGTCCTTCTCGGACATGACGATGAGAGCCTTCTTCGCCGCCTTAACGTTGCCCAGCAGCTTTATCATCTCCTTCGTCTTGTGGCTCTCCAGAGCCAGGTTCTCCAAGACGATTATCTCGTTCTCCACGACCTTTGAGGTCAGAACCGACTTCAGCGCCAGCCTCTTGACCTTCTTGGGCACGCTGTACCTGTAATCCCTGGGCTTGGGCGCGAACACCACGCCGCCGCCCACATGGTTGGGCGCCACGATGCTGCCCTGCCTGGCGCGTCCCGTCCCCTTCTGCCTGAAGGGCTTCTTGCCGCCGCCCCTCACCTCGCCTCTGGTCTTGGCGGACTGGGTGCCCTGCCTCTGGTTGGCCAGGTAATTCTTCACTACGGCGTGAACCGCGTTCTCGTTGATATTGATGCCGAAGATGCCGTCGTTCAGCTCAATCTCCCCGGTCGCGGCGCCGGACATGTCCAATACTTGTACCTTCGCCATCGTTAAACCTCCTGTCCCTTGACCGCGTATTGTATGCGCAACAGCCCCCCGCGAACGCCCGGGACCGCTCCTTTGACCAGCATGAGATTCCTCTCGGGGACCACCTTGACCAGCAGCACGTTCTGCACCGTCACGGTGTCGCGCCCCATCCTGCCGGGGCCTTTGTTGCCCTTGAACACTCTGGATGGGTAGGTGCCCGCGGCCAGCGCGCCCGCCAGCCTCTTGTGCTTGGAGCCGTGGGTCATGGGGCCTCTGTGGTGGCCGTGCCGCTTGATGTTGCCCTGGGTGCCCTTGCCCTTGGACGTGCCCGTCACGTCCAGCTTCTTGCCTTCTTCAAAGTCGGCGACGGTGATGACCTGCCCGGCCTCATAGGTCTCCCCCTCGTCCAGGCGTATCTCCGCCAGACGCTTCTTCAGGGGGGCCCCCCACCTGGCGAAGTGGCCCTTCTCGGGCTTGTTCATCCTATGTTCCTTCGCGTCCTCGAATCCTATCTGGACGGCGTCGTAGCCGTCGGATTCCTTCGTCTTGATCTGCACGACCGAAGCCGGCCCCGCCTCAATGACGGTCACCGGCACGACCTCGCCGTTTTCGTTGAAAATCTGCGTCATGCCGATTTTCCTGCCAAGGATAGTTTTCATGCTTCTCCCTTTCTTACAGAGGATTGCCCAGGCGTCGCCGCGCCCCCCGCCGTCCGAACCCGCGTTCCGCAGGCCCCGCGGCGCCTCGCGATCCGACGCGCCTCTCGCGGGCAATCATGCTAAGCCCTATAACTTTATCTCAATATCCACGCCTGCGGGCAAATCCAGCTTCATAAGCGAATCCACCGTCTTGGGCGTCGTGTGATATATATCGATCAGCCTCTTGTGGGTGCGTTGCTCGAACTGCTCCCTGCTGTCCTTGTACTTATGCACAGCCCTGAGGATAGTCACCACTTCCTTCTCGGTAGGCAAAGGAATGGGGCCCGACACTTCCGCGCCCGTCTTTCTGGCGGTGTCCACTATCCTGGCCGCCGACTGGTCCAGCGCCTTGTGGTCATAAGCCTTGAGTTTGATTCTGATTTTCTGCTTCTCGCTCATCTTCTCCTCCGTTAACGCTAATTATCCTTTCAAGGGGCCTAGCCGCCGCGCCGCCCGCGCGGTTCGTTACACCCTGCCGTGCGTTTCGTGAAATCTCTCGGCAAAGCGAACCTGGCGCCCCTTCGCCCGCTTCCAAGAGAGGGCGATACTCCACGGGAATTACCTGTTAGCTCAGCAACCTCCCGCTTCAACGCTTGCCCTCTGGCCCCAAAACCCTGAGATTCCAGCGTTTTTCGATGAGCCATGGGGCGAATCCGCAGACGGTTTTTTCCGCAGACTTATATATTCTATTACAACATCAAGACGAACGCAAGTATTTTTGAATAAATTCTTCAATAAAATTTTTTTGACAGGCAAGGGGGAAAATCAGGGCATTCCAATCCCCCCCGCCGTCAGTTTTGTACACGCC
>JAIRPE010000074.1 GCA_031257175.1 Eubacteriales Family XIII. Incertae Sedis bacterium | reverse complement strand
ACAGGGCCGCCAGCCCCGCCAAAGTCGCGCCTTTCGGTATCTCAGCCTCAAGAAACGGAGCCCTGGGGTCCGTCCTCACCCTCACTTTCACGAAATCCTTGCCCATGACGCCAGCCTCCGATACCAACCCAAGCGGGCTAATCCGCAGCCTCTGCCGCCATGCCTAAGAGCGTGGCGGCGGTTCCCGCGATTCCGTCAGTCCCGTCCTGACTGCCGACGGGCGTCGGCGCGAAAGGGTAGGCTCTGTCCGCGATGTTGAAAGCCTTGATAATATCCGCGTCGGTATAAGAAGGACGCCCCACGAAACGTTTTTTCTTGGAGCCGACGCGCAATGCCGCGCTCTGAGGCGTCAGCCCTATGGTCGGCATAGGCGCAAGCGTTTCGTGGGCCGTGCCAATGGCCGCAGACGCTTCTGCGGGCGCGGGCGTTTCGACCGCAACAGTGTCGGCGGTATCGCTCGGATCGGCGTCGTCCGCAAAGAAAGATGCCGCGGATGCCTCCGCGCGCGCAGGCGGCTCGACGGAAGCCGTGTCTGCGGCGTCGCCTGGATCGGCTTCCGTCGCAGGGAAAAGCGTCGAGGATGTCTCTGTATGCGCGGACGGCTCTAAGGAGACGGCGGCGCTGTTTGGATCGGCTTCGGTCACTAGGAAAGACGTCAGGGACGGATCCGCGTACGCGGGAGGCTCGACGGAGGCCGTGTCGGCGGAGCGGCTCGGCTCAGCTTCGGCTGTAGGGAAAGGCTCTTCCTGGAGCTCGTGTAGAAAAGCGTTTTTCAGAATGCTGTCAGGCTGCTCTGTTTCGCTTGGTATGCCCGCGCCATAAATAGTCTCGTCATTTCGAGGCTTTTTACCGAAAAGCCAACCGCCCTTGTAGAGATGCTTGTCATCATATGTGCCTTTATCTTTGAATATGCGTTTATTGTTAAATAATCTCATCATTTTCTCCAATGCGGCGTTGGCCGCAAGAACTGCCAGAATAATAATAACATAAATAAATGATATCACATCAACGAGAGGATTTCAATGTTGACCGCCGATGAGCGCGCTTTGTCCCACGCGTAAGTATTGCTTTTACCCCCAGCCAATGGTACACTTGTTAGAGTGGCGCAACAGGACGCGGTGACGGATGGAGCGGATGTTTTTATGAAGATTTACAACACATTGACGAGAAAAAAAGAGGAGTTCACGCCCATGGACGCGGGCGAGGTGAAGATGTACGTTTGCGGGCCCACGGTCTACAACTACTTCCATGTGGGCAACGCCAGGCCCTTCGTGGTGTTCGACACGCTGCGGCGGTACTTGGAGCATACGGGCAGCAAGGTCAGGTACGTGCAGAATTTCACCGACGTGGACGACAAGATAATAAACAGGGCGCGGGAGGAGGGCGTCGCCTCGCGTGAGCTTAGCGAGAGGTACATAGACGAGTATTACAAGGACGCGGGGGCTTTGGGCGTGGCGAAGGCGACCGTCCATCCCAAGGTGACGGAGAACATGGGCGAGATACTGGACTTCGTGCGCGCGCTGGTGGACAAGGGCTACGCCTACGAGAGCGACGGGGACGTGTATTTCAGCACGCGCAAGTTCGCGGGCTACGGCAAGCTTTCCAGGCAGAATATAGAGGATTTGGAGGCAGGCGCCAGGGTGGACGTGAACGAGACCAAGGCAGACCCGCTGGATTTCGCCCTTTGGAAGAGGCGCAAGACCGAGGACGAGCCCGCCTGGGAGTCGCCTTGGGGCTGGGGCAGGCCGGGCTGGCATATAGAGTGTTCGGCCATGTCCAGGAAGTACCTTGGGGAGACCATAGACATACACGCCGGCGGGCAGGATTTGACGTTCCCCCACCACGAGAACGAGATAGCCCAGTCGGAGGCCCGCAATGGCAAGCCTTTCGCGAATTATTGGATGCATAATGGGTATATTACCATTGACGACGAGAAAATGTCCAAGTCCAAGGGGAATTTCTTCACGGTCAGGGACATCCTGAAGGACTACGACGGGGAGACGGTAAGGTATTTCCTGCTTTCGGGGCATTACAGGAACCCCATCAATTTCAGCAGGGAGATGATGGAACAGGCGCGGAGCGCCCTGGCCCGCATGAGGAACGCCAAGACCACTCTCAAGCACTTGGCGGCGGGAGCCCCTCAGGAAGGGGGCGCCGGCATGAGCGAGGCGGAGCGGGCGGCGCTGGCTGAGACGGGGCGTTTTAGGGACAAGTTCCGCGCGGCCATGGACGACGACCTGAACACGGCGGACGCCATAAGCGCGGTGTTCGAGCTTATCTCCTTCGTGAACGTGGCCGTTAAGGACGGGGCTTCCGCAGGCTTCGCGGCGGCTTGCCTGGAGGTTTTGGACGAGTTGGCGGGGGTGCTGGGGCTTTTGCGGGACGAGGCGCCGGCCGAGTTCGGCGAGGACGTCATGAAGCTGGTGGCTGAGAGGCAGGAGGCCAGGGCGGCTAAGGATTTCGCCAGGGCCGACGAGATAAGGGATTTGCTGAAGGGCATGGGAGTGACGGTCAAGGACACGCCCCAGGGGCCGCAGCTGCTCAGGGAATGAGGGGCGGCCGGGACGTGGGTTTATTTTGTTTCCTATTTAAATCCCGCGCGGGATTGTCCCGTCGGCGGCGGGGAACGGCGTCATGAGGCTGTTGGTCATGAGCGACACCCACGGCCGCCTGGATTTGGCCGAGAGGGCCGTCAAAGCGGCCTCGGGCGCCGACCTGGTGGTCCACCTGGGCGACATGGAGGCGGACGGGCGGCGGCTGGCGGCCAGGCTGGGCGTGGAGGTCACGTCGGTGCGGGGGAATTGCGACGGGGATTTTTCCGAGGGCAATTACAAAATTTTGGATACGGAGGGCGGCAGGATATTGCTGGCCCACGGCCACCGCGAGGGCGTCAAGTCGGGTCTCATGCGGCTCTGTTACAGGGCGGCCGAGCTTGGGTGCAAGGCGGCTTTGTACGGGCACACGCACGTGGCGCGGGTGGACGAGGCGGAGGGGCTGTTGCTGGTGAATCCGGGGACTTTGGGCCATCCCAGGCTCGGGGGGAGGCCGTCTTACGCAGTGGTGGACGCTACGCGGGAAGGGATTTTCGCATCTATAGTATACATGGGGGACTGAGAAGCTATGGCACAAGAGAACAAGGGGGATTCCAGGAGCGAGAGGGCGCGGAGGCGCAAGGCGGGCCGAGCCGCGGTTTTGGTAGCGGCGGCTTTCGTGTGTCTGGCCGCCGTGTCGGCGGTTTTGTTGGCGTCGGCGGGCGGCAGCGAGGAGGTTGGCGCGCGGCTGGGCAGGATGGGCGACTGGGTGGGGCGGAACGTAGGCGCCGCGCTGTCCTCGGTCGTGTTCAAGAAGGGGCAGGAGCAGGGGGCTTTGGTCTCCGACGCGGGAGGCGGGGGGCCTGACGGGCCTAAGGCGGGGCCGACCGGCGGCGACGTGGTGGCAGGCCGTCCCGCAGAAGCCGAGGGCGCGGAGGAAGAGGGCGCCGCAGGGGCCGCAGGCGCGCAGGCAGTAAGTCCCGCGGAGGCCGACGCGGCCGTCTCTAAGGGCGCCGTCGGGGCGTCGGGGACCGGCTCGGGCGTGACGGCGGGCGCGGCGGTTTTGGCTGAGAACGTGACGACGGAGGCGGTTCCTGAGCGCGTGGACGACGGCGTCTGGGATTATGAGGCGCTGTACCCTGAGTTGCAGGCCTCGAGGCCGAAGGAGTGGGTCGTGAGGGAAAACGTGGTTTTCCTGACCTTCGACGACGGGCCTACCATATACACGGAGCAGGTGTTGGACACATTGCGGGAGAAGGGGGTCTCGGCCACCTTTTTCGTGGTGGGGAATTCGGTGAGGAAATTGGCTGACGGCGGGGAGATTTTGAACAGGGTCGTCAATGAGGGGCACACGCTGGGCATACATTGCGACTATCACGCCTATAAGCCGCTTTACAAGTCGGTGGAGACGTTTTTGGAGGATTTCAGCAAGATATACAACCTGATTTACGAGTTGACGGGGACCCAGCCCGATATCTTCCGATTCCCCGGCGGCAGCAACACGGGCTACAACAAGGCCATCAGGAGCAAGCTCATCAACGAGATGGAGAGGCGCGGCTTCACTTATTACGACTGGAACGCCTCCACGGGGGACTCCAGCAGCGAGATAACGCCCGAGTCGGCTTTTCAGAACGCCGTGGCCAAGGCGGGGCGGTCGAAGCGGCTTATCATACTGATACATGACACGAAGAAGGCTTCGGTGGACGCTTTGCCCAGGATTATTGACTATTATCGGGAAGCGGGCTATAATTTTGACAGGCTCATAAACGAGGACAAGCCCATAACCCTGTGAGGCCCGACGGGCTGTCGGGCGGCGCGGGCGCGGGCGGACGTGGCGATATGGAAGAATCGATGGTGGAAGAAGGGCTGGTCGGGCTGACGTCGGACGGGACGCGGGACGGCGCGTCTTGCGGGAGCGGGGGCCTCGGCGGCGAGGGGGCGCTTTGTCGCGGCGCGGCTTCGGAGGAGAGGGCGCGCGCTTTGTTGCGGGAGAGCGTGTCCGTGCTGTCTTACGTGGGGGACGCGGCTTTTGAGCTTTTCGTCAGGAGGCAGGTGGTGAAGAGGGGCATTGTCCACGGGGACAGGCTCCACATGGCGGCGGTGCGGTACGTGCGGGCGGCGGCCCAGGCGGCGGCGCTGAAGAGCATGTTTGACGGCCTTCCCGAGGACGAGCGCTGGCTGGTGAAGCGGTCGCGGAACAGGAAGATAAGCACGAAGCCCAAGAACGCGGACGCGTTGGATTACAGGTGGGCCACGGCTTTTGAGGCCCTGCTGGGGTATTACTGCCTTTCGGGCCAGGAGGGCAAGCTGGAGGAGACGGCGGCGCGGGCCATGAGGCTGATAGACGGGGACGGGCCATGAGGGCGGCGGCGCGGGTCGGGGGAGAAGGACGACGGGCGCGCGGCCTGATGTTCGTGATTTTGTGATATATGGGCTTCCCGAAGGCCACCGCCCGACGTGGGGCGGGGGTTTCGGCGGGCCTTGGGCAGGGGGAAAGGGACAGTGTTGTCGTATTATCAAGCGGAGAGGAAGAAGAATAAGGGGATTTTTCGGAAAAGGGTCGTCTTGACGGTCTTGGTTCTGTTGTTTGCGGGCGTTTTGCGGACTGACTCGGGCGCAGGGGGGCCGGTCGCGCCTTTTGGGGGCGCGGAGCCTTTGGAGGACTCCGCCGTCTGGACGGCGGGGCGCGCGGAGGAGGCTTTCGCGGCCACGCCCCAGGGGGATTCGGGGGGAAATAAGGCCACGGGCGGGAAGGCCGCCGAGCGTGGCGCCGCCGCATCAGACCCTGCCAGGACGAAGGCGGGGACCGGGCTGCGGGGAGGGGCGCGGGAGGCTTCGCTTTTGCCGCGCCGCGCCGTGGCGCCGCCTAAGACGGAGGACGCGGCGCCCGCAGAGGACGAGTATTTCGCCGACGCGCTGTTTATCGGGGACTCCAGGACGGAGGGGCTTTTCATGTACTCCACGCTGGCGGGGGCCACGTTTTATTTTTCCAAGGGCATGGCGGTGGACAAGGTTTTCAGCTCCCCGAACGTCACCGTGGACGGGGTGAAGATGACGGTGGGCGAGGCGCTGGGCAAGAAGCGGTTCGGCAAGGTTTACGTGATGCTGGGGGTGAACGAGCTGGGCTGGGTGTACACGGACATGTTCATCGAGAAGTACGGCCAGCTTATCGACAGGATAAAGGAGACCCAGCCGGGGGCCCCTGTTTTCGTCCAGTCCATATTCCCGGTCACGGCCAAGAAGTCGGCGGCGGACAAGATTTACAACAACCCCACCATCGACAGGTTCAACGCGCTCATAGAGGAGATGGCGAAGGACAAGGGCGTGGCCTATCTGGCTGTCGATGAGAGCGTCCAGGACGAGGACGGCTGCCTGCCCCAGGAGGCCACCGTGGACGGCGTGCATTTGAACAAGGCTTATTGCTTGAAGTGGGAAGATTACCTGCGCAGGCACACGGCAGGTTGACGGTCGGAGGGAAAGCGAGGATGAGAGGCATGGAGAAGATGACGGGACGCGGAGGGCTTTTGTCGGGGCTCGGGCCCAGGGCGGGCGCCCTGGCGGCGTGGGCGCTGGTTTTGGCGTTGGCCTTGGCGGGGCTGGCGGGCTGCTTCGGCGGTAAGGACGGCGGCGGGGATAAGCCCATAGGCGGCGGTTCGGGCGGTCAGGAGGCGGACGTGGAGGCGCTGGCGGCCGAATTGCTGGCGGGCGTCGCCTTCGTGGACACGCTGGACGCCGTTTCCGAGGAGGCCTTCCGAGCCATGTACGGCATAGAGGAAGACGGCGTGGAGGTGGAGAATTACGCGCTTTACGCGGGGACGGGCGCCACGGCTGAGGAAGTGGCCGTCATGGAGGCCGCCGACGAGGACGGGGCGAAGGCGCTGGAGGAGGCGGCGCGCGGCAGGATAGAGGCGCAGAAGGACGGCTTTGAGAACTACAACAGCGGGGAGCTGGCGAAGCTGGACGCGGCGGTTTTGGTCAGGAAAGGCAGATACGTGGCGCTGTGCGTGTCGGACGACAGCGCGGAGGCGGAGCGGATAATCGAGGATTATTTTAAATAATGTTGTTCAGCAGCATAACCTTCCTGTTTTACTTCCTGCCTGTGGCGCTGGCGTTGCACTGGGCGTTGCCCCGTGGCTGGCGCAACGGTTTTTTGCTGGCCGCCAGCCTCTTTTTTTATGCCTGGGGGGAGCCCGCCTACGTGCTTCTGATGGGTTTCTCCATCCTGTTCAATTATCTGGCGGGGCGGCTGGTCAGGGGGCGGGGGTCTCTGGCGCTGGCGGTGGGCGTGAACCTGGCCTTGCTGGGGTTTTTCAAGTACGCGGATTTTGTCGTGGGCAATATCAGGCTGCTCGGGGCGGCGGGCCTGGAGGGGCCGGGGCTGCCCTTGCCCATAGGGATTTCTTTTTACACCTTCCAGGCCATTTCGTACCAGGTGGACGCGTACAGGGGCGTCGTCAGCGGGCGGCGCGGCCTGGTGGGCTTCGGCGCTTACATATCCCTGTTCCCCCAGCTTATCGCGGGGCCTATAGTCAGACTGTCGGGGATAGAGGGGGAGCTTGGGGGCAGGGAATTGTCCCTGGAGGCCTTCGCGGCGGGCGTGAGGCTGTTCGTCGTCGGGCTGGGGAAGAAGGTGTTGCTGGCAAACAATATTGGATTGGTGTGGGATTATTACGCCCAGGCGGATGCGGGCGGGTTGAGCGTGGCAGGGGCCTGGCTGGGCGCCGTCGCGTTCACCTTCCAGATATATTTCGATTTTTCGGGGTATTCGGACATGGCCGTGGGGCTGGGGCGCATGTTGGGCTTCACGTTCCCCAGGAATTTCGACTACCCTTACACGGCGCGGAGCGTCACGGAGTTCTGGCGGCGCTGGCACATGTCCCTGTCGTCGTTTTTCAGGGATTATCTGTACATACCCTTGGGGGGGAACAGGAAGGGCTTGGCCGCCCAGTTGCGGAATATCCTGTGCGTGTGGCTGCTGACGGGGCTTTGGCACGGCGCCAGTTGGAATTTCGCGGCATGGGGGCTTTATTTCGGGGTTTTGCTTATCGTCGAGAAGCTGTTCCTGCTCAGGCTTTTGGACGGGGCGCCGGGCTGGGCGCGCAGGGCCTACGCCATGTTGCTGGTGGTTCTGAGCTGGGTGGTTTTCGCCTCGGAGTCCCTGTCGGGCGCGGCGGCCTATCTGGGGGCGATGTTCGGCCTCGGGGGCGGCGCGGCTTCGGGCGCCGTCGGGACGGCGGGATGGTTGGTTGACGGGCGGGCTCTTTATCTGCTCAGGAGCAATCTGGTTCTTTTGGCAATTCTTTGCGCGGGCTCCACCAGGCTGCCTGCCGCGCTGGGGCGGGCTCTGGCGGGGCGCGGCGGGGCGCGGCTCGGGGGAACGGCGGCGGACGGGCGCGGCGGGGCCTGGCGGGCGACGGCGGGGGCGGTTTTGGAAGTCCTTTGGCACGGGGGCGTGTTCGCCCTCTCGGTGGCCTTCCTGATTTCCTCGTCGTTCAACCCGTTTTTGTATTTTAGGTTTTAATCATGCCCCTCTTGGGGCGGGAGGTTGTGTCGTTGGAAGGACGGATCAGGGACAAGGCGCTGGCGGCGCTGTTCATGGCGGCTCTCGCGGGCTTTTGCCTCTGGGGGCTGTTGGCGCCTGACAAGGCGGAGAGCGCGACGGAGAACAGGAGGCTCGCCCAGGCGCCCGCCTTGTCGGCCCGCGCGCTGTTTTCGGGCCGCTTCATGGAGGACTTCGAGTCTTACGCCTCGGAGCAGTTCCCGCTTCGCGACGCCTGGACGGGGCTGGCCGACGTGGCGGGCTTCGCGGCGGGGAAGGGCGACAACGGGAGGGCCTACTACGGTAAGGAGGGGCGGCTGTTCCAGATGGACAGCTTTGATTTCAGGCAGTTGGACAGGAACATAGGGCACATAAACGCTTTTTTCGGGGAGATGTCCGAAAAATACCCGAAGGTGAGGCTGGCGGCGCTGGCGGCGCCCTCGGCCTGGAACGTGGAAGGGGCCCTGTTGCCCGACTTCGCGCCCGTCCCCGACGAAAGGGCGGCGCTGGAGAGGATGAGGGACGGGCTGGCGGGGGGCGTCGTGTTCATAGACCCTTCGGAGAGTTTGGCCGGGGCGGCCGCCGAGGGGGAAGAGGCGTATTTCAGGACGGATCACCACTGGACCGCGGACGGGGCCTATCTGGCGTATCGGGACTGGTCGGAGGCGATGGGGCGCCGGGCGCGGGAGAAGGAGTCTTTTGAGAGGGCGGTGGCGTCGGAAAGTTTTTTAGGTTCCACCGACTCTAAGGCCAGGCTGCCCTGGACGCGCCCCGACAGGGTGGCGGCTTATTTCGACGAGGCCCAGACAGGGGCGGAGGTCACGGTCGAGAGCGGGGCTCCGGGGAAGCCGGGCGCGCCGCTGGGGGACGGCCTGCGGCAAGAGGGCCGGGTCTACGGGCTTTATGACTATGGCCGCCTGTCGGGGAAGGACAAGTACGCGTTTTTCCTGGGGGGAAACTACCCTGTGGCCCGCGTCCGCACGGGCGCCGCGAACGGGCGGACGCTTCTGGTGCTGAAGGATTCTTTCGCGAACTGTTTCGCGCCCTTCCTGTGCGGCGACTTCGAGGAGGTCATATTGGTGGATTTGAGGTATTACAACGGCGGGCTGGAGCGTTTTTTTGAGGAGGACGGCGTGGACGAGGCGCTGGCGCTGTACGGGGCGGAGCGGCTGGTCAATGAGAGGAATTTTTATCGCATGAGGATGGGGGCGGGGTGAGGGGGGCGCCTCGTGTTTATCCCTCGGGCAGGCACGGATTGAACAAACAGGAGAATGTGGAAGGCATGAATGTGAAATGCATGAATATGAAAGCGATAGCGGCAGTTGACGCGAATTGGGGCATTGGCATGAACGGACGGCTTTTGGCCAGATTGCCTGCGGACTTGAAGCGGTTTCGTGAAATTACTACTGGAAATGTAATAGTTGTCGGCAGGGAAACATTGGAAAGTTTTCCTGGGAAAAAACCGTTGCCCCACAGAACTACCGTGTGTCTGACACGAAATCGCGATTATAAAGCGGATTGCGTTATAGCGCACTCCATGGATGAATGCTTGAAATATCTAAGCGAATTTTCGCGCGGAGATATATACATCGCTGGGGGGGAGAGCGTCTACGCGCAGTTTTTGCCTTATTGCGATTGTTGTCTCATTACCAAGATGGAAGCAAGTCTCCGTGCGGACAGATTTTTTATTAATTTAGATAACAGCGAAGAATTCAAATTAGAGAGCGAAAGCGAAGCCATTTGCGAGAACGGCATTACGTACAGATTCATGGAGTATAGAAGAACGCTTTGCGTGTGTGGGAGTTAAGTTATGGAAAAACTAACAGGCAGGAACCCCGTGACGGAGGCTCTCCGCGCGGGGCGGGCCTTTGACAGGCTGCTGGTCCAGAAAGGCGCCGCAGGCGGCATAGGCAGGCTGCTGGACGAGGCCAGAAAGAACGGCGTGGAAATACGGTTCGAGGAAAAACGGGTCCTGGACAGGCTGGCCGACGGGGGCGGGCACCAGGGCGTGGTCGCCTT
>JAIRPE010000043.1 GCA_031257175.1 Eubacteriales Family XIII. Incertae Sedis bacterium | reverse complement strand
CATCCCGAACACGGAAGTTAAGCTCATTAGCGCCGATGATACTTGGCGGGCAGCCGCCCGGGAAAGCAGGACGCCGCCGACTCCCTCGGCAGGGGGCCCACTGGGTTCCCCTGCTTGTTATTTTTTGGGGCAAATTTCAAATTCCGCCCAAAACTATTGGGCGGACGCAGAAATACAGTATCTATTAATCCGCTTCAACACAACATTTTAAATGCGGATTAGCGTAAGGAGAAACAGACGTATGCCGTTTAGGGAACTGGGCGTTAACGTCAGGACTGCCAACCGCCTGAACGCCATGTCGAGACATGGCGATTTTTCTCACGCCTACGCCTTCAGCGGTTCGGAGGCGCTGGCCTTTGAGGCGGCGCGGGAATTCGTTAAAGCCGCCTATTGCGTAGGCTCTTCGGAACGCCCCTGCGGAGAATGCCTCCCTTGCAGAAAAATAGCCCACGGCAACCACGAGGACGTGATATACGTGACGGCGGACGGCGGCAGCATAAAAGTCGCCCACATAGAAGAACTTCAGTCAAAACTGCGCAACAAGCCCTTTTCCGCCAGTCGCGTCGCCGCCATCATAAGAGAGGCGGACAAAATGACCCCCCAGAGCCAGAACAAACTCCTAAAGACGCTGGAAGAACCCGCGCCCGGATACATAATAGCCCTGGCGACGGAAAACCACGAAAGACTGCTAAAAACAATATTGTCGCGCTGCGTCCTGGTGAAGGTGGAGCCCGAAGCCAGGCAGACCGACGGCGAGACGGACGCGAAAGCGGCGGCGCTGATTGAAATGATAGGAAACGCGCGTCCCTATATAGAAATAACCAAGCAACTGGAATCCGCGGCCCCCGACAAAGAATCAAGCCTGGCGTTGCTGGAAGCCCTGGAGAGAGCGGTCCACGCCCTCGCCCTGTCCCATGCCCGCGCAGGCGGCGGGGCGGAAGGCGGCAAAGCCGACGGCGAAGAGGCATCCAAGAGAAGCGGCGGCGCGGCGGCCAACGTGAAACTAGCGAAAGCCGCCCCCAAGCTAGTCAGCCTCATAGAAGAAACCTCACGGGATTTGAGCTACAACGTCAGCAACAAATACGCCATGCGGAACCTGGTGTTGCGCGTGGTTGATTTGTTGGAGGCGGGAGGATGATTTTCGAAGTATTTTTTGAATATACTCGCGCATAAAGATAAAAAATCAAAAAAAGCCTTTCATGATATTAAAAATTCCTTGATCTGAAACAGAACCTTTGGTATACTTAACTTCGACTATACCACGTTGTTAGTTACGCGGAACGCGTCTCAATAGGCGTACCCCAATCCCCATAATTTCCATAAATTTGATTCATGGGAAAAGCGTGGTATTAGTAAAAATTTTTTCAAACGGAGGGTTTATTAAAATGGAAAAAAACAATGTCGTGTCCGTCCAAATGAAGGAATGGGCAAATCCGACGCCGGCCGGCTTGGTGGCTTTCGCCGTGGCTTGCTACTGCTTTTTCGCGCTCCTCAGCGGGAAAGTGGGAGTTTCCGCGTTGCCTCTGATGGGTTGCTGGCTTATCGGCGGATTCACTATCCAGCTCGTCGTCGCGATAGTGGATTTGAAGAGCGGCAACATCGCGGGGGGCAACGTGTTTTGCTTCTTCTCCGGCTTTTTCATGCTGACAGGCGGGCTGGAAATGTTCCTGAAGTACAAGGGCGTCATGTCGGAGGCCCCGCTTGACGCGACCATCGACGGATTCGCGTGGCTGGTGCTGGCAATCATACTTATTCTGTGGACGCCGGCCTTCTTCAAGAAGTTCGGCTTGCTGACAGTCGTGATACTGCTCACGGACGCCGCCCTGCCGATTATAGCGCTCACCGATTTGGGCATGCTGCCCAAGGCCGTCGCCTCGCCCATAGCGGCATGGATTCTGCTGGGCGCCGGAAGCGTGGCCATCTACCTGGCTTCGGCGTTGGTAGTGAACGGGACGTTCGGCAAAAAGGTTTATCCCATGTGAGCAAGCTTCACGTCCCAAGCTTTGCGGGCGATACATACCGACATGCCCACACGCGCGCCGACGGGTCACATAACCCGCTCGGCGCGTTTGTCGTCCGCGCCCGCTCAACAAGCCGCCTCGCCGGGACGTCCGCATTCCCCCGCGCCCAGGCGCCCTTTCGCGAAATAGTGGAGCAACATTAATCGATTCTTAAACGGTTAGCCGCTTTTTTCTTAATATTTTTCCTGTTATACTTTTCCTATACCAAGGATTCGGCCTGAATAACAGGCCAAGCAAAAAACATCGGTGCGGCCAGCGCCGCCCTTGGAGCGGATCGGCGGATGCTGTATTCCGACGCCCGTCCGATGAGTTTGGGCGTAATTTTAAAAAATAGGCAAAAGAAGGGCGTGAGGCGTATGTACAACATTTTGGTATGCGACGACGACAGGGATATCGTGAACGCGTTAAAAATCTATTTGTCCGCCGAGGGCTACAATACCTTTGAAGCCTACACCGGGCGGGAGGCGCTGGAGGTGGCGGGCCGCGAGGACATCCATCTCATCCTGATGGACGTGATGATGCCCGAGATGGACGGGATCGCCGCGACGTTGCGGCTCAGGGAGCGGCACAACATCCCCATCATACTGCTCACCGCCAAGAGCGAGGACACTGACAAAGTGCTGGGGCTGAACACGGGGGCGGACGACTATGTCACGAAGCCCTTCAACCCTCTGGAGCTGCAGGCGCGCGTCAGGTCCCAGCTGAGGCGTTACACTAAGTTGGGCGGCATGACGGCGTCAGAGGGGTCGGAGGGGCGCCTGGCTGTCGGCGGGGTGGAGCTGGACGACAAGGCCAAGCGCGTCAGCGTGGACGGGGAGGAAGTGGCCCTCACCCCCACGGAATTCGCCATACTGAGGTTGCTGCTGGGGACTCCCGGAAAAGTATTCAGCACGGGGGAAATCTATGAACGGGTCTCAGGCGGGGATTCGGCCTTCGCCTCCAGAAGCGCGGTGGCCGTGCATATCAGGCACCTGCGGGAGAAGATTGAAATCAACCCCTCGGAGCCGCGCTACCTCAAGGTGGTCTGGGGGCAGGGCTACAAAATCGAGCGGCTGGGCGCGGCGACGGGCGGCGGGAAATAGCCGCCTGGGACGCGGGACGCAGGGGGTTGCCGAAAGCCTCGGCCCAACCGCTAAGGCCGACTGTTAAAAGCCAATGGGCGAGCGCGAAGAAGATGATAATTTTTAGCTGGGAAAAAGAGGAGGAAGGGCGCGATGAATATTTTCAGGAGCATGGCATATAAGGCGACAGCCTTCGTTCTGACCGCCGTCTTGGGTTCGGCGGGGCTGGTAAGCGGGCTTTTGATTTTTATGGCTCACGGGGTAGGCTGTTACGAAACTGACACGGGGAACTACTTCGATACGAAGCATTTTGAAAACACCATGAATGGACATGCTTACGACGCGTTGTCCAACTACGACATGCTTGTCCGTCCCAAGGGGGAGGCATACACGCCTTCCGCCGCGCCGGCCGATCCCGCCGAGGCGGAGACGGGGTTGGAAGGCCCGCTCGAACCTGAGTCTGCTGACTCGGCTGATATAACGCCCGAGACGGAGTCGGAAGGCCCGCTCGAACCTGAGTCTGCTGACTCGGCTGATATAACGTCCGAGACGGGGTCGGAAGGACAGGCCGAAACGCCCCCCGTCTCGGCAAACGGCGAGAAAACGGCCACGGCCGCCGCCCGCCAATCCCAGGGCGATGAGATGCCAAACCACGTCACGCCCAGCGCCGAGGAACAACGGCATGCGGCGGAGACCTCGAATTTCGCTTACGAGATAACTCTGGCGGGGGCGCCCGGCGACGTGCTGGCGTTCAACTACAAGCCCCGAAGCCGCGAGAACGAGACGGAATTCAAGATTAACAACTGGAGCGGCTGGCAGGACGGGGAGTACAAGGCGGACGGCGTCGCTTATGTAGTGAGGATCTGGCTGGACGAGACGCTGCCCGCCTACGACCAATTCGCCATGGATAAGCAGGGCTTCGATTTGTTCTACCCGTGGCGTTACCGCCTGATACTTTACGCGGCGGGCGCCCTCCTGGCGGCGCTGCTGCTCTTCATCGGCCTGCTGGTGGGGGCGGGGCGGCGGCCCGGCCGCGAAGAGGCGGTCTTGAACCCGCTGGACAGGACGCCCCTGGAGGTATACCTGGGGCTGGTGGCCCTGGCGCTTTTCATGCTGGCCGAGTTATGGGATAAGGGGCTTGACGGCATCGCCGGCAACATGTTCGATATGCGCCACCTCAACGATCTGGGATTCAGCGCGGCAGGGGCGGGCGCGCTCCTGTGCGCCCTCGTCATGGTGGCGACAGCCTTCTGCATGGGTCTGTCGGCGCGGTTGAAGGAGGGCAAGTGGTGGCGCCGCACATTGGTGTTCAAGGTCTTGAACCTGCTGTGGCGCGGGCTGAGGCTTATCCCCATTATGTGGAAGGGCGTGGCGTTGCTGTGCGCCCTCCAATTGGCGAACCTGCTCATCGTGGCCGCAATCACCGAAAGACACAGCGTGCCGGCGGTTTTCCTGTACCTGATATTCAACCTGGCGCTGCTGATGGCCGTCTGCTACCTGGGCATGGGGCTCGCGAAGCTGAAAGACGCGGGGAAAAAGCTGGCGGCGGGGGATTTGGCCTTCCGCACCGACGGCAAATGGCTGAAGCTGGATTTCCTGGAACACGCGGAGAACCTCAACGCCATAGGCCAGGGCATGGCGGCGGCGGTGGAGCAGCGGATGCGCGGGGAGCGGATGAAAACCGAATTGATTACCAACGTCTCCCATGACCTGAAAACCCCGATAACCTCCATAGTCAACTACGTGGACCTGCTGGGCCAGGAGGAATTGACGGACAAGGCCAGGGAGTACGTGGAGGTGCTGGAGCGGCAGGCGCGGCGCCTGAGCAAGCTGACCTCCGACCTAGTGGAGGCGTCGAAGGCGTCCACGGGCAACATGCCGCTGGAAACCCATAGCGTGGGAATCCGCGAGCTGGTGGAGCAGGCGCTGGGGGAATACGGCGAGCGGCTGGCGGAGAGGAGTCTGGAGGCGGTGGCCATAATGCCCGAGGACGAAGTGTACGCCCTGGCCGACGGGAGGCACCTGTGGCGCATAATGGACAATCTTCTCAGCAATGTGTGCAAATACTCCATGCCAGGCACGCGAGTGTACGCCAATGTGGCCAAGGACGGGCAATTCGTCAAAATCACGGTGAGCAACATATCCAATGAGAGGCTGGACGTCAGTCCCGACGAGCTGACGGAACGCTTCGTCCGAGGCGACGCCGCAAGGAGTGCCGAGGGCAGCGGACTGGGGCTGAACATAGCCCGCAGTTTGACGGAGCTGCAAAAGGGCGTATTCAATATCACCGTGGACGGGGACTTGTTCAAGGCGTCGGTGAGCCTGCCCGCCGCGTAGAAAGGGTTGAATTCCGCCCAAAATTATCGGGCGGGCGTCGGGGGACGGCATATGTTAATCCGCTATAAGGCAGCATTTTAAATGCGGATTAGTAGGCGTCAAGCCTGATAAGGCCGGGCCTGGGGGATGAGGCGGATTGAGGCCGCAGGGGCATTGCCGCGGAAGTATCAGGAAACGCGTTTTGAGCCGAATACGGTTCAGGACGCGTTTTCGCGCCCGGCGCGGGATTTCGCCACGCGATCCGAAATTGGCGAACCAAAATCGGTTCAACAAAGCGCCCGTGCCCGCTTCCAAGGGCGGTCGCCATGGGGCCAGGCGCGGCCAACAGGGCTTTGAGCGGGATGGCATGGAATTTGCTTATAATTTTTTGGAGGCAATCGGGCGGCGGCCCGCCGCGTCGGCGCGACAGCCATGCCATAGGCCCGCGCCGAGGGCGAAGGCGGGCGGCGGCAAGTATTGGAATATATTTCATAAGGAGGTATAAAATGGAGAATGTAACGAGCGTTATCAGGGTGAGGATGTCACACAAGGACGCGCATTACGGAGGCAGTCTGGTGGACGGGGCGCATTCCCTCCACCTCTTCGGCGACGTGGCCACGGAGCTGCTCATCAAGCTTGACGGCGACGAGGGCCTGTTCCTGCGCTACGACGAGGTGGAGTTCCTGGCGCCCATATACGCGGGGGATTATATCGAGGCGAAGGGCACCGTCACCCATGTGGGCAAAACGTCCAGAAAGATGGAGTTCGTGGCGCAAAAAGTGGTGGCGGCCAGGCCCGACGTAAGCCCTTCCGCGGCCGACTCCCTGGAGGAGCCTATCGTGGTCTGCCGCGCCAAGGGGGTCTGCGTCACCCCCGCCGAGAGCAAACGCAAATAGGCGGTCGAGGCGGCGCGGGGCCCGGGACGCCCCCGTGACCGGGGCAGGGCGGCGAAGGGGAAAGCTGTCCGAAGGGCGCACGGCGTCACGCGCGGCATAATTCACACAGCATAGAAGGGAAAGGGGACGGCGCGAGGCGCGCCGCCCCTGATTCCCGACGCGAAGGGGAGACGCGCCGAGGGGCGGCGCGGGGAGGCGTCTGATACTAATCCGCGCTTAATACCAGTCCGCATTTAAAGCGTCACCTTGGAGCGGATTAGCGGATACTGTCCTCCGATATTCGCCCGATGGCTTTGGGCGGGATCTAAAAAAGGGGATGGCATGAGGCCGCGCCTCGCGTTTTGGCGCGAGCGGGAAAGGAGATCAGGGGGAATGGACGAGGGGAAAAGGGTTAAGCTGGGGCTTGTGCCTAAGCTTGTCATAGCCATCGCTCTGGGGATATTGCTAGGCGCCTTCGCGCCCGAGCCCGTCAACAGGCTCATCATCACGTTTTCCGAAATTTTCGGCTCGCTTCTGAGATTTATCATACCATTGATGATATTGGCTTTCGTGACCATGGGCATAGCCGACCTGACCTGCGGCGCGGGGAAGCTTTTGGGCATAACCGCCGGCATTGCCTACGCCTCCACGCTGCTGACGGGCGTGGTGGCCTACGTCATAGCCGTGAATCTGTTCCCCGGCTTCATCGGCGCCGAGACCGCGGCCAACATCGGCGACCCTGAGGCGGGGATGCTGGCCCCCCTGTTCGAGTTCCCCATAGCGCCGCTGATGGAGGTGCCATCGGCCATAACGCTGGCGTTCATACTGGGGCTTTGCATCAGCATGATGAAGGGCAAGGGGAGAGGCCTGGCGCTCCACGGCCTGATGGGCGAGTTCGCGGCCATCGTCAACAAAGTCCTTCTGGGCGTGGTCATACCGCTTCTGCCGTTGTTCATCTGCGGCACCTTCATAGAAATGACGGTCAGCGGCGAGACCTTCGCCATACTGGGCGTGCTGTGGAAGGTGTTCCTGACCGTCATAGGGCTGCACCTGACATATCTGCTGACGGCGTTCTGCGTCAGCGGCGCCCTCACGGGCAAAAACCCGTTCAAAATGATGCGCCGCCAGATACCTGGCTACATCTCCGCCATAGGCACCCAGTCCTCCGCGGCCACCATCCCCGTGAATCTGCAGTGCGCCGAGGCCATGGGGGTCTCCGCCGAAATCCGCAACTTTGTCATACCCCTATGCGCCAACATCCACATGCCTGGCTCCATGACCACCATCATCTGTTGCGTCACCAGCGTGCTTCTGATGTACAACATGCCCGTCGGCCCCGACCTGATAATCCCCTTCATAGTGACGCTGGGGATAGCCATGATGGCGGCGCCCGGGGCGCCTGGAGGCGCCATCATGTCGGCGTTGCCCTTCCTGCCCCTGGTGGGCATAGCCTCGCACGGATCCATAGCCAGCATCCTGATAGCTCTGTACATAACCCAGGACAGCTTCGGCACGGCCTGCAACGTCTCGGGAGACAACGCCATATCCAACGTGATGGAGATGATCAGCCGCAGGCTGGCCGGCAGGTGAGGGCGAAGGCACGTTCCGCGTCGGCAGGACGCGAAACTGCATTTGGAAACCCAGCCGTTTCGTCAGCACGAACGCGTATCTTTTTTCGGGGGCCGGGCCGTTGCGGAAAGGCGCAAGTCAACTAATCCGATCACATGTAATAATATTTTTGTTGAACCTGAGCCTCATATATAGTATCATTGGTTTATTGGGATCGAACAGGGGGCCAAGGCTTTTGTGCGTTCTGCCTCGCTCAAGGCGCGGATTTAGCGGGCGTCGGGGCGAACGGCCGAGCGCTTCGCCCCGAGTTTTTCATACTACTGCCCTGCGGCCCGCCCGCCGCGAGGGGTAACGGAGGCGAATATGCTATTGGCTTTTGACGTGGGCAACTCGAACATCGTCATGGGGATTTTCGAGAACGGCAAGCTGATCCAGGACTGGCGCCTGGAGACGCACAACAACAAGAGCGCGGACGAGTACGGCATGGTGATAAACCAGCTGCTCGACTACGAGGGGCTGGACGCGGGCGCGGTGAAGGACGTGATTATATCCACCGTGGTGCCCTCCAGCCTGTACACGCTCCAGCACCTTTCGGTCAAATATTTCAACAAGCGGGCGCTGGTCATAGGGCCGGGCGTCAAGACGGGGCTTATCGTCAAATACGACAACCCCAAGCAGGTCGGGGCCGACCGCATCGTGAACGCCGTCGCCGCCCTGTCGAAGTACGGCGGCCCGCTGATAATAGTGGACTTGGGCACGGCCACCACCTTCTGCGCCGTCTCGGACAAGTGGGAGTACCTGGGCGGCAGCATCGCGCCGGGGCTCAAAATATCCTCCGACGCCCTCTTTGAGAAAACCGCCAAGCTTCCCAGGGTGGAGTTGGAGGAGCCGGGGCACGTGATATGCAGGAACACCATAGAAAGCATGCAGTCCGGCCTGGTTTACGGCCATATGGGCATGGTTGACTATATTGTAAAGAAAATGAAGAAGGAACTGGCAAAGTACGTGGGCGAGGCGCGGCCTATCAAGGTGATAGCCACGGGGGGAGTGGCGAACATGATAGACAACGGCATAGACTGCATCGACATCGTGGACAAGCAGCTGACCCTGGAGGGGCTGCAGCTGATTTACGAGAAGAACAAGACGGTCAGGCACGAGGCCAGGCGGCAGCCCACGCCAGAGGAGATGCTGTGACGCCTCGCGAACCCGCGTCGGCTCTCCCCAGGCCCATAGGCGGGGTCAGCCCCGACAGCCCGTTTCTGCTGGCGCCCCTGGCGGGGGTCACGGACTCGACCTTCCGCAGGCTGTGCCGCGAGCAGGGCGCGGCCATGGTATATTCGGAGATGGTCAGCGCCAACGGGCTTTATTACGGTGGCGGCAAGACCGCCGATTTGCTGAGGTTCCACGAGGACGAGAGGCCGGTGGCGTTCCAGCTGTTCGGGAAAGACCCGGCGCGCATGGCCTTCGCCGCCGAGAAGCTTGAGGGCATGGGGAACGTCCTGCTGGACGTTAACATGGGTTGCCCCGTGCCTAAGGTGGTCAAGAACGGGGAGGGCGCGGCGTTGCTGCGGGACCCGGATCTGGCGGCCAGGATAGTGGAGGCGATGGTTCAGGCTACCTCAAAGCCCGTGACGGCCAAGATAAGGGCCGGCTGGGACGCGGGCTCCGTGAACGCCGCGGAGATGGCGGCGGCGCTGGAGCAGGCGGGGGCGGCGGCCGTTGCGGTGCATGGCAGGACTAGGGAGCAATATTACAGCGGGAAGGCTGATTGGGAGCTTATACGCCGCGTGAAGGCGGCGGTGGGGATACCCGTCATAGGGAACGGCGACGTGGCCTCAGGCGCGGACGCGGTGAGAATGCTGGCCGAGACGGGATGCGACTACGTGATGATCGCCAGGGGGGCGTTGGGCAACCCTTGGATTTTCGCCGACGCGCTGCGGGCCTACGGGGACGGCGCCGGAGCCTGCTTGGAGGGCGGCGCGGCGGACAGGCGGACGACAGGGGTCGAGGCGCGGCTTCGGGTGATGGCCAGGCATTTGACCATGCTTATGGAGGAGAACGGCGAGTATCGGGCGGTCAGGGAAATGAGAAAGCACGTGCCTTGGTATCTTAAGGGCGTGAAAGGCTCGGCGGATTTTAAGAGAAGGGCTAACGCCATGAGCGAGGCGGCGGAGCTGTTCAGGGCTATAGAAGATTTCGCGCGGACGGCGCGGGAAGAGGGCTTTTAGATAATGGTTTTTTCCAGTTTGGTTTTTTTGGGTCTATTTTTGCCTGTCATATTGTTGCTTTACCATGTCACGCTCCGCGCCACGGGGAGCCTGAAGGCCGCCAACAAGGTGGTGCTGGCGGGGTCGTTGTTCTTCTATTCCTGGGGCGAGCCTCTGTGGATATGCGCCATGCTCTTCACTGCCACGGTGGACTTCTTCAACGGGCGGCGCATGGTCACGGCCAAGCGCAGGGGCGGCGCGAAGATGGTGCTGGCCTCGTCCCTCATCATAAATCTGGGGATTTTGTTCGTGTTCAAGTACCTGGCCTTCGTCACGGAGTCCCTGAACGGCCTGACGGGCCTGGCGCTTCCCGTGTTCTCGGTCGAAATGCCCATAGGCATATCATTTTACACGTTCCAGTCGCTGTCATACGTGATAGACCTTTACAGGGGCAAGGCGCGGGTGCAGCGGCGCTACTTCAACTACCTGCTGTACGTGTCCATGTTCCCCCAACTGGTCGCGGGCCCCATAGTCCGCTACGTGGACGTGGAGGCGCAGATAATGGGGCGCGGCATGAGCTTCTCCACCTTCGCGGGGGGAGTCAGGCGGTTTTGCGTGGGGATGGGCAAGAAAGTGGTTCTGGCCAATACGGCGGGGGCGGCGGCGAGCGCGCTGCTGGACGGGTCGCTGACGGATTTGACCGTGGCCGGCGCCTGGCTGGGGACGCTTTTTTTCGCCTTCCAGATTTATTTTGACTTTTCGGGCTACTCGGACATGGCCATCGGCCTGGGCAAGATGTTCGGCTTCAGGTATAAGGAGAATTTCAACTACCCCTACGTCTCCCGCTCCATAACGGAGTTCTGGCGGCGCTGGCATATGTCCCTGAGCGGTTTTTTCAGGGACTACGTGTACATACCGCTGGGGGGGAACAGAAATCTTCAAATAAGGAACATACTGGTGGTGTGGTTGCTGACGGGGCTTTGGCACGGCGCCAGCTGGAATTTTATCGGCTGGGGCCTGTACTACGGCTTGCTGCTGCTGGCGGAGAAGTACGTGGGCCAATTCCTGGCGCGGAGGCGGGCGTTGGCCGAGGGGCGGCTTGCGGCCGGGGCTGAGGCTGGGACTGAGGCTGAGGCTACGGGGGCCCTCGAGACGACGGGGGGGGCTTCCGCCGAAGCGACGCCGCGCGTCCTGGCGGAAAGGGCCAGGGGCGGCGCCTTGGCCGCCCTGCGGTGGATTCTCACCATGCTGGTCGTGCTGTACGGCTGGGGCATTTTCTATTTCACCAACAGCGCCAGGCTGCTCCATTTCACAAAGGTTTTTTTCCTTCTGGACAGGGGGGCGGCCTTTGCGGACATGCTGGCCGAAAGCGTGTTTTTCCAGTATTTTTGGATACTCCCGATTTTGGCCGTAGGTTCCGCGCCGTGGCTGCGGGACTTGGCCAGGAAGATGGAGCGCGCCGTGCGGCGCGGAGGCGCGGGGGCGTGGCTGGAGGCCACGGAGGGCATATTGGCGCTGGCCTTGCTGGGGCTGTGTTTCCTGTTGCTGGTAGGGGGGAGTTACAACCCATTTTTGTATTTTAGGTTTTAGCCATGAGGAATATTTACAAGAAATTCAATAAAAAGGGCGCCTTGGTCACGATCTGCTTCGCCTTGGCGCTGGCGGGGTTTTTCGTCGTCGCCTTGGGGACGCTCGGCAGCCCGGAGCGGGAGTCCAAGGAGGAGAACAGGATGCTGGCGGCGTTCCCGAAGTGGGGCGCCCACGCGTACCTCACGGGCGAGGTGTACAGGGGGATAGATGATTTCCTGGCCGACCACGTGCCCGCCAGGGCCTTCCTCATAAGCCAGGCCGACAGGGTGAAGAGCTTCATGGAGCTGCAGCGCGACAAGAAGGTCGTGAAGGTGAGGGCGGACATAGGCGCCAGCCTCGGCGCCGACACGACGGACGCCTCCTTTGAGACCCAGGAGGTGGTCATACTGCCCGACAGGATGCTGGAGGTGTACAAGAAGAACCAACGCGGCTGCGACGACTACGTGGCTACGATGAACCGCATCGCGTCCAAAGTCCCCGAGGACATGAAGGTCTATTCCATGCTGGTGCCCATGCGCATTGAGTTCGAGGAGCCTGCCTACAGGAGCGCCGCCGACCCTCAGAAGGACGTCATAGAGGGGATTTACGCGGCTTACGACGACAAAATCGTGACTGTTGACGCCTACTCCCAGATGGCCGAGCATTGGGGCGAGTACGAGTATTTCCGCACGGACCACCACTGGACGGCGCTGGGCGCCTATTACGGCATGAGGGCCTTCTCGGAGGTGGCGGGGTTCACCCCCCTCGAGATAACCCGCTACAGCGAGACGGTGCTGGAGGGCTTCCTGGGCTACCTCTACGGCATGGCGCCCACCCCCAGCGTGAAGGCCCACCCCGACGCCCTCTGCTATTACATGCGCAACAGGCGCAACAACCCCGCGACCCTCTACACCTACGACGAGAACGGGAATCTCTACGGGCGGCCTGGCACGGTTTTCGAGAAGTATTACGACGGCACAGGCATGGAGCCGCCCAGCTACGCCATCTTCCTGGGCGGGGACTGCGCCATGATAGACATCAGGGGGGACGGCCCTAGGGATCGCGTCCTGGCGGTGCTGAAGGATTCCTACGGCAACGCGTTCATACCCTGGCTGACGCCGTACTACTCGCGGATTATCGGCATTGACCCGCGCCAATTCAAAGAAGACCTGTACGAGACCCTGGAGGAGAAAGGAGTGACCGACCTTCTGGTGCTGGATTACGCGAAAGTCACCATGCTGCCCTCCTACATCGAATGCCTGCAAGGCTTGGCGCAATAATCCCGTCGGGCCGGTCGGGTCGATGGGGCGTCACGTCGGGCCGGTCGGGTCGGGGGCGTCGGGGGCGGTCCGCGCGGCGTTTGGCCCAACGGGCGCGGGGGCGGCGTTTTGCCGAAGGGGCGGTCTGCGGGGCGCGTGTTTACGCGTGTTTAATTGTTTAATATTGGCGTAAACGGATATAATATGAAACAAATAAGTATCTAAGACGTCGGGGCGGATTGGCATATGCCTGTCTTGGCCGTCAGCCCCGCAGCACGGCCCGGAACCCAAGAGGGGGAGACGCGCGCGGCCAACGGGCGTTTTCAAGGTTGTTAAAAGGAGGATATTAATGGATAACGAGAACAATGAAATGCTTCGCGTCATAGAGGACGAAACTCCCAAGATGGGCTTCTTCAAGCGGCTCGTGAGCATTTTCGCGGCGCCCGCCGAGTTGGCGCGGAACATCAGAATCCACCCGTCCATCGGGCCGGCCCTGCTTTCGGCCCTGGCGGTGAGCCTGCTGACGTTGCCGTTCATGGGCAAGCTGACCGCGCTCACCTTGGAAAAGACGTCCGAGATAATGCTGACACGCTACGGGCAGGATTTCCTGAATTTCACGGAGTCCACCCAGGCGGCCCAAGGCTCGGCGGTCATAGCGGCGCTGGGTTCCGCCGTCTCCATTCTGATCGTTTACCCCATCGTCTGCTTCCTCCAGGCGTTTGCGCTGTTTTTGGTCGGGAAAATCGCCAAAGGGCAGGCCAAGTACGCCCAGTACGCCTCCGTGTGCGCCCACGCCCTTGTCATAACCGCCGTGGGCGGCGTGATAAGCTCCGCGGTGATGGCTTCCGTGGGCACGTTGCTGGACGTCACCTCGCTGGCGGCGGTGTTCATGCCGAACGGCGATTTCTCCATGTTCTCCTACAACCTGCTGGCCGCCGTGGGCATCTTCGGCATATGGGGCTACATAGTCATAGCCCTGGGCGTCAAAGAGATAAACGGCTTCACCGCAGCCAGGGCCGCGGTCGTGACGGGCGTCACCTTCCTCCTGGCCATGCTGGTCACGGCGGCGACGTCCAGCGCCAGCATCATGTTCACGGACATGGCCGTCAAAAGCATGGGCTTTGCCTGAGGCGGCGGGCTGATTTCAGGCCTCGCCCCGCGAGGGCGGGCCGAGGGTCCTCTCCGCGCCCCGAAAGGGCTCCCAAGGGGCTGTAGGGAATTTTTGAAGGGCAACATTTGAAAGGGATTTTGAGGTTTAATACTATGCCGAAACGGAAAAAAATCGCCCTCATCTCGGGCATAGCCGTCCTGGTCGCCGTATTCGTCGGCGTCGCCCTCTGGAACGCCACCCACCAGCAGGGAGGCGGCATCCCCAGAAACGCCGCAGTGGTGGAGATAGAGGCCGCCCACAAGGAGACCATCGTCTGCAAGGCCAACGTGAAGGGCACGGCGGAGCTGTCCGACGTGACCACCATATTCCCCAGGGCCGCCTCCCGCGTCAAGGAGGTCCACGTGAAGGCGGGAGACACGGTGTCCGTCGGCCAGCGGCTTTTGGATTACGACAGCGACGCCCTGGACGAGCTTAAGGACAGCCTGGAGGACGCGCGGCTCGCCCTCAGGTCGGCTGAACTGAGCCTGGAGGCGGCGCGAACGCCCGCGCCTGAGTCTGAGCGCATACGCATGGAAAACGCCCGCTCCGATTACGAGCGCGTCAAAACCCTCTTCGACGAGGGGGCGGCGTCCAAAAAAGAGCTGGACGCCGCTTATGAAGCCATGAGGCAGGCCGAGGACCAGGTCTCCGCCAGCGGCGACTCCTCCAAAAACCGGGCCGAGAGCGCGGAAGTGGCCGTGGAGCAGGCGAAATCCCAAATCTCGCGGCTCCAGCAGGAGATAGACAAGCACGACGAGTTCGAGGCGGCGCCCGCGAGCGGCACGGTCATAAGCGTCTCCGTGAAGGACGGCGACGTGAGCGCGCCGGGCCGTCCCCTCTTCGAGATAGCGGACGTGTCAGCGGGCAACATGATCGTCAAGGCCAACGTGCCCGAAAACGACGCCCGCGCCCTGGCCATCGGCCAGAAAGCGGAACTGCGTTGCGACGCCATTGGCCGCGAGGCTTTCAGCGGCGAGGTGGCCAGGATTTCCCCCGTTGCCGAGAAGAAGCAGGTGGGCAACGCCATGGAGACCGCGCTGACGGTGGAGATACGCTGCGACGAGCCCGGCCTGAAGGCGGGGTACAGCGTGAACGCGGTCATCGTCACGCGAACCGTAGAGGACGCGGTGGTGATCCCCCTCATGGCGACCGTGAGCGCCTCGGACGGCAATAACTACGTGTATGTCATGAGGGAGGATTTCTCAGTGGAGAAGAGGGCCGTGGATTTGGGCGAGTATTCGGGCATTTACGTGGAGGCCCTGAACGTGGCCGCCGGCGAGAAGCTGGTGTTAAGCCCGCCCGCCCAGCTGGAAGAAGGCTCCTTCGTGCGGCCCGTGGCCACGCGCCAAGAGCCGGGGGCGGCACAGTGACGGGCGGCGCGGAAAGCGCGACGGGCATGATAATAGAAGCCCGCCGCCTCAGCAAGACCTACCGCGTCGGGCGCTACGAGGTCAAGGCGCTGCGGGACGTGGACTTAAGCGTGGGCGTGGGCGAGTTCGTGGCCATAATGGGCGCCTCAGGCTCGGGCAAATCCACTTTGATGAACATTATCGGCTGTTTGGACTCATTGACGTCAGGAAAATATTACCTCGACGGGGAGGACGTGTCCTCCATAACAGGGAACAAGCTAGCCGCCATACGCAACAAGAAGATTGGCTTTGTATTCCAATCATTCAATCTTTTGCCAAAACTCACCGCCTCGAAGAACGTGGAGCTGCCCATGGTCTACGCGGGCGAGCCCGCCAAACGGCGCGGCGCGGCGGCGCGTGAGGCCCTGGCCAAGGTCGGGCTGACGGACAGGGGGCACCACAGGCCCAACGAGCTGTCAGGCGGCCAAAAACAGCGGGTGGCCATCGCCCGCGCCTTGGTCAACAACCCCTCCATCCTGCTGGCGGACGAGCCCACCGGGAACCTGGACAGCCGCTCGGGGGAGGAAATCATGGAGATATTCCAGTCCCTCAACAGGGAGGGCGCCACCATCGTCATGGTGACACACGAGCGGGAGATAGCCCTGCACGCGGGGCGCATTGTCACCTTTCGGGACGGGCGCATAGTCAGCGACGAGCGGGTGGACGAGCCGTTGCGGGCCGGCGCGCCCGCCGGCGAAAGCGGGGTGGGCGCCTTATGAACCTGTTTGAAAGCTTCGTATCCGCCACGGCGAGCCTTTTGGGGAACAAGATGCGCTCCGTGCTGACCATGCTGGGGATTATCATCGGCATAAGCGCGGTGATAATGATAACCTCCATCGGCCAGGGCTTCCAGGCGTCCATCAACGGCCAGTTCTCCAAGATGGGCTCCCTGGGCCTGGAGGTGGGCGTGAAGTACGACGAGGACGTGACCACCGCCGACATGCTCACCCTGGACGACGCGTCGCTGATAGTGACGCACCCCAACGTGGAGAACGTCTCGCCATTGGCGAGCATGAGCGGGAAAGCGCGGCTCAAGAACCCTGCGGAGACCAACAACCTCTATTTTATGGGGACGAACGAGAATTTCAAGGACGTGCAGGGGCTGGACATAACGGAGGGCCGTTTCCTGGCGCGGCAGGACGTGGACAACAAGGCGGCGGCAATAATCATCGACTCGACCTTGGCCAGAAAGCTGTACGGCAAGACCAAAGCGACGGGCCAGACGCTCCACGCCACGTTCTCGTTCGGCAACGTGGATTTCACCGTGGTCGGGGTCTACCATACCGTGGATTTCGGCTCTTCCATGTTCCAGATGCCCACCATCGCCTACATCCCCGTGACGACGCTGCAGAAGATCTACGGCCGCGACTATCTGGACAATATCTACGTCAACGTGAAGGACAGGGCCGCCATCGAGAGGACGGCGCTGGAAATCTCCATGCTGCTGTCCATGCGCCACGGCAACGAGGGCAAGTACAACGTGAGCAACCTGTTGCAGCAGCTTGATTCCGTCAATGACGTGCTGGGCGGCATAACCGCCTTCGTGAGCCTGGTGGCCGCCATATCCCTCTTCGTCGGGGGCATAGGGGTGATGAACATCATGCTGGTCACGGTCACGGAGCGCACCCACGAGATAGGCATACGCAAGTCGCTGGGCGCCACCGACGGCAACATACGGTTCCAGTTTTTGGTGGAGGCCGTGATTCTGGCCGCCATAGGCGGGCTTATAGGCATAGCGCTGGGCTACTGCGGCGGCGTGGCCCTAGGGGGGGTAATAGACGTGGTTCCCGTGGTCTCCGCGCCGACGGTGGCGTTCACGGTCATCATATCCAGCCTGGTGGGGATAGTTTTCGGCGTGTACCCGGCAGGGAAGGCGGCCAGGCTGGATCCTATAGAGGCCTTGCGGCATGAGTAGGGATGGGGGATGTCAAAAGAACAGTTGGCTTTCTCCGCTCATCAGCGGCATAGGATTCAGGGACTGCCTGCCTATTCGCATTTCAAAGTGCAGGTGCGGCCCGGTGGAATAGCCGGTGCTGCCCACTTTCGCCACTTCCTGTCCCTTTGAAACCATGTCGCCCGGCTCGACTGCCATGGAGGACAAATGGAAGAAATAGCTTTTAAGTCCGCCGCCGTATTCTATTACCATGGTGTTGCCGGTGTTCAGAAGATATTCGGCCATAACCACCCGCCCGTTGTTGGGCGCCAGCACGGGAACGCCTGTAGGGGCCGCTATATCCAGGGCAGGATGGCGTCTGGGCGTCGAACCGCCGTTGGTGTACCTAAATATGCCGTAAGTAGTGGATATCCTGCATGATGCGGCTTCCCAGTCCACTGGCCGCAGGAATACGCCGTTCCAGTAACGCTCGTCGTCGTAGGTTTCGTACAAGGGGTAGATTTTCTCACGGTACTGCGCGTAGGCCGCAGGACTGTTGGCTTCGGTGATCTGGGGATCGGAGGCGTCGATGCTGAGATTCTGCCGCTCGAAACGCCCTTCGACGACGGTATAGGCCACGTCCCAGTTGTTCTGATCGCAACTAACCTGAACGTGATATTCGCCCACCGGACGGTCGTGCGCCACAGCGATGACTGCTTCTGCGGATGAGTTGCCCGTTTTGACGAATTGGGCCATTATGGGATTGCCTTCTGCGTCAAGACCCGCGTCAATGGAAAGGTTCGGCGATTCTTGGAGATCATAGAGCTTTATGACGAACACGTCGCCTTGAGACACCTCTGAGAAGCTGGTGGCCATGCCAGGCTCGAAATATGCTCTGAACGCGGCGACGAAGCTTAGTTCGCCATAAGACGCGCCCAAAACGTTAGGATAGACAAGCGAGGCTTTCATTACATAGTCGCCATTCCGGGCGATCACGCCGTCAGGGATGTTGAAATCCATGCCGTTCCACAGTTCGTGGCCTTCACTGTCCAGCAAGCTCACGCTATATGAGCCGCGCGTCCCGATGCCTTGCACAGGCTCGAATACAGGCGCGCCGCCGTAAACAGTCCCCAGAACAGGGATTTCCGAACGCTCGGGGCTTTTATGTTCTTTGTATAAAATACCGCCCGCGAAAGGCGTGTGCCATTCGTATGAAGAGGGGAGTATGTCAACGCCGTTGCAGACTAAAACCTGTCTTGGGGGGGGCGGATCGAAGAAAAAGCTGAAATACATATAACTGCCAAGAAGGAATGACAACGCGACTCCTGCCAATATACCGAACATGACCGCTAAAGTTCTGCTCTTGCCGCCTTTTGACATATCCCTAACCCCTTTCGCGCTCCGCGCGGCCCACGACGCATTGCCGCGACGCGTTTGTCCGGCACAGTTTTATATTATTTCTCATTTAAATCCCGCCAAAGATATCGGGAGTATGGCAAAAAACTATAGAATCTCGCAATATCGTCCGCTAATCCGCCTCAAGTTGGCGTTATACCATTTCTAATCGGAGATTAGCGTCAGTCAAGGAGAGCTATGTTGAACCCCGCTATTTTCAAGGCTTTAAGCACGAGCCTTCGGTTTTCCGGCCTGTTGAACTGGAGCAACGCTCTTTGCATCCGCCTCTCGTCCTCGGAACGCGCGACATAAACGTCCTCGCCCGTGAATGGGTCTGTGCCCGCGTAATACATGCAGGCGGCCGCAGTCCCCGGGGATGGGTAGTAATCCTGCGCCTGTTCCGGCACGAATCCTGTCCGCCTCAAGAATAGCGCCAATTCCACAGCTTCGGCCAGCCCGCTTCCGGGATGGGCTGAGATGAAATAAGGCAACAGGTACTGATTCTTGCCCAAAGCCTTGTTGGCGGCGCGAAACTCCGCGGCAAAAGACTCATATACATCAATGCTCGGTTTGCGCATCCGTGTCAGTACGCGCGGAGACGCGTGTTCAGGCGCGACCTTTAAAATCCCGCTCACGTGATGTGCGCACAGCTCGCGTATGATTTCTTTCCGCTTGGGGTCGGCCATGAGGTAATCATGCCTGACGCCTGAGCGGATGAACACTTTCTTCACCTTGGGAAGAGCCCTGATCGCCCTCAGAATATCGAGAAACTCGTCGTGGCTGACATCCAGACGTGCGCAAGGTTCAGGAAACAGGCAATCCCTTTCTTGGCAGCTTCCGCGCGACTCCTGCTTCGAGCAGGCCGCCTTTCTGAAATTCGCCGTCGGCCCGCCCACATCGTGTATATACCCCTTAAAGCCCTCCGCTGCCGTGAGGGCCTTAGCTTCATTGACGATGGAAGCCTTGCTCCTGCCGACGACCAGCCGCCCCTGATGAAATGCCAGAGCGCAGAAGGCGCAATTCCCGAAACATCCCCTGTTAGCGGTTATGCTAAAACGCACTTCCTCGGCAGCGGGCACGCCGCCGTCCTTGTCGAACAACGGATGGACGCGCCTGGTGAACGGCAGCTCATAGGTCTCGTCCAATTCTTTCGGGGATAAAGGCTTCTGAGGGGGATTTTGTATCACAAACAGCCTGTCCCCGTACCTTTCTGCCAGAGGGCGAGCGCCGACCGCTTCATTGTTGGCGCACTGAACCTTGAAGCTTTCAACATAAGCTTCCTGTGCCGTGTCGTGCGCTGTAAGCGCGTCGTAACCTGGAAGAAGCACGGCCCCTTCCGGTGGAAGGGCGCTTCTGAACGTTGTCCCGGCAACCCATGTCACGTCCCTGGCGGCGAACCCGTCGTTCAACGCCGCCGCGACTTCGACAACAGCTCTTTCGCCCATCCCGTATATGAGCAAATCCGCCTTGGAATCCAAAAGGATCGACCGTCTCAGACTGTTGCTCCAGTAGTCGTAATGGGCAAGCCTGCGCAGGCTTGCCTCCAAGCCGCCCAAAATGACGGGGCAGCCTTTATAAGCCTCTCTAGCCTTGTTGGCGTAAACAACGACAGCCCTGTCAGGCCGTTTTCCCGAAACCCCGCCTGGGCTGTAAGCGTCCTTTTTCCGTCTGCGTTTCATGACGGAATAATTGTTCACCATTGAGTCCACGCATCCGGAAGTGATAAGGAAGCCCAGCCTAGGGCGGCCAAAACGTTTGAAATCCGCTCCATTCCTCCAGTCGGGCTGAGCCAGCACGGCGACCTTGTAGCCCTGTTTTTCCAGTAGCCGTCCGACAATGGCCGCGCCAAAAGACGGATGATCCACATAGGCGTCTCCCGTGACCAGCACGAAATCCGCTTGGAGCCATCCGAGTTCCTTCATTTCTTCCGCAGTAGCGGGCAACAGCGCCGCAGCGTGGCGCCGATCACGTTCGGCCATATTCGCCCGTGTCCCGTCCATGGCGGAAACTGATAGCGTCATAGGTCAATTAAGCACCTCGAACCTGTTGATGGCATCCCCCAAATCAGTAGCTTCGGCACTGAGGCTCACTATGAATTCTATCTCGTATTTTTTGCCTATATTGCTGAGCCGATCCAAAAACTCGGGTATGTCAGCCATGCTCACGTCCGCATGCTTCAGGATGCTGTCGATAAAAATCGCCTCGATATCGTGATCCGAGCTTATAATCCCAAAAATAAAACCGATGTACTCATCGCTGTTCGTGATTTCCTCATAGTCTTCCATGCATACTACGCGAATCATGTATTTCAAATCGTACATCAGTCTGTGGTTTTTGTTTATGAACACAACGCTTCCGTCGCTTTTTTCGACACGCTCGTTCGCAAGCTTTATCATCAGCTTGGTCTTGCCGGTGCCCTTCTGCCCGACGAGCAGCTTAACCATTCTCATCATCTCCCTCCGAATTAACATAGCGGATGATGGGCAAACCGCCCGCCGCCCGCTCCCTTCGAGTTAATAATATATATTATATAACAGGCAATTAAGGCATTCAACCTAGGAAAAATATTATTTCTTATATTCTTTCGCGAAATAGCCGCAACAGCTAAATTTAACGCCTATTATATCCCATATTTGTAATCATTTCATGAAACCGCCCCCTCCACACCCTCCGGCAACGCCAGCCGCCGCTGGCACAGCCCCACGTAATCCTCGGGGCTGTGGGACGCCATCACCAGCGCCCCGCCACCGTCCAGCAGGCCCCGCGCCACCGCCTTCATCCTCTCAGCCGACTGGGCGTCCAGGGATGAGAACGCCTCGTCCAGCAACAGCAGCGTCGGCCTGTGGAGCAGAGCCGCCGCTATGGCCACCTTCTGCCTCATCCCCGCCGAGCAGCGGTTCAGCCGCTCTCCCAGAAAATCCGAGACCCCGCACAGCTCCGCCACCTCATTCACGCGCGCCTTTATGCGCCTTGGGGGCAGGCCGCGCAAGGACGCCTCGTATGCCAGGTTGTCACGGCAGGACAGCAGCCCCGACAGGCCGTCCTTCTGCATGACGTAGCCCAGCGGGCCCGTCAGCGCCACGCTGCCCGCGTCAGGCCGCCTCAGCCCCGCCACTATGTCCAAAAGCGTGGTCTTGCCGCTGCCGTTGCGCCCGACCAGCGCCAGCCCCTCCCCCGCCCTCAGGACGAAGGAGACAGGCGAAAAAAGCGGCTCCCTGAACCGCTTTTCTATTCCCTTTAACTCCAGAGCCGTGTCGCCTAAAGCCATAGCATCCCCTCGCGCGCGGCGGGCCGCGGCTGCGGCCCCCCTATGCCCGCTCCCGGCCTAATCGAAGTCGTAGCCCTCGCCTTCGCCCAGACCGTCCAGGCCGTAGCCGCTCATGTCGTACTGGCCCGCGTCCGGGCCCGAGTAGTCATAGCCCCCGTACACGCCGTCAGCCCCCTGGTTGCCGACGGTGGACACAATAACAAGCAGGGAGGCCGCCGTCTCGTACAAATTCTGCAGGTCGTAGCCCGCCTCCTTCATGTTGTCGAAAACGGTTTTCAGCCCGTCGGCCAGCTTGACTATATCCAAGGATTCCATGCCGGCCGCGCCCGAGTGGTCGGGCATCTCTATGGAACCTTCAAACTCGCGTTCCTTAATATCCAAAGACAGGCTGGCGTCGGAGCCGTTGCCCAGGGTGAAACCGTACCCGTAGGTCTCGCCGTCCAGATACATATTCGCCGAGCCTTTCAGCTCCTTGGCTATGCTCAGATACTTGTCCTCCCCGTCCTCCAGGCCGGGGACTCCCGCCGTCCAGTCGGCGACCGCGAAGTCAAAGGCGCCCACCAACACTTTCGTGCCCCTGTACTTCTCCCATTTCACGCCCTTGGCCTGCAGCGCCTTGATGGGGGAGCCGCCGTTGACGCTGAAGTTAACGGGGAAATCAATACCGCCCCCCGACTTGGAGATGTTCCCGAACACGCGGAAGGAGTCATAGACGCCGTCGCCGCCTCTGCACTCGTAGCCTTTGCCGTCCATCCCGAAAAATATGTCCGCGCCGCCCACGGCGAAGGAAGAGCCCAGCAACTTGTTTTGGGGGCTGACGTAGAGTTTCAGCTTTAAGGCGTCCTGCCCGCCGGACGGGCCGTCGTCCAGAGGCTCTCCGCCCTCAAGGGGCGTCGCGCCTTGCTTGGCGGCGTCGGCCTCCTGCCTCATCTCGTCTATGGCCTCGCCCAAGAAAGTCCTGATGGCGTCAGGGCTGGCGTCCGCGCCTCCCAGAAGCGAAATATCCGTGACAATGCTCGATATCAGGCTAAGGTACTTCTCGTCGCCCTGTATGACCTCCAGGGCGGCTATGGCCGCCAACATGCCCTGGCTCTTGCTGGCCGTGACGGCCACGGCGTGGGTCGAATGGGACGCGCCGTTTATCTCCACGTCGGCGTTCTTTTCTATGGTGAAATCCAGCTCTTCCACGGCGGCGGCCACCATGGCCTTCAGCATGGGCTTGGCCTCCTCGCCGTAGCGCGACAGCGCAGCCAGGTCGTCGGCGCCGAAGTCCTCAGGCAGGAAGGGCATGGACCCTCTCAACAGGTCGAAGTACCTCACCCCGTCGGGAAGCCCCAAATCGCTCAACGGCACGGACAGCGTGTCAGGGTACAGCTCGGGCGAGCTGAGGTAGGCGGCGTCCTGATCCAAGTCCGCCTTTATGGTGACTATGTCCTTGCCGTTCGCGCTCCAGGCCGTCTCCGTCGCCGCTTTCACGTAGCCGTCCGACACTTGGTACGACATATCCGATTTCAGCGACGACTTCCCTATCATGTGGAAAATAGTGGCCGTAGTCGCGTCCACGTAAGGGAGGCCTTCGGCCAGGTTGTCTATGTATTCCTCGCTCACGTCGGCCGTCAGCGATAGCTCCGCCTCGTTGGCCCTGCCCACGTTGTCCAGCACATATATGGCATAGTCCATATATGTGTCAATCAACCCGTTGGCCGCGTCAGTGACGCATTTTTTGGCGAAGGCCGCGGGGCCCATGGTCAGCTCCGCGAAATCCCTGGCGAATATCTGGCTGGCGCCGAACACGCCGCCGCCCAGAACCAGCACGAGTATGGCCGCCACTATGAGGGCGCGCTTGCTCTTGGGCTTTTGGGGCGGCTCCCCGGCCGCGTCTGCGGGCCTTGCCTCTTCATGGCCGAACACGGCTCCCAGGCTGTCCGCGGCCGCGCCGTCGGGCATTCCGAAACCGCCGCCCGGCCGTTCCTCGTCCGCGGGCATTCCCAGCCCGCCGCCCGTCCCCGCGCTATTTCCCTCAGGCTCGGCGGGCAAGCCGAAGCTGGCGCTCCAGCCGCTCTGCCCCTCGGCGCCGCGCCTTGCCCCCGCGCCGCCGAAACCCGGCCCCGCCTTAGGCCTCGCGCCTTCCTGTCCCGCGCCGCCCGGCTCCGCCTCGCTGAACCTGGCGCTCCATCCGCTCTGCCCGCCGCCTTCGGCTCCGTCCCGCGTCCCCGCCGTCGCGCCGTCGGCGCCCGACGACGCCCCTGCGAAGCCCATCCAGGCTTTCCCGACGTCGTCCTTGCCTTCCCCCGCCGCCGCGTTGGATTCCACCAGCGAGTGCCCGCAGGCGCCGCAAAGCGCCGCGCCGTCCTCGTTATAACTGCCGCAATTCGCACAATACATCGTCACACGCACCTTTCGTCACACATCTCCGCCCGTGCCCGCCCCCGAAGGTCGGGCCTGGCGCCTGTCAATCTTCCATTTCCAATTCTCTGTGCATGCGCCGCCGCTTCAAAATCCCCGACAGAACCACCATGAAGATGATTATCGCCAGAGCCGCGGCGCCGCCGCCCACATAAAACTTAGTATAATCCTTTGGCGGCGTCTCGTCAACAGCCATTTCAGGCCCGCCCTCCATCTGCATGGCGCCCACCGCGAGGGCGAACTCCTTCTCCTGGGTGACGCGGTTGCCTGAGGGGTCGTCGAAGCTGAACACCAGCTTGCCGGCCATCTCGCCCTCCTCCCTCGGGATGACGGTGAAGGTGCAGGAGTCGCTGGCGCCGCTGTTCATGTTGCCCGCGTAGTAGGAACCGCCCTCCGCCGTGTCGAAATTGCCCTCCACGGCCACCCTCAGGTTCTGGAGCGCCGTTTTGCCCGTGTTGTAGAACTTCGCCTCCACGCCCGTTGGCACGCCCACGTAATTCATGGGCTGCCCGACCACGTCGTCCACCGTGAGCCTGGTCACCTGCACGACGGGGATGGAAATAACGTCAGCGCCTTGGAATTGGCCCCCATCCTTGTCCTCATAGGCCATGGACACGTTTATGGGCGTGGTTTTCTGCTCCGCGCTGGGGCTGACGGTCATGGTCAGCGTCCTTGAGACCCTGTCCCCTGCGGGGATTTCCGCTATGTATATGGAATTGCTGCTGCCCACGGGGATGAACGCCCCCCCGTCGGAAGCCAGCGTGATTTTCACGTTCGTCACGGTTTTCGTGCTGGTGTTCAGAAAACTCACGCTCAGGGGGAAATCCTTGCCCGCGTTCACGTTGCCGCCCCCGTAGCTGTAGCCGTCCACTATCAGCTGGGGAGTCTTGACCGAGACGCCGCCCTCCGTGGCCAGCTTCTCCAGATAGACGTTGGCGTATTGGGATATGGAGAACGCCTTGTCCCCCGTGCCCGACGTCACGCTCATCTTCAGGGGGATGCTCTTGCCCCCGTTGGTCTTGTCGGTCAAAAACGTGATGTAGTAAGTTTTCAATGCCCCTGCGGCCAGCTTCGGCTCCATGAACACGTTGGCGGTCTTGTTCGCCGCCCCCGGCTCCGACGTGGCCTCCACCTTCACGTTCTCCGCGTCCTTCTCCCCGTCGTTCCACACGTTGAAGCATAGGGTGAACTCATTGCCGGCGGGAACCTGGGCGGGCGCCCCCACCCCGTTGATTTGCAGGCTCAACGGCCTGGAGTCCTCTTCCTTTTCCTCGCCCCCCGTGACGGGGATGTAGACGACCTGCTGGGACGTGGCCGCGCCGCTTTTGCCCAGGCCGGCCATGTTCACGGTGACGGGGTGGTTCTTGTTGGCCGTCTTTTTATCGACGAACACGTTGAAACGAACCGCCTTCCCCTCGCCGATGCCCAGATTGCCCGCGTATTGGGAGCCTGAGCTGTTGTCGATGGTCATGGTCTCGGGCAGCGTCAGCGCCACCCTCACGTCCTGGACGACGCTGTTGCCCCTGTTCGTCACCACCAGAGTGAGGACGTTGGTGGCCCCCGCCTTGAAGCCCTCGGGGTTTTCCAGCGTGTAGGCCATGTCCAGTATGACCGCGTCGTAGCCCGCCACGCTGGATATGAGCCTGCCCACGTTGAACAGCGCCCTGGTCTCTATCAGCGTCTCCCGCTTCCCGTTATTGTCGTAATAAAAGGTCACGGGCAGATCCACGGCGCCTGGGCCCGCCTCCCTGGAAATGTCCACAGTGAAAAAATACGTGTTCTCCCCTTTAGGCCCGATAGCCTCAGCCCCCGGTATGAACACGCCGTTCTCAAAGCCCTTCGCCTTGCCCACTGCGGCGGTTATCCCCCGATAAGTGGCGCTCCCCTGGTTGGCGAGGCGCAATGAGAATGAATACGCCTCCGTGAGCTGCACCACGTTGAACGCGCTCAACTCCTGGCTCGCGGAAATGCCCTCGGCCGCAGGCGCTCCCCAGGCGGCCAACGGCCAAAGAGCCGCCCAAAACAGCAGCAGGCAGATCGCTATGGCCGATTTTCTGTTAACAACACGCATGTCAGTCCACAATTACCCTTTCATCTCTACACAAGGCCGCGAAGCCCCACAAACCGCGAAAGCGCGGGAGCGGCCGCGCCCCTCTCACGCCTCCGTCTCCTCGCGCTCGTCTATGCTGACGATGTTCCCGTCCTGAATCGTCACGATTTTGTCGGCGTATTCGGCGATGCTCCTGTCATGGGTCACGAGAATCATGGTCTGTCGGTTCTCCTTGACCATTTTCACGATAATCTCCATGACCTCCTTGGTGGTGCGGGAGTCCAAATTCCCCGTGGGCTCGTCCGCGAATATAATCTTCGGGTTCCCCACCAGCGCCCTGGCTATGCCCACCCTCTGCTGCTGTCCGCCGCTCATCTGGGTGGGCTTGCGCCTGTCGAAGCCCGCCAGCCCCACGGCGCGCATGGCGTCCCTGGCCATCCTGTCCCGCGAGCGCTTGTCCACATTGCGGAAAATCAGCGGCAGGCTGACGTTTTCCAGCGTGGTGAGCATGGGCAGGAGGTTGTACGCCTGGAATATGAACCCTATGTTCTTCTGGCGGAACAACGTCACCTGCTCCTCGTTCAGCTTGTGGACGGGGACGCCGCCCACTATAATCTCGCCCTTGGTCGGTTTCTCCAGGCCCGCCACCATGTTCAGGAAGGTGGATTTGCCCGAGCCTGACGTCCCCAGGAAGCAGATTATCTCCCCCCTGTAAATGTCCAGGCTCACGTCGTCCAGCGCGATGATGCGCTCCTGCCCCATGCGGTAAATCTTCCGCACGTTCCGCACCTGTATAAGCGGCTTCTGCTGCCCCTCCCGCACCTGTACAAGCGGGTTCTGCTGCCCCTCCCACTCATTTCCCGCGGCGCCGCCGTAACTGTGCTTGTAGCCGTCATGGTTGTGTTCGTTTTCGTAAGACCTCACAATTATCCCCTTCGCCTGCCCCTATGGGTATCCTTCTATTCCCGTCCGCCGCCCCGGCCCCCCCCTGGCCGCGCCCGCGTTTGGCCGAAAAAACCCGCGCGAGTCCCGCCGTCGCCTCCCCCGGGCGAGCGCGCGTCACTTGCCGCGCAGCAGCACCCGATGGAAGCTCTTTTTTCCCTTCCTTATTAGAAGCGCCCCGCCGTCGAAAAGTTCCGCCGTCACGTTGAATTTTTTGTCCGTGACCTTCGTGTCGCCCACCGTCAGGCCGCCCTGCTCTATGGCGCGGAACGCCTCGCCGTTGCTCTTGACCAGGCCGATTTCCCTGACCAGGTCCGCCACGCCCAGGCCCTCCCCCTCGAACAGGGCCGCGTCCATCTCCGTGGAGGGCACGTCGTCCATGTTGGCGCCTCCCGCGAACAGCGCCCTGGCCGCCTCCTGCGCCCGCCTGGCCTCATCCTCGCCGTGGACCATCTTAGTCACCTCGAAGGCCAGCGTCTCCTTGGCGAGGTTTATCTCCGCGTCCTTCAACGACCCCAGCCGCTCCACCTCATCCATGGGCAGGAACGTCAGCAGAGCCAGGCAGTTTCGCACGTCCGCGTCCTCCACGTTGCGCCAATATTGGTAAAACTCGTAAGGCGACGTTTTTTCCGCGTCCAGCCACAGCGCGCCCTTCTGGGTCTTGCCCATCTTCTTGCCCTCGCTGGTGGTCAGCAGCGTGAACGTCATGCCGTAGGCCTGGCCGCCCTCCATGCGCCTGATCAGCTCCACGCCCCCCAGGATGTTGGACCATTGGTCGTCGCCGCCGAACTGCATTTTGCAGCCCATACGCTTGTACAATTCCAGAAAATCGTAGGACTGCATTATCATGTAATTGAATTCCAGGAAACTCAGCCCCTGCTCCATCCTCTGCTTGAAGCATTCGGCAGTGAGCATTCGGTTGACCGAGAAGTGCCGCCCCACGTCCCTGATGAAGTCGATGTAGTTCAAATCCCACAGCCAATCCGCGTTGTTCACGGCCAATGCCTTCCCATCCGAGAAATCTATGAACCGCGTGAACAGCCGCTCGAACCTCCTGCAATTCTCCAGCACCGTCTCCCTGGTCATGAGCTGGCGCATGTCCGACCGCCCCGAGGGGTCGCCCACCATGCCCGTGCCGCCGCCAACCAGCACGATAGGCACGTGGCCGTGCTTCTGCATGTGCATCATGATGATGACCTGCATGAAATGGCCCACGTGCAGGCTGTCCGCCGTGGGGTCGAAGCCGATGTAGAACCTGACCTTCTCACGGCCCAGCAACTCCCGTATCTCATCCTCATGGGTCGTCTGCCGTATGAAGCCGCGCTCCTTCAGGACGTCAAAAACGTTGTCCAATGTATAGTACCTCCATTCTTGATAATCAATCATTGTGCGAACGGTCTTTTTTGTGTCTGGCGTTGTCACTGCTCCTTCAGTCGTCAGTTACGTACGCCCGTGTACGCGCCTTCCTCCTTCAGTCGCGTTCCTAGCCAGACCCAAAAAATCCTCGTTCGCGGCGCAAGCGGTCTTTTTTGGGGGCCTTCTAAAAACATGCCGTCCGACGGAAAAAAGACCGGCGAATGGGCAATGTTTAGTCGGCGGGGCCATAAGCGCGAATCAGTGTTACATGCCGTCCAGCATGGCCACCCTGCGGCTGTGGCGGCCTCCCGCCTCGAATTCCGCGTCCAGCCAGGCGTCCACTATGGCGGCGGCCTCGGCCTCGCTCAGTATCCTGCCGCCCAGCGCTATGACGTTGGCGTCGTTGTGCCGCCTCGCCAGTTCGGCCATCTCCACGTTGGCGCAGACCGCGCAGCGGACGCCCTTAACCTTGTTCGCCGCGATGGATATGCCTATGCCTGTCCCGCAACAGGCCACGCCCCCGTCGGCCCTGCCCGAAGCCACGGCCTCGCCGCAAGCCCTGCCGAACAGCGGGTAGTCCACGCTCTCCTCGGAGCCCGTCCCCAAATCCAGCGTCTCTATGCCCCGCGCCTCAAGACGCGCCTTTATGAATTCCTTCAAAACATAGCCCCCGTGGTCGGAAGCCACAGCAATCCTCATAGTCGTCCAGTCCTCCCCTGCCGCCCGCCTGCCCCGGGCAAACCCGTCGCCGCCCGCGGCGGACGGGCAGGCCGCCGTCACACTCGAGCCACGTTGTAGCCCGCCGCTTTCAGCATCCTGTTCATCACCGCGAAGCCCAGGCTGTCCCCGTCACTCAGCGCGCCCGCTATTATCAGGTCCACACCCGCCTCGTCCATCTCCCGCAGGCGGGCGAACAAATCGTGGGCGGCCTCGACGAAAGCCCTTTCCTCAAAAAAAATCGCGCCCACCTTGCGTCCCAAGCCCTCGTTCAGGGCGGTCAGCCTCTCCGTCTCGCGGCGCACCCGCTCCCGGTCCCCCTCCAGCACCAGCATTTCCGCCTGAGGCGCGTAATGCCTGTACTTCATGCCTGGAGACTTGGGCGCCGCGCCCGCCGCGCCATCGACGGCGCCGCCGCCCGAGCCGAGCCGCGCGGCCAGCAACGAGGGGTCGTGGGCCACCTCTTTGCCGATGACCGCCTCCACGTCCGCCGCACCCACCACGCCGGGCCGCAAAATAACGGGGTTGCCCTCCGAGAGGTCCAGCACCGTGGACTCAATGCCCACGCGGCAGTCCCGCCCGCACATTATCACGTCAGCCAGCCCGTCCAAATCCTTTATCACGTGGGATGCCTTCGTGGGGCTGGGCTTGCCCGAGAGATTCGCGCTGGGCGCGGCGACAGGCGTGCCCGCCGCCCGTATCAGCGCCAGAGCCAGAGGGTCGTCAGGCATTCTCACGGCCACCGTCGCCAGCCCCCCCGTCACCTCGGAGGGAACCCCCTCCCGCTTGCTCAGAACCAGCGTCAGAGGGCCCGGCCAAAACGCGTCGATAAGCCTCACCGCCATGGGCGTCAGCCCGTCCGTCAGCAGACAGACGTCCCCCGCCCTGGCCACGTGGACTATCATGGGGTTGTCGCCGGGGCGGCCCTTCACGGCATACACCCGCTTCACCGCCTCCGCGTCAAAGGCGTCCGCGCCCAGGCCGTAGACCGTCTCCGTGGGGAAAGCCACCAGCCCGCCGCGCTTTATGGCGGCGGCCGCCTCGGCGATTTTGGCCCTCGCCGCCGCCAGCCGCTCCACGTCCCCGCCGCCTTCCAAAACGGCGCCCTCATCCATCAGGCGCGCGTCCTCTTCCGTGAACTCCAATATCCTTGTCATACGCGTTTGCACACTTGTCCCTACATTATATAATATATGCCATGCCGCAACAGGCGCTGCGGCCCGACCCGCGCCGTCATGCTTATTCTTTTTTAATTCCCGCCCAAAACTATCGGGCGGGCGTCGGAGGATAGCGTCTGTCAATTCGCTCCAAGATAACGTTTTGAGTGCGGACCGGCGTCAGAAATTCTTCATCCTCTCGGCCTGGTCGCTGGTGATAAGCCCGTCAACAATCTCGTCAATATCCCCGTCCAAAAAGTAGTCCAGCTTGTAAAGCGTCATGTTGATCCGATGGTCGGACACGCGCCCCTGGGGGAAGTTGTAGGTTCTTATCCTCTCGCTTCGGTCGCCCGAGCCGACCTGGCTCTTACGCGCCTCGGATATCTCCTGGTTCTGCGCGCGGAGCATTTCGTCGTACAGCCTGGCCCGCAACGCCTTGAACGCCTTTTCCTTGTTCTTTATCTGTGACTTCTCGTCCTGGCATGTCACCACTATGCCAGTGGGCAGATGGGTCAGGCGCACCGCCGAATCCGTGGTGTTCACCGACTGCCCGCCGTTTCCCGAGGAACGGAACACGTCCACGCGCACGTCGTTCGGATCCAAAGCCACCTCCACGTCGTCCACCTCAGGCAACACCGCCACCGTGGCCGCCGAGGTGTGTATCCTGCCGCTGGACTCGGTCTCGGGCACCCTCTGCACCCTATGCACCCCGCTCTCGTATTTCAGGCGGGAGAACGCGCCCCTCCCCCTTATCATAACCACGGCCTCCTTGACGCCGCCCAACCCCGTCTCGTTCATCTCCATAAGTTCGGACTTCCAGCCCCGCCGCTCGCTGTACCGCATGTACATGCGCAACAGGTCGCCGCCGAACAGCCCAGCCTCCTCGCCGCCCGTCCCCGCGCGTATCTCAAGAAAGACGTTCTTCTCGTCGTTGGGGTCTTTGGGCAACAGCAAGAGTTTCAGCCGCTCGGAGCCTGCCTCCAGCTTTCCCTCCAGCTCCGCCAGCTCCGCCTTGAACAATTCCCGCATCTCCTCGTCCAAGCCGCCGCCGTCCAGAGCCTCCTTGGTGTCGGCCAAGTCGTTCTTGGCCTTCTTGTACTCCGCGTACTCCTTCACGATAGGCTCGATGTCGCTCATCTCTTTGACGTACTTGCGCCAAAGCGGCTGGTCCCCTATGACCTCAGGGTCGGAAACCTTCATCGAAAGCTCGTCGTATTTCTCCTGAATGAAATCCAGCTTATCATACATGCCCATGCGCCCCCCCCGCGCCAACAAACCAACAGGCCGTC
>JAIRPE010000136.1 GCA_031257175.1 Eubacteriales Family XIII. Incertae Sedis bacterium | reverse complement strand
CCCAGTCCAGCCACACCAGCGCCTGAGCCATGGGGTAAGCGCCCGACCACTCCCAGTTTTCCCCAGGCTCGTGGGTGACGGCGCCCGTGTCGGGGTCTTTAGAGCAGGAGGGGGGCACGGATGGGCATTTGGTCATCACCTCGTAGGCGGTGAGCTGTTTTCGCGTCATGCGTGTCACATCCTGTTTCATGTAATGATTTTATTGCAGGGGTGACATTTTCTCGCGATACTCCACAAGGTGACATTATCACAAGATAACTACAATCGCCTCGCCCAAATCGTTGAACTTTCACGGCCAATCTGCTATAATGAACACGTGTTTACTACAGTATCCCTGCGATATGATACCGATGGACGCAAGTTATTGCTCCGCCAACTAAACATTGCGCATTCGCCGGTCTTTTTTCCGTCGGACCGCGTTGCCTTTTTTCCCCGCGCTTCAGCGCGGCAGGAAAAACGGACAGCGAAGCGAACGCAGTGAGCGTAGGAGTGGGGCGCAGCCCCATGTTGCCTTTTTTCCCCGCGCTTCAGCGCGCAGGAAAAACGGACAGCGAAGCGAACGAAGTGAGCGTAGGAGCGAGGCATGGCCTCGCGTTGGCGGAACCCGCTGATACTCCCAGTATCAACGGGTTCCGCCGCCTTGCCCGACAGAAAAAATCCTCGCCGAAGTGGTTTCAGCGCAACATTTAGTCGGTGGAGCACTATCTCACGGGTTATGCGGAGCAACGGTTTTTCTTTGCAACACGGCTCTGTGGATGTTTCGGGCAAGCCTTTGTCAGGCAGGGACGTTTCAGCGGTTCTACGCAATCTGAAAAATGAAAATCCGTGGTTAAACGCTTGTATGCGAGATTGTCGGCAAACAAACATAGGCAGAGAGCAAAACCAAACTTATATTTTTGACAAGACCGCAAAAGTTCCGACAAGGGAAGAACTGAAAACGGCAAAAGCGGCGGCAAAAGGCAGTATGGCATACTATAAGGCGCAGATAGACGAAGCGCGAGCCGCCAGTCAGACAGAAAAGAAAGACGCGACAAGGGCAAAAACCCAAAGAGACAAAGGAGAGCGGTGATTTTTCAAGCGCTATAAAAATGTATAGGACTTCCTGATGGACAAAAATATGGAGAAACGTTATTTGCGCGAGGCGACTGACACCAGCGGCGCCGCAATGGCAAACTTGGAAATGGAAGGGATGTAAATGCCCATGTTCTTCCGCGTATTTGTAAAGCGCTTGGCCGCGCCGTCTCCGACGTTATTGGGAGTGGTTTCGGACAAAAAAGAATTGCTCGAAGAGGCATATGAGGGCTGTTGTAGAGGCTGTAGTTAGCCTCTGGGAAATCGGGTGCTGAATAATGAATAAACAAGAACGAACATCACTATTTAAATACATAGGATCGCAAGGCGTTCCTTTTGCTGAGTTGTGCGGAAATTTGGGATGTGATATATCAAAACCGGCTTGGCCGGACACTTTTGGAAAAATCATGTCAGGCAAACTCAAAGATGAGAAACCAATCACGACACTTAGCCTCTTTTCGGGCGCAGGCGGTCTTGATATTGGATTTCACGATGTGGGTTTCGACGTGATCGAATGCGTTGAAATAGAACGTAAATTCTGTGATACGTTAGAACGCAATACAGGCGAGGGGAAATACTTTCCTCACGGCAGGGTTAGATGCATTGACATACGCGAATATCGTCCGACCGACTTGCCTAAGACAGACTTTATTATCGGAGGCCCTCCGTGTCAAACATTTAGCGCGGCAGGCAGACGCGCCAACGGAGTTCTCGGCACTACTGACGAGAGAGGCGTTCTTTTTAGAGAGTATGTAAGGCTGCTCGAAGAATTGGAACCAAAAGGATTTCTATTTGAAAATGTCTATGGAGTAATTGGCGCGCAGCGCGGACAGGCATGGAATGAGATTCTTAAAGAATTTTCTGATGTGGGATATAAATTGTTTTTCCGCATTCTTGACACTGCTGATTTTGGAACGCCGCAACACAGAGAACGACTAATAATTGTCGGTCTGAAAAATGGAGTTTTCGCATTTCCGCGCCCAACGCATGGCCCCGATTCGCTCGATGGAGCAAGTTATTATACTGCAAAACAAGCTGTTTCTTCTGTAGCGTTAGAGGAAAGTGAAAAGGTTATCGGAATAAATGGACGCTACGGACATTTGCTGAATGATATACCTCCTGGACTAAATTATAGTTTCTATACGGAGGAGATGGGGCACCCTCATCCAGTTTTCGCGTGGAGGTCAAAATTTTCAGACTTTCTTTATAAGGCCGACCCTGACACTCCTGTGCGGACAATAAAAGCACAAGGCGGTCAGTATACGGGGCCCTTCCATTGGGATAATAGACCGTTTTCCGTTGCGGAGCATAAACGGCTTCAAACTATCCCTGATGACTACGAGCTTACAGGAAACAGAACGACCAGGATTCATCAGATAGGAAATTCGGTTCCCCCTCAACTCGCCCGAATGTTGGCGATAGCAATCAGAAGCCAAATCTTTGATACAAAATTCGGTTTCGATTTATCATATCTCGACGAGCAGGAGCAGCTGGGTTTTAGACGACGTAAACGGCAACTTACTGATAAGTACAAGGCAAAGGCAGCAAAGGCCCTCGCTGAGGAAGAAGCGCCCTCCACGTTCAACGCCGAAAAGTCGGATTTGTATTACGCCGCGCTGTCTGACACATTTGACTACAAACGAGTTGATAAAAGAGAAGCCGATTTTGTTGTAGAGGCTCATTGGAACGGGGATTTGAAAATCGCCGTGCGCGAGGTTGATTCTGCTTCTAAGGCAAGCGAGGGAGAGCTTCCAAAATTCTCAATAGTTATTTCACCAAATAACAGCCCGTGGGGCATGTCCGCGGAGAGGATAAAGGTTGAGGTTTATAGCGGCAATCCGCTTGCGTATACAGCCGCGTGGAAAGCTGTTGAAGCAGAACTTATTCAAAACAATATTAAGGCTGACCTTGTTCAACTATGCGGTTATTATCAGTACACGCCTAAAATTCGCAGTCAACTCCTCTGCGCCAATGACAGCCTCTTCGCTTTCCTCATACCTGTGGTAGATGACAGAATCACTCATAGGATGCTGCCCGAACACGAATTGGCCGAGGTATGGAATATTCAAGAGGATGGTGTAATCGAATACGCGCAGAAAATGCGTAATCTCGGATATGAAATACGAAACAGTAACACTAACCCTCAAATTGAAAGCGGACAATGGCTGATCCCATACGCATTTCCGACGCTCACTCCTTTGAGTGTGCAATTAAGAAAAACTTTGAGGTGATATTATGACTGATAACAACAAAGCTGAAATCCACTTGGATGTATATAGTAATCGCTCTGAATTGCATAACGGCAGTTCGACAACTGTGTTCATGGAGGGCAAGCAGAGTGAAGACGCTATAAAACGTGCTCAAAAGATTATCGCCGCGTTTAATGGTGGTTTTTACGACAAAACCATGAGCGAGCTTCAATCCGTAATCGAATCCGAAGAGATTCCCACCGCACAAAGCGGCATTATCAAAGCCTTAGTAGATGGCGTAACAAGCGAAGTCGGGCGCGCGCTTGTTGGACTGACTTGCCTTCAGCTTGCAATAAAGGCAATCGAGCCAAGCCAGAGTATCCGTCTGCATAAAGGCGGGCGCAGTGATTCTCGTTTCTCGTGGCAAGAGGGAATATCAATGCGAACGCTTGACAACACATACAACACGCCTTTTCTTCGAGAGTATGGCTTGTTGAAGTTGAACAAAGACGGCATTATGATGACCCGAAGCCTTGCTGAAAACTATCCATATTCACGCTTATATAAGGCAGAAATGCGAGGGCCTATTAAACAATGGATTGCAATCGTAGAAGCGGTTGAATCCAACGCCTTGCCGCCTTATCCCGCGCTCTGCCTACTTCTTTCTCTGTTGAAAAACCGTTCGGAAAAGTTTGAAGAAAAAGCCTCAACGGCAATCTCACTTGCCTGGGAACATGAGGGGAATTTCAATGCCATCGCAAAACTTCTCATTGAGTTCTTCAATACCACCGCATATTCCGCGAGAGCGTTTGAAGTCGTCATCCATGGCTTTATGCAAGCATATTCTGAATTGCATTTTGTGGATGGAACACTAATTCCATTGTCACAAATGCGTTCTGCTAACAAGAAGCATGGCAATGTAGGGGACATTGAACTCAGGCAAGGGAACCAAATCATTGAATCGTGGGACGCAAAATATGGGAAGCCATATCTACGCGATGAGATTGAAGAACTCAATGACAAACTTGAATATCATCCAAACGTTGAGATTTCAGGATTTATTGTCAATTCGGATGTCGTTCGCTCTGATGAGATAATAGAGCGAGCAAATGAAATAGCTATTATTCACGAGTGCGAAGTGTTCCTCCTGTCATTCACGGAATGGGTGGAGATGAAAACGAGCGGTCTTGAAAGAGCCTTGTTGGACAAATTAGGACGGCATTGGTTAATTGCCGTTGTCGAATCTCTTGGTCAAAAGCGCCCACAGATTGCGCCCATAGACGAGCCTTGCGATGCCTGGCTTGACACATTAAATATATTGCTCAATAAATAAGGGGCATGATATCTCACGTCCCTCTGTCAATAACCAGCGAAAACGCCCCGCCGTCGAAGCCGTTCGGCCTCCGCCGCCGCCTTCTTGGGAAACAGCTATTTCAGCGCCTCCTTTTAGAACGTCGGCTTGACTCTGAACGGCCTCGTCGGGTCGAGGCGGAACTCCCATTTTGTGTTTGTGTCTTTCGTCTGACCGTATTTATCGTAAAACGCGTCGTGCAAATCCCTATGCTCGGAAAAGTCAAATGTACCCGTCGTCAAAGTCCCACTCCGTTCGATCTCCCTGACGCAACACGACCGCCCGACCGTCAGCCGCCACTTTCGCTATCGTCCTGCGCCAGGCCCATTCGGGCCAGTCATAAGCGGGGTTGGGCTTGTCTCCTTCGTATCCGAACTTACGTTCCACGCCCTTTACCAGATCCCTGCCCAAAGCCCTGTCCACGCGGGCCTCTGCCGTCCCTGCTTTCCAGACGGCCAGCGCGGGCGAGCGTACGCAATAGTCGAGATATTGCTCATATTCACCATCAATGTCTTTCTCTTTGCCATCAATATTTTCCTCGAACTGTATGTAATACGTATTCTCGTCAACGGGGGCCCCGTTCGGTATGCCGAAGAAGTCGTTCATCCTGGCGTCGAAATACTCTGGGGCGGGGTTGGGGCCGCTTGGCGGTTTGGTTATCTATACTAAATATATCATGTATATTTTTGCGGGTCAAGGAGGCCGGCCGAAATTTTAATATTTTGAATATTCTTGCGGATCGCCGTTGGATTAATCGCGGGTTTGGAGGTGGGGGGAATTGAACAAAGGCGCCCCTGGGGGCGCCTTTGTTTGTGGCGTCGCGCGGGGGGCCGCCCCGCCCTAGTTTAGCTCAAAGGCCTCGGTGAGGGGCGCCTGGCTGTCGGCTCCCCAAATGAACACCTTGGCGCGGCAGCCTTCGGCGGCCAGGTGGCCGTCGGCGTTGCCTGGGAGGCTTAGGCGCGTTTTTAAGGGGATGGCCGCCGCGCCTGCGGGCTCGACGTCAACGCCGTAGTAGAGCAGGCGGCCGCGGCTGTCGTAGACCGCCGCTATCATGGCCACCCCGCTCTCGCCGCCTGTGGGGCCCGCGTAGTCAAAGGCCGCCTCCAGGCAGTCCGCTGTCAGGGCGGTCAGGACGTTGCCCGCGCCGTCGGTGAAGGTCGGCCTGGCGGCTCCTTCTGCTTCGTACAGCGCTTTGAGGCTCAAATCGCCTGTCACCCCTTTGCTGAAATCGTAAGCGGCGCCGCCCTCGTCGCTCCAGCCTGCGAACACGTGCCCCGCCTTGGCGGGGACTACGGGCGTCTTTACCGCACGTCCCGCGTAAATCTCCTGATTGACGGGCCCAGGCTCGCCTCCGTCGGCGTCGAAGGTCACGGTGAACCGCTGGGGCACGGCCTCCATGCCGCCCATAATCGCCGTTATTTCTTCCTGGGAGTACACGCAGCTTGAAAGGACGAAGTCGTCCGCCCAGAAGCTTATCGTCTTGCGCGGCTCCGGCGTCCCGTTATGCATGACGTCGTTCGTGCTTCCGCTTCCGTTGTAGCCGCCATGCTCTTCCGTGTAGTTCCACGGCGATGAGCCGAGGAAGGTGCTTTTGTTCTTGCCTTCGCCCGTGACGCCGCCAATGCCCCCCGTTAGGTTCGCGGCGGCCTCGCCTACTTTCTTGCCGTTGGCGTAGGCGGTGATTTTGTTGTTGGCGTAGTCGAAGGTCGCCGCTATGTGTATCCACGAGTCCGTGGCGAAGGATTTGCCGGCCACTATCCACTCGGAGGGGGTCAGCTCCGCCAGCCGTATCTTGCCCGACGCCCCTATGGTGGGCGCGAATCTCAGCGACAGCCAGTTGTTGCCGTCCTCCTTGTATATGGCCCAGCCCTTGTTGGCGTCGGAGTCCACGTTCTTGTTGCTGAGTAGGACGGGGTCGCCGTCCACGCGGACGTACTCCACGTTGACCCAAAACGCCGTTGAGAAGCTTTGGTCGTAGTCGATGAGCGCCGCCCCGCCGTCAAGGTCAACGAAGTTGTTCGGCTGCAGATGGATCGCCTGGCCGTGCCTGCCCGCGCCGTAGGTGGCCGTCGGGATGTAGTTTTCGGGCTTCGCCGCCAGGCCGAACATTTTCACCGCGCCAGGGACCTTGCCCCCATTGTCGAGAGTCCCGTCAAAGGACAGGCGGTAGTCAATAGCCGCGTGGTAGGTGTTGTCCACCGCCGTCGTGTGGAATTCTCTGCTCAGATAACCGGCGCTTTCGAGGCCGTAGGCGTTCACGGCGTAAATGCGCAGCTCATAGGGCGTGTCGCGGGTCAGCCCCCTCGTCTCTTGGGCTATCACGGGGGGAGAGTCTGGCAGGAACCAGCCCGACCAGTCCTTGTACTCCTTTTCCGTCCTTCCTGTCTCTTTATTGACGAACACGTAACGGTAGTAGTAGTCGAAATCATCCACGCCCGCAGGCGCGACGGAGGCGCGGTCGAACTCGAACCCGACGGAGGTCATGTTGACCTGGGTCATGCGTATCTCCGCGTCGGACGGGAATTCGGGCGCGGAGGACAGCGCGCGTCTCCCCGCCGTGGTGTAGGGCAGCTCCCCTGTCACGTTGAAGGCCCAGTCGTAGAGCCAGCGGTCGTTCAGGAAGTCCCGCGTCTTTATGGACACGTTGCCCTCCCCGTCCGCCGTGACGTAAAGGCCTTGGGAGGACTCGCTGACGCCTGAGGGCACGTTGCCGCTCACGGCGCCGACGCCCTGGGCCAGCTCGCCCGCGCAGGTGGCGGCTGTGTTCACCGTCGTGAAGCCGCCGTCCTGCCAGATGTCCAAGGGATGGTTGTTAACCCCGTGGGTGTGCCCCGAGAAGGCCACCACGTTCTTGTGGCCGCGAAGCGCGTCGTAAAGCCCCGTGGCGCCTTGCTCGTCGGAGAGGTAGTGGGTGCCCCGCATGGGGTGGTGGAAGAACACGAAAATCGGCTTTTTCCCCGTGGCGTCAGCCGCTTCCGCTTCCGAAAGCCTTTGCGTGAGCCAGTCCGCCATGTAGCTGTAGCTGCCGTTCGCCGACTGGGTGGCGCGCATGGTGTCGGGGTCTAGGGCGCCCGCGCCCGGGCTTATCGTGATGAAGTAGTAGCCGTTGATGATTTTCACGTCGTTGGCCAGGCTGCCCGTGGCCCGCTCGAAGTAGTCCCACTGGTTCTCGTCGTGGTTGCCCATGGACGCTATGAGCGGCACGGCGAGGCATTCCTCGCGCAGGCGGCGGAACACGGAGAATTCCCGCCAGGAGCCGTTGCTCGTCAGGTCCCCGACTACCAGAACCGTGTCGGCCGCCCTCTCAGGCTCGCTCATAAACCTGAAGGCCTTGGCGGCGCGGGCGTTGTTGCCTACGCTGAGGTCTTCGGAGGAGCCCACGTGGGTGTCCGACAGCACGCCGAAAGCCACGGTCCCGTCAGTTTTCGGTTCTTTGACCGACGCCTCCGCCGTCCCGAAAAGGGCGCCGTCTATGGCGGAGACGGCCTTGACCGTGACCTTCGCGGCGGACTCGTCCTCCCCTATGTAGAGACGGCCTTTCGCGTCTATCCTCGTGCCGGCGGAGAGAGCGCCCTCCACCGCCCATGTGACCGCGTCGTCCCCTTCGGCCTTGTCACCCGTGCCGACGACTTCGGCCACGAAGCGCATGGATGAGCCTTTCGTCAGCGGCGCCGCGCTGGGGAACACCATGACGGCTGTGGGCGCGAAGGGCTCCGATGGGGCGGAATTCCCGTAAATCGCCGCGACTTCCGCAGGGGTGAGGGCTTTTCCCGTCATGATGAACTCGTCCAGATTGAAGGGGCGGTACATGCCGCTTTTGTTGTAAAGCCCGCCGCCGTTGGCGTAGGCCTGCCCGAGCAGCAGCCAACCGAATCCCGCGAGGCTCGTGCCGCCCAGCTTGCCTGATTCGCTTCCCACGTTCTTGCCGTTGTTGTAGACCCTCACCTCGTTATCCTCATAGTTGAAAGTCACGGCCACGTGGTTCCACTCGCCCGCCGCCATCTCCGACGTGGGCACGGCCACTATGTCGCCGCGGGCGTCCGCCCTGTAGTTGAGGCGAAGCCCCGCCTCCACGTGGTTGAAGCACCAGCCTGGGTTCGCGCCTGAATCCCAGTTCTTGTTGCCCAGAATCGCGGGGTCTCCGCCCGCCCCCGCCCCCGTAAGCTGTATCCAGAAGGCCACGGAAAAACTCCGCGAGTAGTCGAACCCGCTGTCGTCAACCTTGACGTAATCGGCGTAACTCAGGGCTATCGAAGAGTTGGCCGCGCCGTTGGCGCCCGCCTGGTACGCCGCGTCCCCGCCTACGTAAGCGGCGGTCCCGCCGCTCCCCCCGTTGGCCACTTCCCCGTCAAAACCCAGCCAGAAGTCGTAACTCGACGGCGCGGGCGCCGACGCGGCCAAGGCCCCTGCCTCGGGGACGGACGCCATTACGAGAGCCAGGACCAGCGCCAGCGCCAGCGCGCGGGCGCCGACGCGTTTTCCCTTGAATCCGTTCATGTTTTTTACCTCCTATTTCCTTTTCTTTTAATTTCTTATTGATCCCCTGTCGATTTCCTATTGATTTCCTATCAGCTTGGCCGGCCGAAAGGCGGCGGGCGTCCTCATGGGGCCCGGCCGAAGAGCTGTTGCCTGCGGCGCGCGGCGCCGCTCGAAGGGTGACGGCTCCGTGCCCGCCTGCGCGGCCAAACATTGACATTTTACGACGGCAAAGTAAAATCTGGAGTCACGAGATTGTAAAATTTCGGTAAGATGGCGCCTGGAACGCGCGGCGGCGCGATAATTTTACGCAATCCTTACATGCCTCTGCACAGGATTTTACATTGCCCCCTTATAATTTCAAGGAGAAGTTGGCGTTAATCCGCATTCAAAACGCTACCTCGGGGCGGATTGGCGCGCGCCATCTTCCGACTCCCGCCCAATGATTTTGGGCGGAGTTTAAAAAAGATACTAAAATTAAACAAGGATACTAAAAACAGAGAATTCTAGGAGGAAGAAACAATGAAAAAACTGTTGTCTATTTGTCTTTCCGCGCTTTTGTGCGGCGCCTCGCTCGTGGGCTGCTCGGGGAACGCGGCCTCGGAGGGCGGCGCCCAAACTCCGCCTGCTTCCGACGCGACCACTGCGGCTCCTGCCGACGAGAAGGCCACGAAAGGCGAAATAACCGTGTACACCGCCCTCGAGGACGAGCAGGTCACGGAGTATCTCGAGGTGTTCAACGCCAGCTATCCCGATATAGACGTCAGCGTGGTGCGGGAGTCAACGGGCGTCATCACGGCGCGGCTCCTGGCGGAGAAAGCGAACCCGCAGGCCGACCTGGTCTGGGGGACGGCGGCGTCCAGCCTGATGGTGCTGGACGCGGAAGGGATGCTCGAAGCCTACGCGCCGACGGGAGTTGAGAGAATCATGAAGGAATTCAAATCCGACAAGGCCGTCCCCACCTGGGTGGGGATAGACGCGTGGGAGACCGCTTTCGCCGTCAACACGGTCGAACTGGCGAAGCTGGGCCTTTCCCTCTCCGACATCAAGGGCTACGACGACTTGCTGAGGCCCGAGCTTAAGGGGCATGTGGTCATGTCGAACCCGAACTCCTCGGGCACGGGGCTGCTCACGGTGGCGGGCCTCCTGCAGATGCGCGGGAAAACGGCTGACGGCTCGGGCGCGGGCTGGGATTACCTTTCGGCCCTCCACGAGAATATAGGCCAATACGTCCACTCCGGCTCGAAGCCCGCCAAAATGGCGGCGGCGGGCGAGACCGTCATAGGCGTCAGCTTCGGCTACGCGGGCATCAGCCAGAAACTCAAGGGCGCGCCCGTGGAGGTCGTGTTCCCGGCGGAGGGTTCCGGCTGGGACATGGAGGCGAACGCGCTGATGAAGAAGGACGCGATAAACCCCGCGGCCAAGACCTTCCTGGACTGGGCGATAACCGACGAGGCGATGGAGCTTTACAAGGTCAACTACCCCATAATAGCCACGGGCGGCGACGGCACTTACGAGGGCTATGAGAGCGACCCCGTCTCCCAGCTTATCGACAACGATTTCGTGTGGACGGCGCAGAACCGCGACAGCATACTCACCAAGTGGATGGAGAAGTTCGACTCCAAGTCCGCTACCGAATAAACCGGCCATGCCGCCCGAAGGGGCGGGAACCGCCGCCTTGCGCCCGCGAACGGGCCTGGGCGGCGGTTTTTGGAAGCCATGCTTATCCTTTTTTGGATTTCGACCGAAATTATTGGGCGGATTTCAGAAGGCAGTGTTTGCCAGTCCGCTTCAGGACGGCATTTTAGCGGATTGGCGTTAAACGCGGATTGATTAGTGTTAAACGCGGATTAGCGTCACATGCGGGAGTGTTCCGATGAGTTTTATGGAAATCAGAGATATAACGAAGCGGTTTGACCGCCAAACCGCCCTGGACGGCGTCAGCCTGGGCATAGAGCGCGGCGAGCTGGTCTGCATACTGGGGCCGTCCGGCTGCGGCAAGACCACGCTTCTGCGCATTATCGCGGGGCTGGAGGCGGCTGACTCGGGGCAGGTGCTGATAAACGGAAAAGACTGCACCTATTTGCCCGCCGCGAAGCGGAATTTTGGGATAGTATTCCAATCATACGCTCTTTTCCCTAATATGACTGTTATGGGAAATGTGCTGTTCGGCCTGCGGCAGAAGAATCTGCCCAAAGACGAGATAACCGCCAGGGCTGCCGAAGTCCTGCGCCTGGTCGATTTGCTGGACCACAAGAACAAGTACCCGCGCCAGCTTTCGGGCGGCCAGCAGCAGCGCACGGCCCTCGCGCGGGCTATCGCGCTGTCGCCTGACTATCTGCTGCTGGACGAGCCTCTTTCCGCCCTCGACGCCAAGGTGCGCGTGAAGCTGCGCGGCGAAATATGCAGGATACAGCGGGTTTTGGGCGTCACGACGGTCATGGTGACTCACGACCAGGAGGAGGCGCTGACCATGGCCGACCGCATTATCGTGATGAACAACGCCGTGGTGGAGCAAATCGGGACGCCCCGCGAGATTTACAACCGCCCCGCCACGCCTTTCGTCGCCGACTTTATCGGCACGATGAACTTCTACAGGCAAAACGGGGAGACGCGGGCCATACGCCCCGAGAATATCGGCCTGGCCGAGCGTTCGGGCGCCTATGACGTCATGGCGCGGGTCAAATCCCTTGAGTTTAAGGGGCCGCTCACCCGCATCCACGGGACGTTGCCCGACCTGGACGAGATATTGGTGGACGTGCCGTCGGAGACCGCCGAGGAACTGCGCCTGCACGAGGATTCCACCTTGTTCCTGCGCCTTCCGTCGGAACATCTGGTGACCTACCCTGCGGTCATGTAGCCTATGCGCGGAAAACCTGCAGGCAAGCTTAAGAGGCGCGGCCCCGCGCAGACAATAACCTTCGCCGGTATGCTGGCCGTTTTCACGGTCGCGCTGGTCTTTCCCCTGTTCGCCCTGTTTTCCAAAGCGTTTTTTGACAAATCAGGGGCGTTCGCGGGGCTGGGCAACTACTTCAAATACTTTCAGACGCCTTCCCTGTCCGTGTCCGTCTGGAACACCATGGACATCTCGCTGGTAAGCACTGTTTTCAGCGTCGTCTTTGGGTTCCTTTACGCCTATGCGCTGACGCGGACGCGAATCCCCCTTAAGCCGCTGTTTCGGTACACCGCGCTGATTCCCATTTTCATGCCCACTATAGTCCACGCGCTGGGTCTCGTCTACCTTTTCGGCAAGCAGGGCGCGTTCACGGCGCTAGGCTGGCAGGTGGAGCTGTACGGGCGGCTGGGCATAATCCTGTCCGAGGTGGTGTTCACGTTCCCCCAGGCGTTCCTGATGTTTTTCGTGGCGCTTGAGTTCGCCGACGGGCGGCTGTACGAGGCGGCGGATTCCATGGGGGTCTCCGCTTTCAGGAGGTTCACGCGCGTCACCGTGCCCGAGCTTAGGTACACCATCGTGAACGTTTTCTTCGTCTGCTTCACGCTGGCTTTCACCGATTTCGGCGCCCCGAAGGTGCTGGGCGGCAGCTACAGCGTGCTGGCGACGGACATATACAAGCAGGTGGCGGGGCAGTTCAACATGAACATGGGGGCGGTGGTCGGGACGCTGCTGCTGATACCCGCAGTTTTGTCCTTCGCGGCGGGGCGGCTCGCCAGCGGGAAAAACTCGGGCACGATGAGCGCGAAGTCAACGGCGCTGAACGTGAAAAAAAGCAGGCCGCGCGACGCGTTCTTTTTCGCGCTCTGCTCCTTCGTCACCCTGTCGTTCCTGGCGCTGGTCGCGTCGCTTCTCATGGGCGCGCTGACGAGCTATTATCCCTACGACATGAGCCTCACGTTGAAGCACTTCGCTTTCAACCCGTCCACGGGGGGTATCGGAAGCTACTTCAACTCGCTGGAGATGAGCCTGCTGACGGCGGCCTTCGGGACGGTTTTCGTGTTCGTCTACGCTTACATGACGGAAAAGACGGAGGGGCTTTGGGCTCTGAAGAAATACGGCGGCTTCCTGTCCTCGCTGCCCATAGCGCTGCCCGGCATGGTCATCGGGCTGTCGTTCATATTTTTCTTCAATTCCAAAGCCAACCCCCTCAACTTCATCTACGGGACTGTGGCTATTCTCGTAATCTCGAACATCCTGCACTATTTCTCCGTGCCGTACATCACCGCGACGGGGGCGCTGAAAAAGCTGGACAAGGAGTTTGAGAGCGTGGCGGAGAGCATGAACGTCCCCCGCTGGAAGTCGTTTTTGCAGGTCAGCGCGCCCCTGTCCCTGTCCGCTATTCTGGAGATTTTTATGTATCTTTTCGTGAATTCCATGGTGACGGTGTCGGCGGTGGTGTTTCTCTACAGCGCCCGCTTCAAGGTGGCTTCCATAGCCATCTCCCATATGGAGGAGTCGGGCGACGTGGCGCAGGCCGCGGCCATGAGCCTGCTGATATTGTCGGTGAACGTGCTGGCGCGGCTGTTGTACGAGACCGCCGCGAGGCTGATTAATAAGAAGGAGAAAATCTATGAGTAAGATTCGCGCCATTATCCTCGACTGGGCGGGGACGACGGTGGATTTCGGCTGTTTCGCGCCGATGGACGCCTTCGCGGCGGCCTTTCGCGCCTTCGGCGTCGAGCCTAGCGTGGAGGAGACCCGCGCGCCCATGGGGCTTGCCAAAAGGGCGCATATCGAGCGGATGCTGGCGGGCGTCCGCCTTTCCGCGCTGTGGCGGGAGAGGCACGGCAGGGAGCATACCGCAGAGGATATCGACGGCGTCTACGCGCGGTTTGAGTCGGCGCTGTCCGAGGCGCTGGGAAAACACGCCGCCCCGTTACCCGGCGCGCTGGCCGCGGTCGGGCGGCTGCGCGAGGCGGGCGTCGCCATAGGCTCGACCACGGGCTACACCAGAGCCATGATGGACGTGGTGGCTCCCCTGGCCGAGAAGTGGGGCTACGCCCCCGACTGCCTGGTCTGCCCTGACGAAACGGGCGGGCTGGGGAGGCCCTATCCGTACATGCTGTGGCGTAATCTTGAAAATCTGGGCATACGTTCTATCTCGGAGGCGGTCAAGGTGGGAGACACGGACGCCGACATGCGGGAAGGCAGGAACGCGGGCTGCCTGACCGTCGGCGTCCTGAAAGGTTCCAGCATGATGGGCATCGACGAGGCGCAGTACCTGGCTCTGTCCGCAGAAGAACGGGAGGCGCGTTTCGCGGCGGCCCGGCGGCGCTACGAAGCGGCGGGCGCGGACTACGTGCTTGAGGATATAACGGGGCTTCCCGCCCTGATAGAGAAGCTGAACGGAGGCAAGCCATGAAAATCATGTGCCTGGGCGGCGCGGGCCGCATATGCCGCGAGACGGCGGCGGATTTGGCGCTGTATTCAGACTTTGAGCAGATCGCCATAGCCGACTTTGACGAAAAGGCGGGCGCCCAGGTCGTGGCCGCGATAAACGACCCCCGCGTGACGTTCGTCAAGACGGACGTGAACAACCATGCCGACGCCGTGTCCAAAATGCGCGGTTTTGACGTGGTGGCGGACGGCACGGCGATATCGATGAACGGGAAAACCAGCGCCATCATCGCGGAGGCGGGCTGCCACGCCGTGAATCTCAACGGCTTCGGCGACGAGAACGCCTTCGCCGACGTGTTCGCGGATAAGAAACTCGTGTTCGTGCCAGGGTTCGGCATGACGCCCGGCGTGACGCAGATGATGGTCATGAGCGCGGCCAACCAGCTCGACTCCGTGGACACGGCGCGGATCAGCCACGGGGCTTACCGCCCCTTCGCGTTCTCGCGGTCGATAGCTGAAACGACGGCCTATGAGTATGACCCCGCCCTGCCTGGGCGCGTCGTCTACGAGGACGGCGAGTTCATCCAAGTCCCGCCTTTCGCCCGCCCCCTCGAAGTGGTTCTGCCCGAGCCTTACGGGAGGACGACCCAGTACATCATCCCCCACGCGGAGACGCTGACCGTGGCCGCGGCGCTGCGGGGCAAGGGCGTCCGCCTGGTGGAGACCCGAGGGACGTGGCCGCCCGAGAACATGCGCCTCGTCCGCGCGCTCTACGAGTACGGGATTCTGCGCAACGACAAAATCACCGTGAACGGCGCCGTGGCAGGCGTGATGGACTGCCTGTGCGAGTATCTGCTGAAGTCACGGGAGGGCACGACGACGGGGCTTTACGGCTACGCCCTCCACGTGGAGGTGACGGGCGAGCGCGGCGGCTGCCGCGTCCGCCACACGCTGAACCACACCCACCCGCGCTCCGACGGCTCCGTGGAAGGCTGGGAGGGGCTTCGCGCCTACACCCGCAACGTGGGCGTCCCCATGAGCGTCGCCGCCCAGCTCATAGCCAAGGGGCGCGTCCTTGAGAACCGCGTGGGGCTTCTGACCCCCGAACTGGCCTTCGACCCTGCGGACGTGTTCGCGGAGCTTGGGCGGCGCGGGATTCACATACACGAGACAATCGCGCCGATCCCCGCTTAGAACCTTGCCTTTGAGCGGATTGGCGAACACTGTCCTCCGACGCCCGCCCAATGGTTTTGGGCGGAATTTTGAACATTTTAAGTGCCCTTCGCGATTTAAATGTTGACGGGCAACATTTGAAAGATACGTGTGAAAAGGAGGCCCACTGACCATGAACGACTTTATTCCTGACAATCCCTACATCCTGCTGACGCCGGGCCCGCTGTCCACGTCGAAGGGCGTGCGGGGCGCCATGCTTCGCGACTGGTGTACCTGGGACGCCGATTACAACGTGGGAATCGTGCAGGACATACGCCGTCGGCTGGCGGGGCTGGCCGCCGCGAGTCCCGAGGACTACACCGTGGCGCTCATGCAGGGCAGCGGCTCTTTCGCCGTGGAAGCCTGCCTCGGGAGCGCCGTGCCCCGCCAAGGCAAGCTGCTGATAATCCGCAACGGGGCTTACGGCGAGCGCATGTGCCAAATGGCGCGGGTCTTGGGCGTCCGCCACGTCGAATACGCCACCGCCGAGACTGAGGCCCCAGAACCGCGGCGCGTGGCGGAGATACTCGACGGCGACCCTGCCGTCACCCACGTGGCCATGGTGCATTGCGAGACGACCACGGGGATTCTCAATCCTCTGGAGGGCGTGGCCAAAGCGGTCAAGTCGCGGGGCAAGACCCTCATCATCGACGCCATGAGCTCCTTCGGCGGGATTCCCTTCGACGCGGGGGCGCTGGGCATAGATTTTCTCATCAGCTCCGCGAACAAGTGCGTCCAAGGAGTTCCGGGCTTCGCTTTCGTGATAGCGAAAAGAGCCGCCATGGCCGCCTGCGAGGGGAACGCCCGCTCGCTGTGCCTTGACCTGCACGACCAGTGGCGCGAGATGGACGGGTCCGGGAAATGGCGGTACACCTCCCCGACCCACGTCACTCGGGCGTTCTTCCAGGCCCTCGACGAGCTGGAGGCCGAGGGCGGCGTGGCCGCCCGACACGCGCGTTATCAGGAGAATCATCGGACGCTGGTGGAGGGGATGCGCGGGCTGGGCTTTCGGACTTTGCTCGCCGACGCGCTGCAGTCGCCCATAATAACGTCGTTTTTGTACCCGCGCCCCGATTTTGACTTCGGCGCCTTTTACGACGCCGTGAAGGAAAGGGGTTTCGTTTTGTATCCAGGGAAAATATCTCAGGCGGACACGTTCAGGATCGGCAGCATAGGGGAAGTCTATCCCGGAGACATGCGCAGGCTGCTGGCGGCGGTCAGGGATGTGTCGGAGGCGTGAGGCCAAGGGTTTCTCGAACTTTTGTTCTGAATTTACGTCTGGGGCGCGTGTCCCGCAAAACATGACGAAAACGCGGCGGGGCTCCCCCCGCCGCGTTCGACCCACTCACTCCTGAGGTCTGAATGCTTTCACATGTCCTATCTCTTCGTTCGCGAAACTGCCGGCCTTTACGGGCGGCCTTTTGGTTAGCCCCTGATGATTCTCGGGGTTATCTGCTGATGCACCGCGCAGAAGGTCTTCGGGTTCTGATAGAAGGAGCCCACGAAGGCTTTGCAGTAATTACGCAGCTCCGTCATCTCGACGATTTCGTCCACCAAGCCTCTCTTGGCGCAGAAATCGGGCCTCGACTTCTCGTAGTACATCTTGATGATGTCGTTCATCTTCGCTATGGTGCCGTCCAGGGATTTCCCGTCGTCCCTGTCTTTGACCAGGCGGCGGGAATAGGTGGCGGTGGCTGCCGTCTCGCCGTGCATGACGTACACTTCCGTGGCGGCGGTGCCGATGCTGAAAGCGTTGTTGTTGTTGGCCTGCGGCCCGCCCAGAACGTAGTGGGCGGCGGCGGTGCCCTTCCTCAGCACTATGCACATCATGGGGTTGTCGGACTGCTCGATGGAGTACATGAGGGACATGCCCAGACCCAACATCTCGGCCTTTTCGGCGGTATCGCCCACGTCAATGCCCGTGGTGTCCTGCACCCAGATGAGCGGAATGCGGTCACGGCCCGTCAGGGTCACGAACTCGTTCATCTTGATCAAGCCCTCGCGGTAGAGTTTGCCGCCCACGCCCGGATAATCCGCGTAGTTGGGGTAGTCGGCGCCCAGACCGCCCTGGTTGTTGGCGATGAAGCCGCAGAGGAATCCGTCGATTTTAGCAAGCCCGCAGTACATCTCGGGGCCGTAGTCGGGCCTGAACTCCAGATGCTCGCTGTTGTCGAAGAGCCTGGCCAGCACCTCTTTCATGTCGTACATGCGCTTCTGGTTCAGCGGAACGAGGCTGTAGAGGTCCTCGATGGGGTACTTTGGCTCCGCAGGAGCTTCGACCCTGAAGAACTGCGGGTCGTAGCAGGGCAACGTCCCCATGTAGTGCTTGATGTCGTCCAGCACTTCTTCTTCCGTGTCGCAGACGTCCCTGATGAAGCCCGTGGTGTTGTGGTGTATCTCGACGCGTCCCGGAGGCGTGGCTTTGAAAGCCCTGGTGGCTTCGATGATGCTCTCGGCCACTTCATCGTCAATGTAGCCCTTAGGCGCCATGCCGCTGACGATTCCCGCGCCGCCCACGGCCATGTTGCACTTCTTGTGGCCGATCAGTATGGTCGGGCTGATGGCGTGGTAGCCGCCGCCGGCGGGGTTGGTGCCCCAGATGCCGACGATGATGGGAATGCCCAGCTTCTGCAGCTCTGCGTGGCGGAAGAAGGGCGTGCCGCTGCCTCTGCGGTTCGGATAGAGCCTTTCCTGCTCCATCAGCTTGGCTCCGCTGCAGTTCAGCACCCACACCAGCGGCAGGTGCAGCCGCTTCGCTATGTCGGTGACGCGCAGCACGTTGTCGGCCTGTCCAGAGAGCCATGCGCCTGCCACGACCTTGTTGTTGGACGCGATGATGATGGCCCATCTGCCAGCGATTTTGCCGAGGCCGTCAATGACGCCCGTGTTGCCTTCCTCGTTGGCGAGGGGGTCGTAAATGGTGTGCAGGGGGCACCATGTGCCCGGGTCAACAAGGTACTCCAGGCGCTGCCACGCAGTCCATTCGCCCTTCTCGTTCATCAGCTCGGTGGCTTTGCCGTTGTTCTTGACCCGCTCGACTTCCTGGGCGATCAAAGCCTCCTGCTCCTTCAACTCTTCCATGTTCGCTTTCAGCACCCTCGCCAAGGGCTTGCCGATGCTGGGCATTTCCTTGTAATAGGGGTGCAGGGGGTATCCTTTTGTTATCATTTTTTTCCCTCCTTAAGGCTTGTTTCGCTCTACCTGTTCGGCTGATAGCCCAGCTCTATGCCGGCCACTATGCCCATGTGGATGTTAGACGTGCCTTCCAGCGTCTCGAACTGCTTCGCGTCGCGCAGCCACCTGCCGCAGGGGTACTCCGTCGAGTAACCGTA
>JAIRPE010000099.1 GCA_031257175.1 Eubacteriales Family XIII. Incertae Sedis bacterium | reverse complement strand
GAAAAATCAGTTAGCGGAAATTGCCATGGGAACGGGGCGTTTAAAAAATTCCTGCCCCATCCACAACAACTTGACACCGTCCTTCTGAAGATTTTGCTTGACTATTGGCTTTTTTTTTTGGTACACTATTTAAGCGGGCTTCTTTCGAGGTGTGGCTCAGCTTGGTAGAGCGTTGCGTTCGGGACGCAAAGGCCGCAGGTTCAAATCCTGTCACCTCGACCATTGGCAAGCACAGAGCCGATAGGCGGCAGATTCCTTGGTTTGAAGGAGTTTGTGGGCTATCGGCCTTGTTTTTGCGCGTCCCGCCCTGTGAGCCTTGGAGGGCGCGCCGTCCTTGGTATTTGCCCATACGGTATGATATAATATTACCAAGCCCCAAATATCCGGCGATTATTCTCACGGGTTTTGCCGTGCCGGACGGCCGGCCCCGTTGGCATAGGGAGCCTTTGTCTCCCCTTCCCGCCGGGAGGGCCCCGTTCCTCAGGAGGTTCAATGAAATTAGGCATAGACGTCGGCTCCACCACGGTCAAGCTGGTGTTGCTGGACGAGAAAAACAACACGCTTTTCAGCAGCTACGGCAGGCACATGTCCAACGTGTTTGAAAAGGTGACGGAATTGACGGAAGAGCTTCACGCCGCCTTCCCCGACGGCGAGATGACCGCGGTCATCACGGGCTCAGGAGGATTGGCTCTGTCGGGCCTGCTGGGCGTCAGCTTCGAACAGGAGGTCATAGCCTGCAGCAAGGCGGTGGAGGAGATCATCCCCCAGACCGACGTGGCCGTGGAGCTGGGCGGCGAGGACGCCAAGATAACCTTTTACGGCGCCACCGTGGAGCAGCGCATGAACGGGACTTGCGCGGGCGGCACGGGCGCGTTCATCGACCAGATGGCCGTGCTGCTGAACACGGACGCCCAGGGCCTGAACGAGAAGGCCGCGGGCCATAAACTCATATACCCCATAGCCGCCCGCTGCGGCGTGTTCGCCAAGACGGACATACAGCCCCTCATAAACGAGGGCGCTGCTCTGGAGGATTTGGCCGCCTCCATATTCCAGGCCGTGGTGAACCAGACCATCACCGGCCTGGCCTGCGGACGCCCCATCAAGGGCAAGGTCGCCTTCCTGGGCGGGCCGTTGGCGTTCCTGCCCCAGCTGCGCGAGCGCTTCGTCGAGACCTTGGCGCTGGGGGAGGGCGACGTCATCATCCCCGAGGCGCCGCAGTATTTCGTGGCCATAGGCGCCGCGCTCATGTCCGCGGGAGAAGAGCCGTTGACCAGCGGGGAGCTTTTGAGGCGCGTGAGGGAGGCGGACGGCGCCTTCGTCAACGAGTCCAAGCACATAGAGCCGCTTTTCGAGGGGCAGGAGGATTACGACAGGTTCCGCAGGAGGCACGAGAAGAACAAGGTGCAGCGCAAGGACGTGAGGAAGGCCAAGGGCGGGCTCTTCCTGGGGATCGACGCCGGCTCCACCACCACGAAAGCCGTGGCCGTGGACGGGAGCGGCTGTCTGGTCTACTCCTTCTACAGGAACAACGAGGGCAGGCCACTGGAGGTGACGCGGGCCATGCTCCGCGACCTGTACGGGCGCATGGGCGACAGCGCCTTCATAGCGGCCTCCGTGGTGACGGGCTACGGCGAGGGGCTGATAAAAGCCGCCTTCAAGGCGGATATGGGAGAGATAGAGACCATCGCCCACTACAAGGCGGCCGAACGCTTCCTGCCGGGGGTGGAGTTTATCCTGGACATAGGCGGCCAGGACATGAAGTGCATGAAAATACGCGATGGCGCCATATACAGCATAATGCTGAACGAGGCCTGCTCCTCGGGCTGCGGCTCATTCATAGAGACCTACTCAAAATCGGTGAACATGGACGTGGAGTCCTTCGCCAAGGAAGCCCTCTTCGCCAGGGCCCCCGTGGATTTGGGCACCAGATGCACGGTGTTCATGAACTCGAAGGTGAAGCAGGCCCAGAAGGAAGGCGCCACCATCGGGGACATATCGGCGGGCCTGTCCTGCTCCATCATAAAGAACGCCCTGTACAAGGTGATAAAACTCAGGGACGCGGAGGAGGCGGGGGAGCGGATAGTGGTCCAGGGAGGCACATTCCTCAACGACGCGGTCCTGAAGAGCATAGAGAACGTCATGGGCAAGGAAGTGGTGCGCCCCGACATCGCGGGGCACATGGGGGCCTACGGCGCGGCGCTCATCGCCCTGGAAAACTACGTGGAAGGGACGGAATCCAGCATACTGCCCAGCGAGGAGTTGGACAAATTCACGGTGGAGACGGGCCATGCCCGTTGCAGGAAATGCGAGAACAGCTGCCTGCTCACCGTCAATAAATTCCGCGACGGCAGCCGGTTCGTGACTGGCAACCGCTGCGAGCGCGGGGCGGGCGTGGAGCGCGGGGCGTCGTCGTTGCCCAACCTCTTCGAGCATAAATACAAGCGGCTCTTCGGATACAGGCCGCTGGAGGAAGCCTACGCGCCCAGGGGGGTCATAGGCATCCCGAGGGTGCTGAACATGCACGAGAACTACCCGTTCTGGTTCACCTTCTTCACGAAATTGGGATTCAGGGTTTTGCTGTCCCCCCCCTCATCGAAGGCCCTCTACGAGAAGGGAATGGAGACAATTTCCTCAGATACCATATGTTACCCCGCCAAGCTGGTCCACGGCCATATAAAATGGCTGGTGGAGCGCGGGGCGAAGCGGATTTTCTATCCAAACATAAATTACGAGCGCGTCGAGGACGAGGGCGCCGACAACCACTACAACTGCCCCGTGGTGGCCACTTACCCCGAGGTGGTGGCCAACAACATGGACGACATATTCAAAGAAAACGGGGTGGTTTTCATGCACCCCTTCCTGCCCTACGACATGGACGACAGGCTGGCCAGGCGGCTGGCCGAGGAATTCCGCGAGCTGCGCGTCAGGCCCGGGGACATCGACGCCGCCGTGAAGGCCGCCCGCCACGAGGACAAGCTGTTCAAGGACGACATAAAGCGGCAGGGCGCGCTGGCGTTGCGGAAGGTGGAGTCGGAGGGCGGGAAGGCCGTCATATTGGCGGGGCGTCCCTACCATCTGGACCCTGAGGTGAACCACGGCATAGACAAACTCATCGCTTCCTTCGGCATAGCGGTGCTGACGGAGGACTCCGTGGCGCACTTGGCTGACATGGGCAGGCCCATAAGGGTGCTGGACCAATGGATGTACCATTCGAGGCTCTACCGCGCGGCGGAGGTGGCGGGCAGCGCGGACTGCCTGGAGCTGGTGCAGCTGAACTCCTTCGGTTGCGGCCTGGACGCGGTGACGACCGACCAGGTGGAGGAGATATTGACCCACAAGAACAAGCTGTACACGGCGCTGAAGATTGACGAGGGCTCGAACCTGGGCGCCGCCAAGATAAGGATACGCTCTCTGAAGGCGGCCATGGAGGAGCGGGAGCGCAATGAGGTGCGGCGCAACGACAGCCTCTACGTGTTCGAGCGTGAGGTGTTCACCAAGAGCATGAAGCGGGACTACACCATACTCATCCCCCAGATGTCCCCCGTGCATTTCCAATTCCTCGAGCCGGTTCTGAACCATTGCGGCTACGACACGAAGCTGCTGCCGCCCGTGGACGTCCACGCGGTGGACGAGGGGCTGAGGTACATCAACAACGACGTCTGCTACCCCACCATCGTGTCCTTGGGGCAAATCATATCCTACCTGAAGTCAGGGGAATGCGATTTGTCCAAGACGGCGGTGTTCATGTCCCAGACGGGCGGAGGCTGCCGCGCCAGCAATTACGTGGCGTTGCTGAGGAAGGCGCTGAGGCAGCTGAAGATGGAGCAGGTGCCCGTGGTCTCGGCCAACATGGCCGGGCTGGAGAAGAATCCGGGATTCAGGTTCACGCCCCTGCTGTTGGAGAAGGCGCTCATGGCGCTCATCGTGGGGGACGTGATGATGCGCGTGGTCTACAGAACCAGGCCCTACGAGGCGGAACCCGGCGCCGTGGACAGGCTGGCGGAGCGATGGGCGGAGCATTTCAAGAAGAACGCGGGCTCCATGGGCAGGCGCGCCTTCAGCCGCTGGGTGGGCGAGATGGTGGGAGACTTCGACCGCGTCCCGCTGCTGGACGTGAAAAAGCCCCGCGTGGGCGTGGTGGGGGAGATATTGGTGAAGTACCACCCCACCGCCAACAACGACATAGTGGGCATTATCGAGAGGGAGGGCGGCGAGGCCGTGGTGCTGGATCTGATAGACTTCTTCCTGTACGGTATGCACAGCAAGCGGTACAATTACAAAAAGCTCTCGGGCAAATACGGCGTCATGGCCGCCAACAGCATGGCCATCAAGGTGGTGGAGCGATACAGGGGCGCGGCCAGGGAGGCGCTGGACAGGAGCGGGCGCTTCCACGGGCCGTTGACCATAGAGGAACTGGCGGGAAAGGCCGAAAAGATACTTTCCCTGGGCAACCAATGCGGCGAGGGCTGGCTGCTCACGGGGGAGATGGTGGAGCTTCTGGACAGCGGGGTGGAGAACATAGTGTGCCTGCAGCCTTTCGCCTGCCTGCCGAACCACATAACGGGCAAGGGCATGATGAAGGCGCTGCGCAGGTACAACCCGCTGGCTAACGTGGTGGCCATAGATTATGACCCGGGCGCCAGCGACGTGAACCAGCTCAACAGGATTAAGCTGATGATGGCCACGGCGCGGAAGAACATGGGAGAGAGGCAAGAGGCCGACGGCGGCCCGGCCTAGGGGGCCCAGGGCTGTTTTGGGCGGCG
>JAIRPE010000061.1 GCA_031257175.1 Eubacteriales Family XIII. Incertae Sedis bacterium | reverse complement strand
CGTGGGGGGCAGGGGGATTGGGGGGCGGGCCCGCGGCGGCGTGGGGGGACGGGGGATTGCGGGTCGGGCCCGCACTGACGTGGCGGCCATGGGGATGGGGGGGCGGGCCTGCTATGACGAGGCGCCCCGCCGTTGGATCGACGAGGCGCCTCGATGGCTCGGTATTATTTTCTATTCTTTGCCTTACGCTTATCCTTTTCCCGCCCCCGCTCAAAATTTTGGGCGGGGGCGGGGTATATCGGCTGCTAATCCGCTTGAATGCGGATGGGTGTTATTTCCCGGCGAACTGGAAGTTGCCGCCGCGCTCGTCGTATTCCCTGTCGTCGCGGTTCCTCTTGTAGGTCAGCCAGGTGAACAGGGCCACGGCCAGGTCTATGACCACCATCAGAAGCGTCCATCTGTCGGTGAAAATCATGGGCAGGCGCATGTCCTCGGTCAGGATGAACACTATGGGCCCCAGTATGCCGCAGATGATGCCCAGCGTCCTCCAGAGCGCCCGCAGCCTCCGCTCGCGCCGCTCCTGCTCTTCCTGCGGCGCGGAGCCGCTTGGGGCGGCCTGGCGGCTGTATTCTTTGCTGCGCTCCTGCTCGTCCTCGCGCTTGCGGAAGAAGGCCGTTACCAGCAAGACCAGCGCCGTCAGGGCGCCCAGGATGGCCAATATCAGGTTCAGCAAGGCCCAGGCCCCGCCGCCTGCCAAGGGGGGCGGCTCGGACGGGATGGTGATGGGGGGCGGCTCCACGGGCGTGACTACGGGGGGCTCCACGGGCGTGACCACGGGAGGCTCCGTCGGCGGCTGCTCGGGCGTGATGACCACGGGCGGCTTCACGGGGGGCCTCACGGGCGGCGGCTGGGTGGGCGTGGGCTCCGCGGGCACGTCTATGGGGGGCGTCAACGGCGGCTGGGTGGGCGGTATGTCCACGGCCCCGCCGCTGGTTTCCCCGCCGGGCTCTTCCCCGCCTCCGCCGGGCGGCTCCTCATCGCCGCCGCCTCCCGGCACTATGCCGTCACCGGGGTCGGTGGGGTCGGGAGGGATGTACCCGCCGCGCACCGTCAGCAGGCCCGACAGGTAAGTTATGGCGTAATTGGCCGAACTGAGCCCGTAGGCGTCCACACGGAAAGTACCCGCCGTGTTGAACACGAAGGCAGGCACGGTTATCAACGCGGCGCCGCTCAGGGCGGATGGCCCCTCGCCCCCGACGAAGCCCGCGTAGGTCACGGTCCAGTCGTTCGGCGGGTAAGAGCCTCTGGAAACGCTGGCGCTGGGCGCCTTCACGTACAGGGCGGCCGGAGATATGGTCACGGACGAGAGGGTGAGGAAGGGCGCGTAGCCTTCCACCTCCACCCGCACCCAGACCGGATAGGAAACGGCCTGCGACGAGGCGTTGAGCGCCACGTCTCTGTAGAGGGGGTTAGCGGCGTCCCAGGCGGCGCCCGTGGCCACGCGGTACTCCACCACAGGCTGCCCTACGCCCGAATATGTCACCGTCACCGAATGGAACAGCGCGTCGTAATAGCCGACGTAGGGCGCGACTTCCACCAGCGCGCCCAGGTCGGGTGGCTCGGGCGGCTCCACGGGGGGAGGCTCTGAGGGCGGCGCGGGCGCGGCGAACACAGGCGTCAGGACGATTTCCTTCCAGCCGTCCAGGCCCTGGGCCGCCTTGGCCAGCGCGGCCGCGTCCAGGGTGAGTATGGTTCCTTCATAGTAAATGACGCCGCCGGGGGTGAGGCCGCCGTCGGCTATGCGCCAGCCTATGAAGGCGCAGCCCGAGACGTGGCTGAGGCCGCCGGGGGTGAGGTTATATTTCACCCTGGCTTCCGTGCCTGCGGCGTAGAAGAGGTAGTCCGAGGGCAGGGCGCCCTGGACGTTGGGGTCGATAGAGCGGTACACGACCTTGTAAAACTCCGTCTTTTGGCGCCATACGGCGTAGAGCCGCAGGTCGCGGGTGACGGGATCCCCGAAGTTGTACCAGACCAGCTCGCCGTTCTTTTCCACCTTCCAGCCCATCAAAAATCCCAGGGAAGGGTCGGTGGGATGGGGCTGCCCCAGCGCGTAGGGCAGGGCGGACATGTCCAGGATGGAGCCGTAGGGCGCCTGGAGGGAGCCCGCTGTGGCTCCGCCGGGGGGCAGGCCGTCGTAGGCGTACACGTTCAGCGCCTCGTGGGCGGCCTCGTCCTCATAGGATGCGTACAGGGTCAGCGCGTGGTCGGGCATGAGGGCGCCAGCCGTCAGGACGGTTTCGGCGCCGCCTTCATAGTAGCTCCAGTGGCTGAACGCCCGAACCGTCCCCCCGTCGTCAGTCCTGGTGGGGGTCGGGTAGGGCGCCAGGCTGGCTATTATCGGGGCGCCTGGGCTGAGGTGGAGCGCGTTGCCCGTCGGGGCGCCCGGGGCGGGAGTCCCGCCCATGTAGTTCAGTATGAGTTTGTGGGTGACGGGCTCCAGGTCGTAGAAGAAGCATTGGTTCAGGAGGTCCAGGTCCTGGGCTTTTATGAACGCCCCGTCTTCCACTACGCCCGAGACCGCGGTCGCGGGGCTTATGTAGCCTGGGATTTTTTGGATTAGGGCCGGGACTAGCATGAGCGGTTTAGTTACCGTGCCAGACAGCGTCTCATCCTTGATATAGTATTTCCCGTCGCAAAGAATGGCGCCGCTCACGTTGCCTATGGGGCTTTCGAAGTAATAGCTTAAAGTATGCGTTGGGTTAAGCCCGGGCACGTTCCCAATCCAATATAAGACTGTAGTCGGGATTGCGAGGTCAACCACATCTTCGGTAAGCCAGTCCACTTGTCTGAAAAAAAGGTCGTCCGTGGCGGGCATACCTGGGTTAGGAATGTCAGGATACCATCCCCTAAAGGCTATTATAGCGCCGCCTTTTGTAAACACGGCGTTTTTGAAGGGCCATACTTCGGAGATGCTATCGCCGATTTTAGCGCTTATGCTGTACAACGCGGAACGGGGAGAGTAAGTCCCCCCTCCGATAGTCATGCTGCTATTGCTTTCAAGCAACCTGAACTCCACCCGATAACTCTTCCTGCCATAAAACAAATCCAGCACGGCGGAACCGTCCCCGCCGGGATAAGAGACCGAAAACCCCTCAACCGTGTCCCTGTAGGCGAAATACCCGGGCATCCCCGCAGGCGCCGGCTCCGCCAGCGCCCTGGCGAAAGCGGCGTCTATTACCGCCCCTGCGGTGATATAGTAGGTCTCGCTGGCGAAAATATTGAAATACCGCATGTCCTGGGCGGGGTCCGCCACGCCCGCGGACGTGATGTTCGGCTTCTCGACCCAGAAATTCACCTCGAGCCGCGCCTTCCCCCCCGTCCAGGAGGCGTAGAGGCTCAGGCTCTCCGTCACGGGCTCGTCGAAATAATACTGCGGCCCGTTGGGCGAGGCGAGCGCCCAGCCGCCGAAAACGTAGCCCCCTTTCGTGAGGGGCTCAGGTTCCGTAGCCGCGCCCCCGTGCCTGACAAGCTCGGAGGATATCTGCGCCCCGTCCGAAATAAAATACACGTAGTGGGAAATGACGGGCCGCAGGAAGATGTCCTCCGTGATTCCCTCGTCGAAATCAAAATCCCGCCAGCCGACGCCGTCCTCATAGACCTCCCAGCCCGTCACGGGGGAATGGGGCTCCGCCGCGTAGGCCGCCACGGCGCCCGCGGACGTCACCCTCCGGCCCGTCTCCGCCCGCTCCGTGTGGAACACCCCGCCCCCTGAAGGGGTCGATATGGCGGGCGAGGTCAAAAACGATGCCAGCCAGTATTTGCTGTACGCCGCGTAAAGCGTCAAATCCCCCGTCACAGGGGAGTCGAAATCATAGGGGGCGTCCTCAGGCGAAGGGTCGTCGTCGAGATACCAGCCCAAGAACGACACATACCTGGAATCGCCGTTATCCGCAGGCAAAGGCAGTCTGCCCGGGTTCTCCGCCAGGCCGCCCTCAGCCACCGCCTGGGGCGAAGGCGCCCTCACGCCGTCGGGGGCCACGAAGGACACCTGCCACAGGGCCGCGTCAAAGGTCTGGAACTCCCCGCCAAAAGGCTCCGCGCCCAGCGCGGCCACGCTCAAGAACTCATCATCCGCGTCGCCCTCCGCCAGGCCGCCTTCCTCAGAAAGGCCGTCGCCCCCGAGGACGGACGCCGCGTCCTCCGCGTCCTCAGCCGCGGCGCCGTCGTCTGAAGGGGCCTCCCGAATTAACTGGTATAACTCCGTAAGGCTTCCTGAAACAACGTCATCCCCCAACGCCGCCCCCTCCGCTTCCGAGGGCTCCACGACCTCCGAACCCGAACCGACGGCCTCCGCAGGAGTGTCCGAAGCCGCCGTCCCGGCCATCCCGGGCTCATCGGAAAAAACGGTCGCCGGAAACGCGGGGAAGAGTATCAGTAAGGACATCACGAAAGCCAAAGCTCGCTTCCTGCTCCGATTCATGACAATCTCTCCTTTCCACAACGCCAATGATGCCAATAACCCAACTCGACAATACGCAATAATAACAATAACAACGTTAGAACAGACAACTGAAACGCCAACAGCCGCGCGCCGCCACGAAAACTCGCGGACGGCCACGGCCCGCAACCCATCCCCCCGAAAGCCCGCCCATGCCGCCGTGCGGCCCCCTGGCCGAGGTTTCGGAAAGTTCCGGTCTCTCAACAACATTATATAATAATTCCTGTCAAAAAGAAAGCGAATTCCATAGATTCCTTAATTTCACAATTTTGCTTCTGTATTCCGACGCCCGCCCATTAATATTGGGCGGAATTTAAAAAAAAAGATAATTATCGCTCCGCCAACTAAACATTGCGCATTCGCCGATCTTTTTTCCGTCGGGCTGCGTGGCCTCGCGTGGGCGGAACCCGCTGATACTACCATTATCAACGGAACCCGTCGCCTTGTCCGACAGAAAAAATCCTCGCTGAAGTGGTTTAAGCGCAACATTTAGTCGGCGGAACAATAAACCCAGATTCAGGCTCGGCGAGCCGCCCCCGCAGGAGCGGCCCCGACCTGCCGTCACCTTACTTTTATATGCACGTCCCTGAGCTGCTGCTCCGACACCTCGCCGGGCGCCCCCAGCATCAGATTCTGGGCGTTGCTGTTCAGCGGGAAGGCTATGACCTCGCGTATGTTCTCCTCACCCGTGAGCAGCATGACTATCCTGTCCACCCCAGGCGCCATCCCCGCGTGGGGCGGCGCGCCGTACTGGAAGGCGTTGAACAGCGCCCCGAACTTCTCCCGCACGTCGTCCTCGGAATAGCCCGCTATCTCAAAGGCCTTCACCATCACGTCGGGCCTGTGGTTCCGCACCGCCCCTGAGGAAAGCTCCACGCCGTCGCACACGATGTCGTACTGCCAGGCCATTATCTCCAGGGGGTCCTTGTTCAGCAGGGCGTCCATCTCCCCCTGGGGCATGGAGAAGGGGTTGTGGGTGAAATCCACCTGCCCTGTATCCTCGTTCAGCTCGTACATGGGGAAATCCGTGATAAAACAGAACTCGTGGGCGTCCCGCCTTATCAGCCCCAGCCTGCGCCCCAGCTCCGTCCTTATCTGCCCCGCGAACTTCGCCGCCGCCTCTTCCTCGTCGCTGATGAAATACAGCACGTCTCCGGGCGCCAACCCCGCCAGCCCCGCTATCTCGGCCCGCTGCCCCTCGGAGAGGAACTTGTCAATGGGGCCTTTATAGCCCATGTCCTCCTTCACGGTGATGTAGCCCAGCCCCTTCATGCCTATGCCCAAAGCGAACTCCTCCATGGACTTGAAGAAAGACTTGGGCTGCCCCGCCGCGTGGGGGGCGCGTATGGCCCGCACCGTCCTCCCTCGGAAGGGCGCGAAATCCACCTCGGCGAAAAACGCCGACAAATCCTGTATCAGCAGGGGATTGCGCAGGTCAGGCTTGTCCGTGCCGTACTTCAGCATAGCCTCCGCGAAGGGTATCCTGACGAAAGGCGGCTCCGCGACCCGTCTGTCCGAAAAACGGCGGAACACCGCCGTCAGAACCCGCTCCGCCACCGCGAACACGTCCTCCTGGGTGGCGAAGGACATCTCGAAATCCAGTTGGTAAAACTCTCCGGGAGAGCGGTCAAGCCGCGCGTCCTCGTCCCTGAAACAGGGCGCTATCTGGAAATATCTGTCAAATCCCGATACCATCAGCAACTGTTTGAACTGTTGCGGCGCCTGGGGCAGGGCGTAAAACATGCCCTTGTGCTTCCTGCTGGGCACCAGGTAGTCCCGCGCCCCCTCGGGGGAGGAATTGGCCAATATGGGGGTCTGCACCTCCAAAAATCCCATTGCCTCCATCTCCTGCCGCAAAAAGCGGATGACGTCCGCCCTCAGCACGATGTTGGCGTGGACTTTGGGGTTGCGCAGATCCAGATAGCGGTACTTCAGCCGCAAATCCTCCCGCGTGTCCGTGGAGGCGTCCACCTCGAAGGGCAGGCTGCCCTTGCTCACGGACAGTATCTCTATGGAATCCGCCCGCAGCTCCACCTTGCCGGTGGCGATCTTCGGGTTCACCGTTTCCTCGTCCCTGAGCGTGACCCTGCCCAGGACGGAAATGACGCTCTCCTTGCACAGGCCGGCCAGCTGCTCCTCGCTCACCACCACCTGAGTCACCCCATAGTGGTCGCGCAGGTCGATGAACGCCACGCCGCCGTGGTTGCGTATGGAGCCGATCCAGCCCGCCAGCCGCGCCTCCGTCCCCACGTGCCCCGTGGACAGCCCCGCGCAGGTCACGCTCCTGTAGCGCCCCGACTCCCGAAGCGGCGGCCTCCCGTCAGCCCCCTCCCCGTCGGCCCTCGCCTCCTTAGCCGCCCGCTCGGCCGCCGTGTCCTTGCGGGCGGCCCTGGAGCCCTTCTGATCCGCGCCCGCCTTGGCCTTGCCGCCCTTGGGCTCCCCCTCGTCGGCCCTGGCCGCGCCGCCGTCGGCCTTCCCGTCCAGTGGTTCCGTGCCGCCCGCGCCGGGCGCGGCTTTGGCGCCGCCTCCCGCGCCGATGGCGCCCGACGCGCCCAAAGCCCGCTTAAGCCTCTCGTTCACGTCCTGGGGGTTCCCCTGGCCCTTCAAAGCCCTCATCACCTGGCCCACCAAAAATCCGAAGGCTTTCTCCTTGCCGCCCCGATAGTCCTCCACGGACTTGGCGTTCTCCTTTATGGCCGCAGCCACGGCCTCATCCAACAGCGAGTCGTCCCGCACCGTCAGAAGCCCCTGCTCCAGGGCGAACGCCTCAGGGTCGGCGTCCCGGCGGAACACCGCCTCCACGGCCGCCTTCCCCGCCGTCCTGTTCACGCGCCCCTCGTCCACCATGCGTATGACCGCCGCCAGCTTCTCCGCGTCCACAGACGTCTTGTCGGGGTCGGCGCCGCTCTCCTTGACCAGGCGCAATATCTCCCCCGAAACCAAGTTAGCCGCCTCCCTGGGGTTCCCCGACAGCTCCGCCGTCCTCTCAAAAAGCTCCGCCATGTTCCGGCTCGCCGTCAAAACCGCGGCCAGCCGCTCATTGATCCCAAAAGCCTCCACGTAACGCCGCCGCTTCGCCTCCGCCATCTCGGGCAGCCCCTGCCTGATGGCCGCCACCCAGGCCTCCGACACATCCACGGGCACCAAGTCGGGGTCGGGGAAATACCTGTAGTCCTGGGCGTTCTCCTTCGAGCGCATGGCGTAATTCTCGCCCTTGTCGTCGTCCCAACGCCGCGTCTCCTGCACCACGCGCCCTCCCCCCTCCAAAATCCCTATCTGCCGCCTGGCCTCGAACTCTATGGCCCGCCGTATGGCCTTCACGGAATTCATGTTCTTGGTCTCCGTCCGCGTCCCCAACTCCTCCGAGCCTGCGGGGCGCACGGAAAGATTCACGTCCGCCCGCATGGAGCCTTCCTGCATCTTGCAGTCGGACACGTCCATGTAGACCAGCATCTCACGCAGCCTCTCCAAAAACGCCGCCACCTCGTCCGCCCCGCCCATGTCAGGCTCCGACACTATCTCGATGAGCGGCACCCCGCACCTGTTGTAGTCGATGAGGCTGCCCGAGCCGTCGTGGACCAGCTTCCCCGCGTCCTCCTCCATATGTATCTCGTGTATGCCCACCCGCTTCGCGTATGAGCCCATGTCCAAATCCACCCACCCGTTCCTGCAAATGGGATGGTATAGCTGGGAAATCTGATAATCCTTGGGCAAGTCAGGGTAGAAATAATTCTTCCTGTCGAACAGATTCCTGGAGGAAATCTCGCAATTCATGGCCAGCCCGGCCATGACCGCCTTCTCCACCACCTTCTCGTTCAGCACGGGCAGGCTGCCGGGCATCCCCAGGCACACGGGGCAGACGCGGGAATTCGGCTCACCCCCGAACTCGGTGCCGCAACCGCAGAATATCTTGGTTTTCGTGGACAGCTCCACGTGGACTTCAAGCCCTATCACTATTTCATATTCCATTTCCAAGCACCTTCGCCCTTTTCTTGTGATAATCCGTCACGCTCTGCCAAATCCCCGCCGCCTTGACCAGCAACGGCTCGGAGAACGCCCCACCGATGAGCTGCATGCCCACCGGCATCCCCCCCTCGCCGAAGCCGCAGGGCAGGGCCACCCCCGGCAGTCCCGCCAGGTTCAGCGACACAGTGTAGATATCCGCCATGTACATGGCCAGCGGGTCCTCTATCTGCCCGCCTATCTTATAAGCCACGGTCGGGCTGACCGGGCTCAATATGAAGTCATATTTGCCCAAAACCTCGTCGAAGGCCCTCTTGATAAGCCCCCTGACCTGCAGCGCCTTCTTGTAGTAGGCGTCGAAGTACCCTGAGCTAAGCACGAAGGAGCCCAGCATGACGCGCCGCTTCACCTCGGTGCCGAAGCCCTCGCTGCGCGACTTGTAGTACACCCCCAGCACGTCCTCCGCCTTCTCCGAGCGGAATCCGTACTTTACCCCGTCGTAACGGGACAAATTCGAGCTGGCCTCGGCGCAGGCGATGATGTAGTAGGCGGGCACGGCGTACTCCAGAAGCGGTATCCCCGTCTCCTCCACGTCCGCCCCCAACCGCTCCATCTCGCGGGCCGCGCCCAGGGTGGCCGCCTTCACGTCCTCGGAAAGCCCCGCGTCGAAATAATTCTTCGGCAGCGCCACCTTGAACCCCCGATAAGGCGTCCCCAGGGACACCGCCGCCTCCGCCCCCTCGCGGACGCCCGAGAAATCGAAGGGCGCCTCCATGACGGAGGTGCTGTCCCTCCGGTCCTTGCCCGAAATGGCCGCCAGCGCCGCCGCGCAGTCCCACACGTCCCTGCCGATAGGCCCTATCTGGTCCAGGGATGAGGCGTAGGCCAAAAGCCCGTAGCGGGACACGCTGCCGTAGGTGGGCTTTATCCCCGTCACACCGCAGAAAGCGCTGGGCTGCCTGATGGAGCCGCCCGTGTCCGAGCCCAGCGCGTAAGGCGCCAGCCCCGCCGCCACCGCCGCCGCAGAACCGCCCGAGGAACCGCCCGACACCCTGGACAGATCCCAGGGGTTCCGCGTGACGCCGTAATAAGACGTCTCCGTGGAGCCGCCCATGGCGAACTCGTCCAGGTTCAGCTTGCCCAGCATCACCGCCCCCGCCGCGGCCAGCCGCTCCGCCACGTGGGCGTCGTAGGGCGGCTTGAAGCCGTCCAGCATCTTCGAGGCCGCCGTGGTGCGCCGCCCCTTGACGCAAATCACGTCCTTCACCGCCGTAGGGACGCCGAAAAGCGGGCTGTCGCCTAAGCCCCCCGCCGCCAGGCGCCGCTGCGCCTCTTCCGCCTCGGCCAAAGCCTCATCCTCGAAAACGCTTATGTACGCGCCTATGTCCCCGTCAAACTCCTTCACCGCGTCCAGATAGGCCCTGGCCGCCTCGGCGCAGCCCACCGTCCCGGCCCGTATAGCCCCGCCCAGCTCCAGGGCGGTCATGCTCCTGATGTCGTCCACGCGCGCCTCCTATTCCACCGTCTTGAACACCTTGAAGAAATCGCCCTTCCTGTCAGGCGCGTTGGCCAGCATCTCCTGCCGCCTGTCGCCGTTCGCGGGCGCGTCCTCCCTGAAGCGGTTCGCCGCGTCGAAGGGGTGCGTCATCTCCGGCAGCCCCCTGGTGTCAAGCTCGTTCAGCTTGTCCATATAATCCAAAATATCCGTCAAATCCTTCTTTCGGCCCTCCTTTTCGTCCTCCGAAAGCTCCAGCCTGGACAATTCGCAGATATACCCTATCAATTCGTCGCTAATTCGCATATTCGCCTCCCGCGGCCCCGCGGCCGCGCCAAAAGCCCCCCTCTTTAAAAAAAAACGCCTCGACGCCAGGCATAACGGATAAACGCGCCTCAGGCGCGGCTTGCGCCGAGCAGGGCAAAACTGACGGCAACGCCCCCCGCCCGCCCGCGCCCAAGCCTTCAGCAGGCCCGAAAGGGGAGGGACGGGATCGCACGTTATTTGCCTTCAATAGGAATATTATACTTCATGGATATAGGCAATGCAACCGCCGTTCGAAGGAATATGCCGTCGATGAGCTTGTCTATGACCGAGGCGCTCGCGGAACCCTTATGCTTATCTCTTTTAACTCCCGTCCAAAATTATTAGGCGGGAGTTTGGAAGATGGCATCTGCCAATCCGCTCCAAGGCAACATTCTAAGTGCGGATTAGTATTAAGTGCGGATTGGTATTAAACGGCGTCGCCGCAGCGAAATTGTGATGATCTTTTGGAACTAAACCGATATAATGTAATAATAGGCTGAAACGGGGATGAAAAGGGAAGGCTTGCATCGTCTCCGCTAGAACGGAGCGCCTGGGAGGAAGCAAAAATGCGTCCATTGAGAAACGACGTGACAGATGACGTCATGCCTATAAAGTTTGAAGACGGCAAATTTACTATTCTTGACCAGACTCTCTTGCCGGGCGAGGAACGGTATATTGAGTTGAATTCCTTGGAGGATGTTTTTTTCGCGATAAAAAGCCTGCAAGTTCGAGGGGCTCCGGCTATAGGCGTGGCTGCGGCGTTGGGGCTGTACGTCGCTCTTAGAAATACCGCCGTCACGAGTTTGCCTGAATTTGAGGCTGAATTCAGGTCGGCAAAGGAATTTCTGTCAAAATCAAGACCCACCGCCGTCAATCTCTTTTGGGCTTTAAACAGGATGGAAAGCCGTTTTAGCGCCACGCTTCACGGACTGTCGTCGGATGCGGGGGGCGCGCCGCCTGATCCGAGGCCGCCTTTGGATATCCTGTTGGAGTCTTTGCTGGACGAAGCTCTGCGAATCAGACAGGAGGACGAGAATGCCTGCATGGCGATGGGAGAGCATGGGTTGAGCCTGCTGCGCGAAGGGATGTGCCTGCTGACCCACTGCAACGCGGGCGCTTTAGCCACGTCCCGCTACGGAACGGCGCTGTCTCCCGTTCATCTGGGCCAAAAACGAGGCTATGGCTTTAAGGTGTTCGTGGACGAAACAAGACCGCTGCTGCAAGGCGCGCGGCTCACGGCTTGGGAGCTTTTGAAATCCGGCGCCGATGTGACCCTCATATGCGACAACATGGCGGCGGCGGCCATGAAAAACGGTTGGATCGACGCGGCGCTCGTCGGTTGCGACCGCATGGCGGCCAATGGTGACGGGGCCAACAAAATAGGGACTGCGGGATTGGCGGTATTGGCCAAGGCGTATAACGTCCCCTTTTACATGTTCGTGCCCACGTCAACTATAGACATGGGCGCCCGTTCGGGCGACGACATACCTATTGAGATCAGGGACGGGGAAGAGGTGCGCTCGCTGTGGTATAAAAAACCGCTCGCTCCGTCGGGAGTCAAGGTTTGGAACCCGGCCTTCGACGTCACGGCTCATGAACATATAACCGCCATAGTGACGGAAAAAGGAGTGATTCGCCCGCCGTTCGATGAGGGGTTAAGGGCGTTGCTGAACGGATAGGCCCGTGGCCGGCGGTGTTTACTTATCGCCTGGAATGTGGTATACTCTAGTTCGTGACGCTCTAGAAAAACGGCGCGCCGCCAAGTGTTTAGGTTGGCCGCCGTCTTGCGTGTCGGAGGTAATGGATGAATACCGAAAAGCTGAAAGGCATCGCTATCGGATTTTTGGCCGCAGCCGTCGTATTCAGCGTTGCGGGGGCGGTTCACGCTTCCGTGGGGACGTTCCAGCTTAACGCGACGTATGCCAACATTAAGATATACGTGGACGGTAAACCGATAGAACCTAAGGACGTTAAGGGCGACAAGGTAGAGCCGTTCATCGTGAGCGGCACGACATATCTGCCTGTGCGGGCGGTTTCCGAGGCGCTAGGAAAGGACGTGGAATGGGACGCGGAAAACCGTGCGGTGTACATAGGTTCTTTCCCGGCCAGTCTGAACGCGCTCAGAGAACCTCAGACCGCTGAGACGGCGCTCAGAAAGTGGGTGAGCGCCAAAGGCGCGGATTTGACCGGACTGCTGGAGGAATATTTTGGCGCCGGGGCCAAGGTCACGGTGGCGGCGTCGGGCAACAAGCTGACGCTGGAGGTAAACAAGAGGACGAGAGGATTGACGGACGAAGAGCGGCTGAAACAGTCCGATGATTTCACGGCCATGTCGTCCGCGCTGACAGGAGACTACCAGGAGATGCTGGAACTGATAAGGGGCGACACGGGGTTCAAGGGCATTACCATGAACGCGTGGCATTATTTTGACGAAAAGCTCATCCTCATGCAGGAGCTAAGTTAAAGGGATCTGAAAACAGGCGTCGAAACGTCGTTCGTGTTTTTTCGCCTGAAGATTGCCGGAATTTTGGAGAACGCAATGCTGGAATATGTCAGCACGAGAGGCGGCGACGAGCGAAAACGCGGCGCGGCGGCTATAATTCAGGGCATAGCAAAGGACAGAGGGTTGTTCGTGCCCGAAAAGCTGCCAAAGTTGCCGTTCAAGCCGGAACGAAAAATAGGAAGCCCCTACCAGAACGTGGCTTTTCAAGTGTTGAAGGCGTTTTTGCCGGATTTCGACGATGAAGAGATCGCAAAATGCGTGGGCGGGGCATATGACTCGAAATTTGAGGCTCCCGACATTGTGCCGTTGGTGAAGACGAAGAAAGCGTATTTTTTGGAACTTTATCACGGCAGGACAGCCGCGTTCAAGGACATGGCGCTGGCTATTCTGCCGTATCTGCTCACCATTGCCATGAAGAAGGAAAAAGAAGGGAAGCGCGTCGCGATCCTCACCGCCACCTCGGGAGATACGGGAAAGGCGGCTTTGGAGGGTTTCTCGGACGTGCCTGGCACGGAAATCATAGTGTTCTACCCCAAGAACGGGGTGAGCCAGGTGCAGGAGCGACAGATGGTGACGCAAACGGGCAAAAACACGCACGTTTTCGGCATTCGCGGTAATTTTGACGACGCTCAGTCGGGCGTGAAAAAAATTTTCAATGACGAGGCGCTGGCCGTGAGGCTGTCCGAGAAAGGCTATCGGCTTTCTTCCGCGAATTCCATCAATATAGGCAGGCTTATTCCCCAGACGGCTTACTATGTCTACGCGTACATGAAGCTTTTGGAACTCGGCGCGGTGAAGGGCGGCGAACCCGTGAACGTGGCGGTGCCGACCGGGAATTTCGGCAATATTCTGGCTGCGTACTACGCCAAACGCATGGGAGTGCCCGTTAAGAAGCTGATTTGCGCGTCAAATAAGAACAACGTGCTGACGGATTTCATAAACGATGGGGTTTACGACGCGAACCGCGAGTTTTACGTCACGAATTCGCCTTCCATGGACATTTTAGTTTCCAGTAACCTGGAAAGGTTGCTGTACCATCTTTCAGGTGACGATCCACGCGCGGTTTCCGCGCTGATGCGTGACTTGGACTCCGCAGGCAGATATGAGGTCGGAGCGCGGATCCGAGACGGGCTCAAGGATTTTTACGGCGGTTTCGCTGACGTGAGACGGACGAACGATTCCATAGGCAAGCTCTACGAGGAGGAAGGTTATCTGATGGACACGCATACGGCGGTGGCTTATGCCGTGTACGACGAATACCGGGAGGCTTCAGGCGACGAAACGCCGACGCTCGTAGTGTCTACGGCCAGCGCGTATAAATTCGCCGACAGCGTGGCCGACGCCATAGGCTTGGATACCGACGAGGACGGTTTTGAGAACATAAGGAGACTGCACGAGAAGACCGGCGTCCGCGTGCCGGACGGATTGAAGAATCTCGAGACCAAGGAGATACGGCACAAAGAGGTAGTCCGCGTGGATGGGATGGCTGAAGCGACGCTGCGCGCGCTGAAGGCATGAGGCCGCTGGAGGGCGGACGGGCGCAGACGTTAAACTTTCGCGCCTTCGCGCCGATATACTGTCAGAGTATAAGACAAGACCGCAAAGGTCGTTCGCTTAATTCGCTTAAATGGTCAGTTGAGATCATTTAATATTCCTTCATACTCGAGGCAAAATCCGCGACACCCGCGGATTTTGCCTGTTATGCGCTTGGAATCAAACGAGGATGGCATCGGTAACGCCATAGATCGAGAACAGCGGCAGGTCATGGGATAGCGCGCTCCCGTGTTACGTTTTGGTGACTAAAGCCAGGTTTGGCTTGATATTTCCCGTGATATATGGTATTTTATAATAGCGCCGCTTTGCGAGCCGAATAAGAATTACTACTACACAGCATTCTGTAGCTCGTTAACGCGGTGGCCTTTCTTTTTTAGTCACGAATAATGGAGGAGTCGCCTAGCACGGCTTAGGGCGCTCGCCTGGAAAGCGGGTAAACGCCGAAAGCGTTTCGAGGGTTCAAATCCCTCCTCCTCCGCCAAAAATCATTGAGCAAACAGGTACATCTAAAGAGTGAAAACGCAGACGGACGGCGGGATTTGAACCCGTGAGGGCCGCAGGCTCCAGTGGAGCCTGCGGGGTCGAGCACGGCTGAGCCGAGCGCAGACCGGAAGACTTGCGCGCAAGGCTTTCAAATCCCTCCTCCTCCGCCAAAAATCATTGAGCAAATAGGTACATCTAAAGAGTGAAAACGCAGACGGACGGCGGGATTTGAACCCGTGAGGGCCGCAGGCTCCAGTGGAGCCTGCGGGGTCGAGCACGGCTGAGCCGAGCGC
>JAIRPE010000135.1 GCA_031257175.1 Eubacteriales Family XIII. Incertae Sedis bacterium | reverse complement strand
CGATAAAACCAACCCAAACATTTAATATTTTTCTTGACGATTACTTGGCGATAAGATATAATTTGAATATGGTTTAGCGAACATAGTTTAATCCTTACGACGCCGCGACGCGTGATTCCTGTCACGCGCCGCGGCCGCTATCAAAGGTTCGCGTCAGCGTGAGGGAATTGGCGGCGCGGCTGCCTGCCGGATGTTTTCGGCGGGGCAGGGCCGCGGCGCGTGAGAGACGCCCGGCTTGGGGAGCGGGCGCGGGCGCCTCCTGACCAGGGAGGCGGCAGAAAGGGGGGATGAGGGGATAGCAGCCATTCCGACGGTCGTGGCGTTAGGGCGGTAGGCCCGGCCACGCTAGCGCCGTTTTCGGAGCGGCCCTCGTCCTTGGCGGCGTCGGCCGGCGCTCGGGAGCGGCATATGTCGCCCGCCGTTAGGCTAGGGGTCTTTCGCGGGTCGATATGATTGAACGTTTTGGGAAGGGGTGATGCGGCATAAGATGTTTTGGAAACCAAGCCGCGCGGGATGCCGTGAGGATCGGCGCCGCGTGGGGGACGCTCCGCAGGTAGGGGCGCGTTGTTCATTAACACGGTAAATAACTTGGCCGGGAAATCCGGCGAATAATAGGTATAAATTATTGCTATACGCGCCGCCGCCTCGGAAGCAGAAGCGGATAGGGCGGCGCCGCGAGCCCAAAAAACTGGTGTCAGTTGGGCAAAGCCATGGTTTCCGCGGCCTTAGGCGCACCTTAGGCCGCGGCGATGCTCCAGCATGGGGCGCGGCGGTCTTAGGGGGAACTTGGGCCGTCGCGGTTCCGCGGGACGGTCGCGCGCGTCCAGGGGAAATAGGCGGGCGCGGCGCGGTTTCGCGGGAACACGGAGGGTAGTTAGAGAATGAGGGCGGTTATCAAGCTCAATATGATGGTTTGCTTCGCGGCGATTATGGTATTGTGCCTTGTCGGTTGCACGGACAGCGGCGGCTCGGGGAACGCCTCCAGAGCCGCCGCCCGGCCGCCCGCGGACAGGCCGCCCGTGGACAGGTCAGCGGGCATCCTCGTCCCTGAGTCCCCCGAGATAGAGGCCGTCAAGAACGAGAAGGCCGTTTTAGACTATTCCAACGCCTCATCGGGGTATATCTGCGCGAAATCCTTCATTGCCCCCACCATGGTCAAGGTTCTGGTGGAAGTCTCGGGCGTCCAGTACCAGTATTCCATCGTCGAAAACGACGGCTTCATAGTGATACCTCTCTCCTGCGGCGACGGCGATTACGCGGTCAGCCTCTGGGAGAACGTGTTTCAGGACCAGTACGCCGCCATTTTCTCCCAGGAAATCCAGGTCAGCCTTTCGGACGAGTTCCTGCCGTTCCTGTACCCCAACCAATTCGTGGAATTCAACGCGGGCAACGAGGCGATAGCCGTGGGCGCCGAGCTGACCAGCGAGGCCGGCGGCGTGGTGGAGACCATCGAGGACATATACGACTACGTGATTTCCAACATCGAATACGATTTTGAAAAAGCGGCGACGGTAGGACCCGGCTACCTGCCTTCCATAGATGAGACCCTCAGGACGAAGAAGGGCATATGCTTCGACTACGCCGTGCTGACGGCGGCCATGCTCAGGGCGCGGGACGTGCCCACCAAGCTGGTCATAGGCTACGCGGGGCCTGCCTACCACGCGTGGATAGAGGCATATTCCAGCGAGGAAGGCTGGATCAGAAAAGAAATATACTTCGACGGGCGTGGCTACGTGCTGATGGACCCCACCTTCGCCTCCGCCGGGAACGGCGGGACGGACATGACGGCGGCCATCGGCGACGGCAACCACTATGACCCCAGATTTTATTATTAGCGAGGCCGAGGCGGGGAGAAGCCCAGGGTTGCCCCTCCCCTCTCGCGGGAAAGGAAAGCGATGACCTTGCACGGACACAGAAAAGAAATGGGCGCCACGGAGCTGGCGGCCTTCTTCGCGAGCCTGAAGCTGGTGTTCCGCTCGGGCATAGCCATCGGCGAGGGTCTGGAAATATTGATGAAGAACACGACGGGGGCCCACGAGCGGGCGCGGCTGGAGGTCTTGAGGAAGGCGACCTCCGAGGCGCTTCCCTTTAACGAGGCGCTGCGCAGGATGGGCGGCGTGCCTGATTACGCCCTGGCCCTCATAACCATAGCCGTCGAGACGGGGCGCATGGACTCCACCATGGAAAGCCTCCAGATTTATTACGAGAAGCGGGACGCCCTGAGCCAGAGGGCGCGTTCGGCCGTGGTTTACCCGCTGTCCATGCTTCTCATGGTGTTCTTGGTGGTGGTGGTGATGCTGACCAAGGTCGTGCCCGTGTTCGAGCAGGTTTTTTCCCAGCTGGGGTTCAGCATGACGGGGCTGGCCGGGGCGCTGCGGGATTTGGGGGACGTGTTCAGCAGGTACGCGCTTTGGTTCTGCGTCCTTTTGCTGCTGCTCGCCGCCGCGGCGCTGTTCATGCGGTTCAACCCGACGGGCAGGGGATGGGCCCGAAAGCTGTTTGAAACGTCGCCTCCCACCAGGAAGCTGGCCACGAGGCTATCCGTCCAGCGCTTCGCCCTGGCCATGTCCTCCATGCTCTCCTGCGGGGTCGCTTGGGACACGGCTTTGGACCTGGCCCGCCCGCTGATGGGCAACGCCGGGATAGCGGAGCGCGTCGCCGTCATACAGCAGACCATGCAGAAGGGGGGCTCGTTCCAGTCCGCCCTCGAGGCCAGCGGCCTTTTCCCCGGCAGCGCCATGGCGCTTTTGTCCATGGGCATACAGACGGGGACGGACTCCGACGCCTTCCTGCTGATAGGCGAGTCCATAACGGCGGAGACGGAAGGGCAGATGGACAGGCTGGTGGCCGCGATAGAGCCTACCATGGTGGGCATCATGTGCGTTTTGGTGGGCATGGTCTTATTGTCGGTGATGTTGCCGATAATAGGGATTTTGGCCAGCATGTGACAGGGATAGGGGCGATATGGGCATTGTCGTGAGAATTCTGAAGTCGCGGACGTTCTACGCGCTGGTTTTGGCCGTGGCGACGGTGGTCGCCGCCTTCGTGGTTTTTGACGGGATTTCGCGGCAGGCGGACGCCAACCAGGTGGAGTTCCTGCAAAACGCGATCAGGCGGAGCGCGGTGCAATGTTACGCCCTGGAGGGGAGGTTCCCCGAGGACGTGCGCTACCTGGAGGAGAATTACGCGCTGATAATAGACAGGACCAGGTACAATGTGTATTACGAGAGCATGGGCGGCAATCTGACGCCGCAGATAAGGGTTTCCATCATAGAACGCTGAGGTGACGGCTATGAGGCGGTATATCGCTGACATATTAATAGTCCTCGCCCTTTTCGGCGCCTACGCGGCGGGGGCCACGCTCCTCAGCGCCATAGGCGCGCAGGTGTACACGAACGAGGGCGAAGTCATCAGCGACAATTACGACATGCGCACGGGCGCGCTGTATATTTCCGAGAAGGCGCGGCAAAACGACGCGGCCGGCTGCGTCAGGCTGGACAGGACGGCGGGCGGTGACGCCCTTGTCCTCACGGAGAACAAGTCGGGCAAGGGGTACGAGACGTGGATATACATCCACGAGGGGACGTTGCGGGAAATCATGATACCGCCCGGAGGCAGCCCCAACGTCTCGGACGGGCAGACGATAATGCCCATGGAGAGGATGGACACGTCCTTCGAGGGTGATCTGCTGTGCGTGGAGCTGCGCACCATCAGCGGGGAAGTCTCGGAGCTGAAGCTGCTCCTGCGGGCGGCGGAATGAGAGGCCCGCGAGGGCGCGGGGCGATGGCGGCGGCGCGGGGCGAGGGCGCGGCATGAGGGACGGAGGCGGCGATGGCGAAACGAAGCACGCATTCAAGAGCGTTTTTTCTGGAATTGGTGGCCAATCTGCTGATGTTTTCCCTGTGCGCGGCGGTCTGCCTTCAGATTTTCGCCAAGGCTTCCGTGGAAAGCGCGAGAAGCCGCGATTTGTCCCAGGCTAGCCTGAGGGCGCAGACGGTGGCGGAAATGTTCAAGGCCGAGGGCGGGAACGTGGCGCGGGTGGCGGCGCTGAGCGGCGGCGACGCGCGGGGGAACGAGGTTCTCATATACTATGACGGCGAGTGGGCGCCCGCGCCTGAGAGCAAGGCGGCTTTCGTGCTTTCCTGCGAGGCGCGCGGGGACGGGGCGCTCAGAACGGCGCGCATCGTGGCCTATGACGGCATGGAGGAGATAATAGCCATAACCGCCGTGGCGAGAGCGGGATGACGCGCGGCGGCAGGCGCGCCGGCTGTTATGGCTGACTGTTATGGATGATTTGAAAAAGGATGTTCTGGCGATAAGGGGAAGAAAGAAAACGTCGGCGGCGGCCATGGGGATAGGAATCACCTCATTGACGACTATCATGGCCGTCCTCATGCTCACGTCTTTCGCCCTGCTCTCCCTGCTCTCGGCCGATTCGGACCTGTTCCTGTCCGAAAAGGCGGCTCAGGCCGTGAAGGACTACTACGGGGCGGACTGTCTGGCCGAAGAGTGGTGGCAGGGGTTGAACGAAGCGCTGGGCGCGGGGGAGGCCGAGGAGGCGCCCCGAAGGCTGGCGGCGGCGGGCTACGCCCTTGAGGATGACGAGGACGGCGGGTACGTGGCGCGGGCCGTGTTCCCCATGGGCGAGAAAAGGCGCCTGGAGGTCGCGGCGGCCGTGACGGCAGACGGGGCGGCGAGCATATTGTCCTGGCAGTCGGCGCCCATATATGAGGCGAAGCCCTGAGGCGCGGCGGGAACGTCGGGAGGATTGGCGGCAAAACGGCGGCACGGGCCGCGGCGGAGGTAAAATGGATATACGGGAAGTATTGACGAGAATCGTGGAGAAGAAGGCGTCTGACGTGTTCCTGGTGGCGGGCAGGCCGATAAGCTTCAAGGTGGGGACTAACATAGAGACCCTTGGCGACGAGATGGTGGTGCCCGCCAAGTCTCTGGAATATTTGACGGATATATACAAGATGGCGCAGGGGCGCGACATGGACAAGCTGCTGCAGTCGGGCGACGATGATTTTTCCTTCGCCATCCCCGACGTCTCCAGGTTCCGCGTGAACACTTACAAGCAACGCGGCTCGCTGGCCGCGGTCATACGGGTGGTGGCCTTTTATCTGCCTGACCCCGCCGCGCTCAACATACCCGAGCAGATACTGGAGCTTTCCGAGAAGCGGCACGGGCTGTTGCTGTTCACGGGCCCGGCGGGCAGCGGCAAGACCACGACCCTGGCCTGCCTCATAGACAGAATCAACAGCACGAAAAACGGCCACATCATCACGCTGGAGAACCCCATAGAGTATCTGCACAGGCACAAGCAGAGCCTCATAAGCCAGAGGGAGATTTCTATTGACACGGAGGGCTACGCGGAGGCGCTGAGGGCCTCCCTGCGGCAAAGCCCGAACGTGATACTCATAGGCGAGCTGAGGGACGCGGAGACGATATCCATAGCCTTGACGGCGGCGGAGACGGGGCATTTGGTGATTTCCACGCTGCACACGGTGGGCGCCACGAACACGGTGGACCGCCTGGTGGACTCCTTCCCCGCCAGCCAGCAGGCCCAGGCCCGCATGCAGCTTTCCATGGTGCTGCAGTCGGTGGTCTCCCAGCAGCTCATACCCACCGTGGACGGGGGGCTTATCCCCGCGTTCCAGATAATGCACTGCAACAACGCCATAAGGAACATGGTGCGGGAAGGGAGAACCCACCAGATTAATTCGGTCATAAGCTCCAGCGCCGCCGAGGGGATGGTGGACATGGACGCCAGCCTGCTGAGGCTGTTCAGGGAGGGGGTCATAACGGCCAAGGAGGCGCTGTCCCACGCGCTCTCGCCTGAGATTATGGCCAAGCACGTCAATTCGGCGGACAAGATGTATTTTTGACGCGCCGCGCCGCGCCGCGCCGCTCAAAACAGGAGTTCTTTCTCCTGCCGCGACAGCTTCTTGATGGCGCGCTCCCGACGCTGCGCCTCCAGCTTGTCCTCGAATTCCTCGTAGTAGACCAGCTCCACGGGGACGCGGGCTCTGGTGTATTTGCAGCCCCTGCCGCTGTTGTGGGCGGCGACACGGCGCTCCAGGTCGTTGGTCCAGCCCGTGTAAAGCGTCCCGTCCGCGCAACGCAGGATATACGCGTAGTTCATAGGCCCCTCCTGTTGTCTTTAGGCCTCCCGCCGCGCCGCGCCCCGCGGCCACGCGGGCGGTTTTGCTTAATATAACGTATCACAACCCGCTGCGGCCGTCAAGCGGGGGTTTCGGGCGGCGGGGGCAATGGCGTCGCGTTCGGACGGCTATGGCGTCGCCATAATATTCGGATGTTTCCTTTCCAATCCAAGCGGTGGGTTCTATCCCTAACACTAATCCGCATTTAAACTGATCCGCGCTTAATACGTCGCCTTGGAGCGGATTGGCGAAAACCTATGGATGGCCTTGAGCAAAAATCGTAGAATTGAAACCGTGACCGCTTCCGCCTATCCGATAAATTAAATCGATTGCCGACTATTATAGGAAATGAAAATATGAGTAAATATAAATTGAGGTTTTGGTTTGAACATGGAGGGTATTGTCTTTGGGGTATGAATGATGAAGCAAAAGAAAAATATGGTTATCCGATAGAAAATCATGCTTTGCCTATTTCAGAAGCCTTAACAATGGAGCTAAACGCTTTGGAGAAGGAATATGCTACATATCTCAATTGGGATTGCCCGCAAGACCCTTCTCTATGGACAAAAAAGCACAAAGCAGATTTTCTTAACAGAGCAACTAGCGCTTATGAAAAATTGAAATACGAATTAGGTTCGGACTTTGAAATTTCTAATGAGGTTGGTAGAAGTGTTGAATTAGGTTCGGATTTTGAAAGTTCTAATGATGTTGGTTAATGTGTTATGTAATGTAAATGAGCGGAACATTATTAAAGCAGACTATCAAGAGCAACGCGTCGTTGTGGGTCATACTCACGGGGATACAGGCGTTTATGGTGTACGGCGTAGCAAGCACGGGAACGAATTTGCAGCAAACCGCGCTTGCGTATTACAACATGCTGCCCGGTTTAATCAGCGCGATTTACGTCATCATTACAGGCAACAAGCTTATTGCGGCGCGGGTTGACAAAGGCACGATGGCGTATGTGCTGTCTACGCCGCCCGCGTTTCTGTTGCAGTAACGCCGCCACTAAAAACGTGGCGATTTCCTTTGCCGCCGAACCTGTGATTTTGGCGGCGACTCCACGCCCTCCAAGCTCATTCTTACAATTTGTTCAGCGGCGTCGCCTGAATTGGTCATGCTTGTGTGGCTCATTTCCTGTGGATTTTTCCTGTTCCTCTGCGGCTTTACGAATTTTCGTTTTCATATCCGCTGACCGCGTTTCAATGTCCTCACATAATCTCACCTCCTTCCGCAGCTCGCCGATTCTGTTAGACAAGGCGGCAATCTCGGTTTTTATCGCCGCCGATTTATCCTCATCACGAACGCTCCGCATTTGGTAACGCAGAGATTTTCGTTCGCCGGATAACGAAATGATTTGATTGGTCAGCCCGTCCTTGTGTGCGGTAAGCTGCTCGGCGGCATCAATGCCGTGTTTCACCAACAAGCGTGTTTCCTTTGCGATGTTTTGCACAAAGCGAATATCCTCACGAAAGAGGAAGTAGACCGACGCGGGATTTTTCTCTCGCTTTTTCGACAGAACGCCCGCCAATTCCTCGGCTGTGCCAACACCACTTGCCATTGCTGATTTTTAGGCTGTCGTGTGTTCGGGTGCAATAGACGTTGCCGCTGAAATGCACAAGCTCTTGTGGCTCATAGGTGTGTAGATAGGTGAACAAGCCCATTCGCTTGGCTCCCTGTATCAACTCCGGGTTGATATATGGCATGGAAAAACCTCCTTTTTGAAAGTGATTTTTGATTGTAATCGAAATTAAAGTGTTTAACCGCCCTTATTATTTTGAGTTAGCTTGATAAATCGAAATAAAAGAGTATAATAGATAGTGTAAATCCATTTTTGAGAGGAGCGAACCGCTATGACGAACGCACGCGCCGGAACATTCAAAACCAATCTTTCGGGCGAATATGCATATAAATCCTTTGTGCCAACGCCGCTGCCGCCACAACCTCAAACCCTGCTCGGCAATGATACCGTGGCTCTGCTTGTGGCGGCGACGAAACAGCTTGCATTGTTAGACGGGCGCACGGCGCATATACCGAACGTCAATCTTTTTGTGTCCATGTACGTCCGTAAAGAAGCGCTGATGTCATCGCAAATCGAGGGGACCCAGGCGACGTTGGAGGACGTGCTTGACCCATTGCTTGACGAAAACGCAAACAGAAACGTAGCCGATGTTATCAACTACATTAAAGCAACGGAGTTTGCCATACAGCGGCAAAAAGAACTTCCGCTTTGCAATCGTTTAATCAAAGAAATCCATGCCGTTTTAATGGAGGGCGTTCGCGGACAGGAGAAGTATCCCGGTGAATTTCGCCGCTCTCAAAACTGGATTGGCGGCAAGGGCAGTACCTTGAAAAATGCACGGTATATCCCGCCCAACGTGGAAGATATGCGTGATGCAATGTCTGACCTCGAAAAATACATGAACGCCGACGATGAGCTTGACGTGTTGATTCGTGCCGCCTTGATTCATTATCAGTTTGAAACAATCCACCCATTCCTTGACGGCAACGGACGTGTAGGACGGCTTTTGATTACACTGTTTCTGATGGAACAAAAGGCGTTGTCCGCTCCCGCATTGTATATTTCATATTTCCTTAAAATGAACCGTATCGAATACTATGACCGTATGACCGAGGTGCGGAACAAAGGAAATTATGAGCAATGGGTCAAGTTTTTCCTGCAAGCGGTTTTAGAATCCGCACAAGACGCGGCAGACACTATCAGCAAGCTGTCGGAGCTTCGCGCAAAAAACCTCAAACTTGTAGAGAATATGGGCAGAGCGGCGAAAACCGCCCTGCGGTTGTTTGAATACCTTGAACAGAATCCCATCATTGAAATCCGCAAAACCGCCGCCGCTCTTGATATGGCGTTTAGTACAGTTTCATTGGCGGTAAACCGGCTTTGCGAAGTGGGAATACTGGTGCAGAGCAGGGGTGAGCAGCGCAACAGGACATTCAGCTATGAAGCATATCTTGACATCTTTCGCGATGGCACTTGACCTTGAAAAGACAAAAGCGGCGTCAACTTTTCTAAGCCAACGCCGCTTTCGCCGCGGTCCTGTGGCTGCGCTCCGCCTTGCCATTGTGCCACGGCGTCCTCGGAGCTGTCAGCTTGCGCACTATGCCCGCTCTCTCCAATGCTTCCTCAAACGGGCAGGGCTTGCCTTCGCTGATGAAGCGGCAGGTGAATTCCGTCCCGTTGTCAGTCTGCGCCGATGTTCTTGTAGTGATTACATCTTAC
>JAIRPE010000116.1 GCA_031257175.1 Eubacteriales Family XIII. Incertae Sedis bacterium | reverse complement strand
TAATTTTCTTAAAATCACCATACCATACCATACCATACCATACCATACCATACCATACCATACCATACCATACCATACCATACCATACCATACCATACTTTATCGTTCAAAGGATTGCTACGGAATAACAGGTTACTAAAAAATCGAATTTGAATTCAATGGACACAAAAAATTAACATGACAAAGGGGCCGCGTTTCGGTATAATATTGTTTTGGGGTGAGGGTATGTAATTAATGTAACATATTGCCTCGAAACCCTTCGGAGGCGGGGCGATGGCCGCTTCGCCGCCGACCCGGACTGAGGATGCGTATCAGGCCCCGAACCGAATGTCAAAAAATTTCAGGAGGTAATTTTATGAAAGCCCCAAAAATGAAAAAAATGCTGGCGATCCTTATCGCGGCGCTCATGGTCGCGACCCTGAACGTCGGCATGGCTTCCGCGTCCGCCCCCAAGAGTCGGGCGGATATTGAAGCTCTGTTAAAGTCCCTGGAGGCGCCCGCGCCCGGAGCGGCGCAGGCCCTGGAGGTAAGCGACCTCGACGGCCTTAAGGCCGCCTTCGCCGACCCCGACGTTCAAAACGTCAAATTGACGGGCACCATCCCCATCAATGAAGATATCACTTTTGCCGTTAATGGCGATAAGTATGTTCGTTCGGCCGAGAAATACCATTTCAGCATAGCCGACGGCAAAACGGTTGATTTCAACGGCGGGTACTACGGCGACGGCTCTTTTGTGGTTCTCGAAGGAGGAGGCAAGGCTGGCGGCGTGACAGGCAGACACTACACCTTGAAGAACGTCGTGATTGCGGGCGTGGTCACCGCCAACAGGACGGCCGTCGTGAACTTCGACTACAGCGACACGGAGCCTTCCGTGCTGGACGGCGTGATCATCGCGCGGTGCGTGATAACCAACAACAGCAACTACGCCCCCGTTTATCAGGCGGGCTACGCCACTCTGACCGTCAGGAACTGCATTATACAGGACAACACCGCCCCCGGCGAGACCCCTGCCAGCGGCGTGAAGAACCAGGCGGCCTCCGCCATCCGCGCCCTGTGCGGCGGTGACGGCAATGGCGGCAAGCTCATCATTGAGAGCAGCCGGATTATCGGCAATTCAGGCGGCGCGGCGGCGGTTTCGACGCCTGGGGGGTCAGATAAGCTGGTCATGGCAGGAGACAGCTACATAGAGGGGAACGCTCCCCGGGAAACCTACCCCGAGAACGCCGTCCCCCCCGCCGTCCGAATGAACGCCTGGAAACAGGCCGACTACGGCATGGAGTCCTACCCCGTCGCCAGCGGCGAGCTGGTCACTGACGACATCCTCTGGCTGGAGGCCGCTACAGACCCGGCCCCGGGCTCCCGCAAAATCGAATGGCGCGTCCGCGACTGCGAGGACGGCTCCGACTGGAGCGGCTGGAGAGAGGGCGACAGTTGGAAAAGCTGCTTCGACTTCATCCACGTGGTAGGAGACCAGACCTACCACAAGACCTATGAATTCCGCGCGGTCAGGACTGCGGGCGGCGTGAGGCTCGAAGGCGAGGCGGTCTCCTTCGAGGTCAACATCAAGGTCAAAAACGAGCCCGCGCTCGTCGCTATTGACGGGACGCTCAAAGAGGGCAGCGACAACGTCTACGTCTCCCCCGTCACCGTCACCGTGGAGGGCAGGCACGTGACTGAGGGCACGGGCTACTTCCTGTACTTCGACGGCTCCGGCTACGTGTACAGGCACGTGCGCGACCACGGCCTCACCTTCACCGAGCCGGGGGTCTACTCCTACGTCCGCTACTTCGACTCGCGGAGCCAGCAGATGCTGCTGGGCGACTTCACCATCGAAGAACCTGCGGCGGCGCCCGTCCTCACCTTCGCCCTCGGCGGCTTCAAGGCCGACGGCGGGGTCAACTACTCCGTGGCCCTCGACCCCTTCGCGGACAAGATGGACGGCAAGGCGCTGAAATACGTCCTCATCGACGGCGACAAAGTGACGCCTCTGGGAGCGGCGGCGGCGCCCTTTGAGAAGAGCAACATCAAGCTGATGGACTACGCGGGCAAGACCGTCACCATCCGCGCCCAGAACGGCGACGCCCTGAACGCGGCGCTGGTCTACGCGGAGGCCGAGTACACCTTCCCCGCGCCCCAGGTCAAGCTGGACGTGGCCACCCACAACAACAACTCCGCCAAATGGATGGCCAACTACAAGGTGGAAGGCGTGTCGGCGGCTTCGGGCGTGCAGATCAAATGGCGCCTCTACCGCCCCGAGACAGGCGAGACCATCACCCTGACGGGAGGTTCCCCCGGCGCGCAGGCCTCGTTCCCAAAGACGGACTTCTACAAAGGGGAGACCGTCATAGTCCGCGCCTACACGGCCAATCCCCCCGCGACCCTGTTAGGGGAGGCGGAACACACGTTCACGGAGGGCAAAGAGCGCCCGCTGGCGCCCCTTGAGAACCTCCAGAACGCCCTGGACGCCAACGCGGTCGTTGACGGCAACGGCTTCACCTACAACGCGACCCCCATGCCGGGCAGCAACATAAGCGCCTTCCTGGCGGGCCTGAACTTCGATACGGCCACGCTTAAAAACGCCACCCTCACCTCGAGCGGCGGCACGTACAACATGGGCGTGGCGATACCCTACAGCGACACCGTCCTCACCCTCGAAAACGTCAACACCGACGTGCGCAACAGCTCGCTCTTCATGCAGACGAGCGGCAACACGGTCACGGTGAGCGGCGGCGTGTTCAAAGGCGCGGGCAGCAGCGCCACGGGCGCCATCATAGCCGTCCAGGGCGGCACGAACAACACGATAACGGTCACGGGCGCCGAGCTGCGCCTGACCACCAGCAACGGCCAGACGTCAGGAAACGGCCACATAGTCTACCTCCAGGGCGCGGGCAACGTGGTCAACTTCGTCAACTGCAGATTCTACGTCAACGGCTCTGAAATGGCGGCGAGCCAGATCGCGGGCTCGAGCAGGTTCGTGGTCCAAAACGGCAGCCAGATACAGGTCAACGGGGTGAAAGTGAAATAGCCCGAAAACACAGCCTTCGAGGGGGTGGGAGCCCCCCTCGGGGGTTATTTTTTTCGCCAATAAGCCCATGGCGCCGTTAGTCGCCCCGTCGGATGGCAGGCCGATTTCAATCAGCCGCAGAGCCAGCCCGCGCCGTTGCTCGACAGGCGATAAAGCCCCCAAAAATGCGCCTCGGACGGCTTTGACTCCCCTTTGGGCGATGTGATAACATTTTTACATAACACTAGCCAAACGCCAAAAAACCATCCGCCCCCGCGGCCTTCCCCGTCTGTCGGGCGGGAGGGGGATCCCCGCGCGGCGGGGCGGTTCGCGGCGCGCGGTCGGCACGACACTAAAACTTAGGAGGTATATGTATGAAAACGCCACAAATGAGAAAAATCTTGGCAATCCTGCTGGCGGTGGCGGTTGCCCTGCCCCTGTCACTAGGCTCCGCCAGCGCGGCGTCCGCCGACGTGGGCGACTTCGCCCAGCTGAAAGCCGCCCTGGCCGACCAGTCCATCGATCGGATAAACCTCTCCGAGAGGATCAGCGTCACGGGAAACATCGCCGCCGCCGACGTGAAAGGGACTAAGGTCATCTACGCGGCCCCTTCCGCCAACCACCACTTCCTCATGGCCCGCGGCGTGAGCGCGGACTTCGGAGGTGAGGTCGTCCTCGACGGCGGCGGCGGCGCGGGCGGCGTCACCGTCCAGACCCCCGGCGACTGGTTCACCCTGAAGGGAGTGACCGTCAAAAACGTCGTCACGGGCGACCACGTCATCTTCAGCCGCGCCTTAGGCGGCGCCACCACCACCCTTGAGAACGTCAAAGTCATAGGCTGCGTGGCCAACGGCAAAAACAGCAACATCGTCTACAACGAGGGCGGGCCCACCGACGACGGCGCCCTCTCGCTTAAAAACTGCGTCATCGCCGAAAACACCGTCAGCGGCTCCAACAGCTTCGCCAACGGCGTCATCTCCTTCGGCGACCTGGTCATAGAGGACAGCGTAGTGTCCTGCAACACGGGCGGCACGTACTCCGTCCTCGCCTACTCCCAGTCCCACCAGAACGCCAAGCTGACCCTCATAGGCGACGTGGACATAACCAACGGCAGCCCCAACACCTACGGCGCCTTCAAGACGGACTACGCCGCCTGGACGCCCAAGGGGCAGTACTTCCTCGGAGACTCGAAAGGGAGAGGGTACGTCGCCAACCTGAACAGCGCCGACATCCCCAAAACCAGCGACTTGGGCGTGTGGGCCAACGACTGGAAAAAATACCTCAACCAGTCCTTCGGCGGCCACTACCTGAACAACCTGATAGCCTCCCTGGAAAAGAACCCCGGCGACGCCTGGAAGCTGAAGGGCAAATTCACCTACTACCTGAACGCCCCCATAGTCGATAACGTGGGCATGAGGTTCCTCAACGGCGACGATATGGTGACCGAGCTGAACCCCCTGGTCATAGCCCCCGCCCGCGGCTCGAACCTGGAGTCCCTGTTCAAATTCGGCGCAGTGGAAAGGTCAGCCATCTTCGGCATGATATCCCTCAAGGCCCCCACCGGCAGCAACGCGAAAGCCTACATCCTGGTGGCCCTGGGCCACATAGGCAACGTGTCCCTCCAGGTGTTCCAAGACAACATTTCCCTCCCCCTGAAGAAGGAGTACGTGGAAGTCAACGGCAAGACCGTCATTGACGGCGACCGGGACGTGGCCGAGTACAACGACGCCCTCCCCACGGCAGCCGACGTGAAATACGCCGAAAGCCTGGCCTTCGAGGCGAACGGCCAACCCATAACCGGCGTCTCCCAGCTGGCGCCCGGCGAAAACACCGTAACCGTGACCGCGACGAACAGAGGCAACTCCCTGTCGTTCACGGTGAAAGTGGTCAAGAGCGGGACTGCGGGCGGGTACGTTATCACGTACACGACGACCCAGGGAAGCGGAACGAATGTGATACTGTCCAACTTCGCTCTCAGCCCCACGCCTCCTGCAGGCTTTGTCTACAAGATACAGGTAGCCAAGAACAACAACTTCACTTGGACGACCATCAAAGAAGGGGGAAGCCTTTCTTACGCCAACAATAACACGCAAAGGCTGGAACTTCGCGCCATAGACGCGTCCGGCGCCGTGATCGCCACGGCGCTCGTAAAGTGAGAAGGATTTAGTAGGACTTTTGGAGAACGCTGTTCTAGGGCATTGACTTAGGACAGATTTGCAAATGTTTTTTCGACTGTTCGGCCCGGTCGGGCTGTGACGTGAACGCCGCAGAGGGAGCAAGGCATCCTCTGCGGCGTTTTGCCGTTTTATAAACATAGTTTAGAAGTCCGTTGCCGGAAGAACTGCCGGAAAACAACTGAGGCTTCAAGAAAGCGGCATATGCAAGGGAATTTTTACTTGAACATTTGACATTTGTTCGGGACGGCCCATGGATTAGGCGGTGGGCAACAATAAGACGAGCGTCGCCAAAGACGAAAATATCATGCCGGGCACTAGGAATCTCAGCCTCTGACTTTTCATTTAAAGGTTGAGATTTTCGTTTGACAACCATCAAACATTCATATAAAATACAACTAAGAGCTATTTCTGTAAGTATCTGTAAGCATGTGAGAGTAAGAGGAAATCAAGAAGGGAGTGAAAGGCAGACATGAAAGGGAAAAAATTACTCGCGATCTTCACGTCGGCTGCCATGGTTTTTGGCAGCTTGTCCGTGAGCGTGGCCGCCCCGGCGGGCATCGAGGCGGGAGACGCCGTCGTTACCAGGACGGCTCCGCTTGAGACGCCTATCTACAAAGACGCGTCAGGGCAGTATTCGTTTGCGGAACGCGCGGCAGACCTGGTTTCCAGGATGACCGTGGCCGAAAAAGCGTCCCAAAGCACTGGCTCCATGTCCCCCGCCATACCTAGGTTAGGCCTCTCCAAGTATCAGTGGTGGAATGAGGCGCTGCACGGCTTCGCGGCCACCAGTCCCGAGACTGCCGGAGGCATGGGCGTCGCTCCCTCTTACGGCACCAGCGTCCCCAACAGCACGTCTTATCCCCAGAGCACGTCCATGGCGTCCTCATGGGATCCGGCGCTGTACTATGCTGAAGCGACGCAGATTTCAGATGAGATTCGTGAGCGTGTTGTGGACAACAGCAAAAACTTGAACATGTATTCGCCCAACGTCAACCTGCAGAGAGACCCGCGCTGGGGGCGTAATGAGGAAGCCTACAGCGAAGACCCCTATCTGACGGGCGTCATGGGATCGGCCTTCGTGAACGGCATGGAAGGCAGAAATTACGCCACGGGCGAGACGCTGGATCCGAACGGATACAAGAAAGTGTCAACCACTATAAAGCACTATACGGCCAACAACAGCGAGAACAACCGCACGGGCCCCTTGAACGGCGGGTTGGCCAACGCGGCTAACGGCGGCGTGGAAGGCGGCGCTTTCAACGTGGATTACCGCGCCATGCGCGAATACTTCACCGCGCCCTACCGCGACATCATCCAGAACGCGAACGTGGGTTCCGTCATGACCGCCTATAGCACCGTCAACGGGTTGCCTGTGTCCATGAGCAGCTACTTTATGGACACCTTGCTGCGTCAGACTTTCGGGTTCGGAGGGTTTATCACCTCCGACTGCGACTCTGTGCAGACCATAGCGAACCATCGCTATGTCAACCCGCACACGGGCAAGTTGCTCACCAAGGCGGAGCAGTACGCCAGCGCCCTTGCCCACGGCGAGGATCTGGAGTGCAACTCGGGCGTCAGCGTGTCCGGCTCGGGCAACTACTGGGTGAACTACCCCCTCATGCTGGGCGGAGTCAAGACTGACAAGGGTGTCTTCACTGAGAACCAGTTCGACATATCCGTGCATCGCCTGATGACCACGCGTATGCAGTTGGGTGAGTTCGACGGCGTCATAGGCTACCAGGCCGCGGGCAAGGCGCGCATGGAGGCGGGTCTGGACGGCGGCTACGTTAAGAATCTGTTCGGACAGACACAGGAACGGTTGGCTTTGGCGGAGAACTTGGCGGAGAATTCAGTGGTCATGCTGAAGAACGCCGCCCCGGCCGGTTCCGCGGATAAAATCCTGCCCGTGAAAGCCTCCCCCACGGCGGACAGGCCCTTGAAGGTCGCCGTTATAGGGCAGTGGGCCCGCACAGGGACTTATCTCGGCCAGTACTCTTCCACCCAGCTCGTCACGGGTGAAAGCGACTCTAACTTCGTGACCATCGAGCGCGGCATCATCGCCGCCATGAAGGCCAAGTACGGCGACAACGTGCAGGTGGACTATTATAGAGGCTTCAGCAATTCCCTGACGGCGCTGGCCAGCCTCACCACCATAGCTCAGGACGACGTGGCGAAGGCCGCGGCCGCGGATCTGGCCGTCGTGGTGCTGGCCACGGAACAGGCGACGAGCCGCGAGGGCAATGACCGCGCCACCATAAAACTGCCGGGCGCCCAAGCGCAGCTCGCTTCCGCCGTCGGCAAGGCCAACCCCAACACCATAGTAATACTGGAGACCTGCGGTCCCGTCCAGGTCACTAGTTTTGAGCCGGACGTGGCGGCGATACTGTGGTCCAGCTTTGGCGGAGTAAAGAAGGGCGTCGGCTTCGGCAAGATCATAACCGGCGCGGTGAACCCTTCCGGAAAAACCCAGCAGCTGTGGTACAATAACGTGGACAACACGGATCCGGCGTCGGACATCACTGGCATCTACGACTACGATCTGTATGAAAGCGAAGGGCACCCCGGACGCACGTACATGTATTATTCCGGGACGTACCAGCCCGGCGGCGTTTCCTATCCCTTCGGTTACGGGCTGAGCTTCACCACCTTCGAATATTCCAACTTGAGGGTGAACGGCACGAGCTTCACCGCCGACGATACCGTCGAGGTCACTTTCGATCTCAAAAACACGGGGAACGTCAAGGGCAAGGAAGTAGCGGAGCTGTACTTCGCGCAGCCGGGCACGGCGTTGCCGAACCGGCCGATAAAGCGTCTGAAGGGCTTCCAGAAGGTAGAGCTGAACCCAGGCGAGACTAAGAGCGTCACGTTGAAGGCGGACGTGAAGGATCTGGCTTATTTCGACACTGCCGCGAATAAATACGTGGTGGACGAGGGCGCATGGCAGCTTCAGGTCGGCGCTGCTTGCAATAACATCGCTCTGAGCCAAAATTTCAGCGTGACCAGAGGCCAGATCACTGAAAAGCCCCAGGTCGTCACATTCAAGCCCAACCAGACCGGGGATGCGGACAAGGGCATAGCCGAGCGCCTGATCTACAACAAGGGCGTGGAGGTCGATCCGCATACGGCGGTGTCTATGAACAATGAGGCCATGTACGGCTATATTATAGCCAACAACGTGCCTGGCTACAGCGACATGAGCAAGGCGGGCATCGTGAAGGTGGCCGATATCCCCGGAACAGTGACCTATTCCAGCAACCGTCCCGAAGTGGCGGCTGTCGAGGGAGGCAAGATCGTGACTAAGAATCCGGGCGTCGCCACCATAACGGCCACCGTGACTTATAACGGCGCGTCTGCCGAGGGCGAGTTCGTCGTGCTGGTTCTGTCCGACCCGGGCCCCGCCTCCATTGCTGTCGGCGGGACGCCCATAGCGGACTACGACCCCTCGAACCTGAACTACTCGATCGAAATACCGGACGGCGTCACTGCCGTGCCTGTCGTTACCTACGTGCCCTCCGACGATACTGACGTCACCTATGCCGTCAGGCCGGCCGCGGCCATACCGGGCGTGACGGAGATCGAGGCCGTAGACACGCGGACGGGTTCCAAGCAGATCTATCGCATTGGCTTCGCGCACAGACCTAAGAGCGCCGACTTCAAAACCGAGGCTTGGGCCGGCGACTGGACATGGCAGAACCAGGCCGTCGATGACGTGAGACATGACGACACGGGCCTCAGCATCACCGCCCGCAGAGGCGCCTACGGCACGGCCACGCCGCCGGCGAACGTTTACAAACAGGCTGCGGGAGGCGACTGGGTGGTCAAGACGCATTTGACGTTGTCAGCCACGCCTGGCGCCAGCAACCAGCAGGCGGGCCTGATAGTGTGGGACGACGATCAGAACTACATAAGATATGTTTACGAGCGTCCCACGTCAGGGACGACCAACGTCATACGCGTGTACCAGGCGGTCAGAGGCACGGAAACCCAGGCGTACACGGCGAACCTGGCCAACGCGCGGGAACTGTACCTGCAGATACAGAAGGTGGGCGGGGGATACAGCTTCGCCTACTCCCAGAATGACGTGACGTGGACCAGGATAACCACTACGTTGCCTGTCGCGGCCAAGTACGCCCTGCCTTACGTGGGGCTGTTAGCCAACACCGGCGATGCGGACGCTTCCCCGTTCACCGCTACTTATGAGTACCTGAACGTGTTCGACCTCACCCAGGCGTCGCCCACGCTGAAAACCCTCACCATCAACGGAGAGGCGGTCAGCGGTTTCGTGGCGGACAGCAACGCCAAGACGGACTTCAGCTACGCCGCCAAAGACTTCGCGGCGATCCCTGTCATAGCGGCTACGGCCGACGCGGGGCAGGGGCTGGCGGTGAGCGTGAAGCAGGCGGAGTCATTGCCCGGCATGGCCACCGTCACCGTGAGCAGCGCCATAGCTTCTACCAACTATTATGTGGTGTTTGACGAGCTGCCCGTGTCGGATACCTTCATAGCGGGCGTGAAAGACGGCAAATGGACGATCATAAACCCGAGCGCCGGCGGCAACTGGTCGATCGAACCGGGCAAAGGCCTGAGACTGCCTACCCAGCGCTATGACATGAGCGGGACTAACACCGCGTGGCAGGATCTGTTCGCCAGGCCGGGCGGCGGAGACTGGGAGATACTGGCGAAAGTCTATTACCCGGAGGCCCCGGGCGTGGCTACTCAGAACATGGGACTCTACGTCTATCAGGACAGCGATAACTTCGTTAAGATAGACGCCCGTTTCAACGCCAACGGGCCGCGGGTCTATGTGACCACGGAGCGCGCCGGCACGGCGTCCACCACATACGCGTCCCTGCCGGTAAACGCCGTGGATAACGACGGCTCGCTGACTGTCTACTACATCGTCACCAAAAACGGCGACAGTTATAACTTCAGGTTCGCCACGAATCCGAGCAGCTACGCCAACTTCGTGTCTGCCGGAACGCCTGAGATACATCTGGTCAACCCGCAGATAGCGTTGCTGTCCGCAACGAACAGCGCTACTGCCCCGGTCATCCAGACCTATTGCGAATACGTCGTGTACAAGCCTCTGGATGGGTTCACCACATGGGCCGACGGCTATCTGGCCGCTTCCTTGGACAAGGCGTTTGCCGACGCGGTGAGTGTCATGGGTGCCAACCTGCCGGAATCGACGGAAGGCGATCTGGAGTTCGCTTTGCCTCACGGCTACCGCGTTGAGGTCGTCTCTACCGAGCCGACGGTCATAGACGCCCAGGGGCGCGTTACCCCCGCTGTTGTTGACACGACGGTGGGAGTGAGCGTAAGGGTGTTCGATCAGTACGGTCGCGCCTCCGAAGCCGTAGAGAGACAGATCGTGGTGCTTGGGAACAAAGCGTTGAAGATAACGAAGACTTCGGACACGGTCACTGCCTCCGTCGGCTATGAGAACGCCGCCGGGGCTTCTAAAACAGTGGCTTTGATTCTGGCGTTCTACGACGCGCAAGGAAGGCTGATAGGTCAGAAGGCAAGCACGGCGTCGGCGCCGGCGGGCGGCGCGGCCGCCCTGACCGTGACGGCTGATCTCGTCGCGGACGCGGTGACTGCCAAAGCCTTCGTGTGGAATGCCGTCACCTTCGCGCCGCTCATGGCGGGCATCGCTTTGGAGCTGGAGAACTAAACACGCGCCGCCATTGGCGGCATACTAAGCCCCTCCTCACCCATATGATATACACGCAAACCCCGACGGAGACGCGGAAGCGTTCCCGTCGGGGTTTGCACAAAAAACTACAAATAGATTAATAGTCGAGCCGGAACGCGAGCGGATGAAAATTTTCAAAAGAATACACCCTCCGGAACAAAGAATGTCACCCCTGATTCGAGGCTAAGTCACGTGCTGTAGGCGGCTATGGCCGGACGTGCCCGGACGTGCTGCGGAACGCGGCCTGGGGATATATTGCAAAATAGGCATTAACACAATATAATATTAACATAAGTATGCAACGCGCGTTTGCCCTTCCCCCTGATCGTGCGCAGCCTTGCCTGATCGGGCTTGCCCGCGCGTAAATCGGAAAAGGAGTTCGCCATGAAACGATCTGAGATAAACAGAGCAATAAAGCAAATGGAAAGCATGGCCGCGAAGCACGGCTTCGCTTTGCCGCCGTTCTGCGCCTGGACTCCGGAAGAATGGGGCAGCAAAGGGAAAGAATACGACGAGATTCGGGACAACATGCTGGGTTGGGACGTGACGGACTACGGCCTGGATGATTTCGCGAAGGCCGGGCTGACACTTGTGACCATACGCAACGGTAATTACAAAAACCCGAAATATGACAAGACGTATGCGGAAAAACTCATATTGTCGAATGAGAACCAGGTATGCACTATGCACTTCCATTTCAGTAAAATGGAGGACATTATCAACAGGGGTGGCGGCACGTTGGTCATAGAGCTGCACAATTCCACGGCCGAAGGCGAGATGGACAGCTCCGACGTGACGGTGAACAGCGACGGAAGGACTTACGTCGCGCCTGCGGGAGTCAAGGTCAGGCTGCGCCCTGGGGAAAGCATTACCCTTCGCCCCGGCTTATACCACGCGTTTTGGGCTGAAGAGGGCGGAGGCCCGGTGTTGATAGGGGAGGTCAGCCAGACTAACGACGACAACACGGACAACCGTTTCTACGAAGAAATGAGACGTTTTTCGAACATCGAAGAGGATGAGGAGCCCTATAGGCTGCTGTGCAACGAATACCCGCGGCAATAGCGGATGAAGCGCTTTACCGACATTTGGCAGGCAAAACAGCGTTGGGGGTGAATTTATGTACAAGGTGCTCATCGCGGACGACGAAATGAAGGTGTGCAGGCTTATAGAAGGGCTCGTGTCCTGGGACGCCTTGGGGCTTAAGGTGGTCGCCTGCGTCAACGACGGCAGCTCGGCGCTGAAGGCCATAGACGAGATGCGGCCCGACATAGTGATAACGGATATTCGTATGCCCGGATATAACGGGATAGACATGATAAGAAGCGCCAGGGGCGCCAACCCGAACATAGAGTTCATCATAATAAGCGGTTACAAAAACTTTGACTATGCCCATGACGCCATAAAACTGGGCGTATATGACTATCTGCTGAAACCGTTGAAAAAGAACGAATTCGAAAGCACGCTGACCAAGGTTACGGGAAGACTGGATTCCAGGGACAGGCGCATAGGCGAGATGCTGGACATTCGGGAGCAACTGAGGAACGAGCAAAACAGGCTGCGCTCCACATTCGTCGCCGAGCGTCTGCTGCGCGTCGGCCCCGAGGCTGAAAACATGAGCCTGGAACGCGTCAACAGAGAATACCATTTAGCGTTTGCTGACGGCTGTTTTCAGACCCTCATCATCAAAATAGATATGGGTTACAAGGAGAGCAACGAGAATATCAACGCCTTGGCCGTTAGCAAATGCCTGAAAATAGCGGAGAACAACCTGAACGGCGTCTGCCGCGAGATGGTGACCCATGTCGCCGGAACCGATATATACTGCGTGCTGAACTACGATGAGGAAGTCAAGCCTTCCCTTAGAAAGTCCTTCAAGCTTATATTGGACGGCATAAGAGGACTGAACGAGCTGTTTATCAATTTCACGGTCACTTTGGGGCTGGGAAGCGCGGGGGCGCGCCTGGAACACGCGGGCACGTCCTTAAAAGAGGCGCGGCAAGCCGTAAATTCGCGGATCACTCAGGGAGGCGGGCGAATCATCGAAGCCGCGCGCCTCGCGTCGGTAAGTCACTCCAAAGTCAGGGGGAGACTGCTCACCCCTGCGGCAGTGAAGGGTTTCGGCGCTTTGATAGCCGCTTTGGACGGCGACGGGCTTCGCGCCTGGTTCGACGATCTGCTCAAGTCCGCCGAGGCGCTGGAGGAGAACGACGGGAACATAATGCTGGCCATATGCGCCGAAATAGTGGATATGTACCTGTTCAACTTGAGGAAGGCGAACATGGACATACAGGGAAAGACGGGATTCTTGTCCGCGTTCAACGAAAAGCTGCAAAAGTGCGGCAGCATCCGGGAACTGTTCGAAATGACGTCGGAGGAAATCCTGACCCAAGTGCGCGTAATAACGGCTGAACGGCTGTATGTCGAGACGAAACCTATTCGCGCCGCCAAGGAGTACATTTCGCGGAACTACCATTCCGCGCTGACGCTGGACGAAGTGAGCGGCTACGTGGGCTTCAACGCCACATATTTCTCGCATCTGTTCAAGAAGGTGACGGGGATGAATTTTCTGGAGTACTTGACGGAGGTGAGGGTGGACAAGGCGAAGGCGCTGCTCATAGACACGGAACACAGCGTGGCGGATATCAGCGTCCAGGTAGGCTATAACGACATCAAGCATTTCTCTAAATTGTTCAGAAAGACCACGGGCCTGAGCCCCAGCGAGTACAGGAAGTTTTATCAGTGACATGAAGGATTTCTTTTTGAAAAATGGTCAGGGAGCGGCGCTCTTGTCCGTCGGCGTGGCGCAGTCAATCCTGTTCGTCGCATTGATGCTGTCGGTAAAGAGTGAGGCTTTGTTGCGTCTCTGCGGCATATTGCTTGCGGTGTCCGGTTTGGCAGTCATCACGTTGCTGTATCTCCTGGCTGTGCTGTTGCCTGAAAGCAAGGCCAAACTGCTGTTGAAAAAACTTGGGCAGGTGCGCAACGAGGGCGAGCTCGCAAAGCTGCGACGTGGCCTTACAGGCGATGCGGCGGAGTTTGTCAACAAGATCAGCATAATTTCCCAAAAAGAGTACAGAATAGAAGAGTCCAAGCGCCAGGCGGAATATTTGGCGCTGCAAAGCCAGATAAACCCGCATTTTCTCTACAACACCCTGGAGGCCATACGCGGGGACGCGCTCAGTTCGGGCATGAGCGCGGTGTCTGAGATGACGGAGGCGTTGGGCACGTTTTTCCGGTACTCCGTGTCGGGCGGGCAGGCGCTGGTCACTTTGGAGGACGAGCTCGGCAACGTGGAAAACTATTTCCTCATCCAGCGCTATCGATTCGGCGATCGGCTGAGCTACGCGGTGCGCAACGAGGACAACGTGCTGGACTGCGCCATCCCCAAGCTCACGCTCCAGCCCATAATCGAAAACGCCATATACCACGGCATCGAATGCAAGCTGGGGCCGGGACGCATAGACATCATCATCGAGCCTACCCAAAGCAGACTGATCATCAACGTTATAGACGATGGGGTGGGAATAGGAGAGGATACGTTGAATTACCTGAATGGCGCCATGAACCCCAGGTTTCCCGACATGACGGAGGAAGGAGAGGCGCAAGGGAACGGGCCTGGCGCGGAGGCGGGAGGCCCTGGCAGGGTGTCCTCCGGCATAGGCCTCATAAACGTGAATAATCGCATAAAACTTATTTTCGGCGACGATTACGGGTTGCGGATCTCCAGCGCCTTGGGCGTGGGGACGGACGTGGAGATAACGTTGCCATTGAAAAAATAGACGGCCTCGCGAGGGAACATGAGAGCTGAAATACTCAGGATGGATAACGTGTACAAAGCCGTTGACGGGGCAAACGCGCTGGACGGCTTCTGCATGAACGTCTTCAAAGGCGAGATATTGGGCCTTCTTTCGTGGAGCGCGGCTGAAAAAGAGAGCCTTGTGAACGTGCTGAACGGAAAGGACGGAATAGACAACGGACGGCTGTATTTTTACGACGCGCCCGTGGAAGGGGGCAGATACGTCCAGCCCGCCGCAGGCCGGGTGTTCGTGGTTGACGGCAAAAACAGGCTTTGCCGGAACATCACTGTGGCGGAGAATATTTTTATCATAAGAGACCAGTGCAAGCAATATTTTATTAAAAACAAGGTCATACTGCGCCAAACAGAGGAGCTGTTCAAAAGATTCGGGCTTGACGTCGATCCCGGGAAGGACGCCTGCGAGCTGGAGCCGTTGGAGCGCTGCATGGTGGAGTTGGTGAAGGCGTTCGCCATCAGGCGAAAATCCAGCAAACTCATCATACTCAACGAGCCATCCAATTATCTGAATATTCGAGAAATACAGCAAATCAACGAAATAATACGCGCCATAAAGGATGCGGGCAATTCCGTCGTTTACATAGACAACGACTTAGATCTGCTCATGAGTACGGCTGAGAGGATAATGGTCATGAGGGACGGAAAGAACGCGAGGACGTTCAGAAGGGAATCCTTCGACAAGGATCGCATCATGACGGTGCTGCTAGGCGGCTACGCGCCCGTCGGCACGGAGGATGAGCCTCTTGCCCGAGTTAGGGACAGCGATGAGGTAATCCGTTTCGAGCGCGTGACGTCGAGAAGGATCAAGGCGCTGTCCATAATGGTAAAACGGGGGGAGATAGTGAGCTTTTTGGATCCCTTAGGCAGGGCGGAGGACGACATAGTTAATCTGCTGACGGGCGCCGCCGCGCCCACGAGCGGGGAGATCTATTTCAAAGGCGAGACGTTCAAGCCGCAAAAAACGGATTTCTTTAAAGAGGGCATTGGCCTCATGCAGGAGGGGGCGCTGGAGACTTCGGTGTTCAGGAGATGGAGCGTGCTGGAAAATCTGGCCTTCATGTCTATTAATAAATACAGCGGGCGCATGATGGGCATCCGCAGGTTCTATAAAAGCATTATACAGGAATATTATCTAAAATTCGGAGAAAATATTTTCGCGAAAAGCTTGAGAAAGGCGGATGCGGTGACGATGTACAAAACTCTCTACTACAGATGGCATCTCTTCGCGCCCAAGCTTCTGATATGCGTCCGGCCTTTCGCGGGGCTGGATTTGGCGTTGCGTCGTCTGGTGACGGATATGATAAGGGAGATCGCCGATAAAGGCGTCGCGGTGATCATAGTGTCCTCCAGCATAAATGAGGCTCACGCCTTGGGCGACAGGGTGGCTCTGCTGAGCGAGGCGTATCGGGCGCGTCTGCCTGAGACGGAATGATATCTTCACGAAATCGATATTCAGCGCGAAAGATCCAAAGAATACACCCCATACTCCAAAGAATCCCCATTGATGAGAAAAATTAAAAAAGTTAAACTTAAAGCATGTAATGCCGATCCGCGTTTGAAATGTTGCCTTGAAACGGATTGGTAGATACTGCCTTCCACCGTTCGCCCGGTAATTTTGGGCGGAATTTAAAAAAGGATGATTATAGGCTGTAGTATGGTTATTTAGCAGGATGGCGCGATGCAATCAGAATATTTAGTCGAACTTAGCAACATATCCAAGGAATTCCCAGGCGTCAAAGCCCTGGACTCCGTGTCTTTCGACCTCAAGGCAGGGGAAGTACATGCTTTGCTGGGCGAGAACGGCGCAGGCAAATCTACGCTCATGAAGATCATGAGCGGAGTCTATGAGCTGGACAGCGGGGACTTCTTCGTTAATGGCGACCGTGTCACGGATATCGACCCTAGAAAAGCTCAGGAACTGGGGATTGCCATCATCCATCAAGAACTGAACATGTGCGCCCATCTGACGGTGGCGGAGAATATCTTTCTGGGCAGGGAGAAAATCAAGGGCGGGATGCTGGATCAGAAGGCCATGAATGAAGCGGCGGACATCATACTGAAGGAACTCAAGCTTTCCCTTTCCCCGCAGACGGTGGTGGGCAACCTTCCGGTGTCCAGTCAGCAGATGGTGGAGATCGCCAAGGCGCTGTCTACCGACGCCAAGGTGATCATAATGGACGAGCCCACTTCGGCGCTGACGTCGAAAGAGATAGATGAGCTGTTCAGGATTATCAACGACCTGAAAAAGAGGGGCCACGGCATAGTCTACATCTCCCATCGCTTGGAGGAGCTGACGCACATAGTTGACAGGGTCACCATTCTGCGTGACGGACGCTATATAAAGACCCTGAACTTCGCCGACACAAATCTGCCCGAGATCATATCGATGATGGTGGGACACGAGATCAACGAGAAGTTCCCCCGTGTGCGCTGCGAGCGCGGGGAGAAGCTGCTTGAGGTGAAGCATCTGAACGCGGGGCCCTTAGTCCGCGACGTGAGCTTCGAGCTTTACAAGGGCGAGATCATAGGGTTCGCGGGCCTTATGGGCGCCGGGCGCACGGAGGTGGTGAAGGCGCTGTTCGGCGCCAACCGCATAGAGTCAGGGGAGGTAACGTTGGAAGGGAGGCGTCTGTCCATCAGGTCGCCCATAAACGCCATCGTCGCCGGCATTGCCTGTGCGCCGGAGGATCGCAAAAGGGAAGGGCTGTGCGTAAATCTGCATATAAGGGAGAACGTGGGCCTGGCCAATCTGGACAGCATATGCGGGCCTTTGGGAGTGATTAACGGGAAAAAAGAGCGGGAGCTTACGGCGAGGGCCATCAATGAGCTGAAGATCAAGACGCCGTCTCAAGTTCAGAGCGTGAAGAACTTGTCGGGGGGCAACCAGCAAAAGGTCGTGGTGGGGAAGTGGCTTGTCAGGGACGCCAAGGTGGTCATCTTCGACGAGCCGACCAGAGGTATCGACGTGGCGGCGAAGGTGGAGATATATAACCTGATGAACAGGCTCAAAGAGCAGGGGATCGGCGTCATTTTCGTCTCTTCGGAGATGCCCGAAGTCTTAGGCATGAGCGACAAGATAATAGTGATGTGCAACGGCAGGATAACGGGAACTCTGCCCGTCGAGGACGCGACCCAGGACAAGATACTCACGCTGGCGACGCGTTACGAGACCTACAGCGCGTGAATTGGGCGGGCCGTGCCGTTCTCGAGCGGTAATTAGTGGAGAAATCAAAAAATGAATGAATCAGCGGGAACCTTAGGGGCAATAAGAAAATTCACTTCCATAAGGGGCATGGGGCAGGTGATATCCGTCACGGTGGCGCTTATCATAATGGTCACGGCGTTCGGAATCATAAATCCTAACTTTTTTTCGTCTGAGAACGTTATGAACCTCTTGCGGCAGATCTCGCCTATACTGATCATCGGCATAGGCCAGTCGTGCGTGCTGATCACTGCGGGGATAGACCTGTCCATAGGCTCCGTGGCGGGGATGAGCTGCATGTTGTCCGCCTTGCTGATGACCACCTTGGGGCGTATGCATCCCGTCGCGGCGGTGTTGCTGACTGTGCTGAGTTGCGTGCTTATAGGCGCGCTTAATGGTTTCCTGGTCGCCAAAACAAAACTTCCGCCTTTCATAGCGACCCTGGGGACTATGATCATAGCCAGGGGGATAGCGCAGCTCAACGGGCGGAACACGGACAGCATACTCATGCTGGACGATCCCAACAACCCCACCTACGAGGCGTTTCGCCAATGCTTTTACTACGGCAAATTCCTCGGGTTGTTCGCCCCTACGTGGATAGCGTTGATTCTGTTCCTGATATTCGCGTTCCTTTTGTCCAAGACGAGGACGGGCAGGCACACATACGCTATAGGCAGCAACTATGAGGCGGCGAAGCTTTCCGGCGTGCGCGTCGTGTTGGCGGAGACCAAGGTGTACGTGGCCAGCGCGTTTCTCTCCTCGGTGGTGGGCCTGATCCTCATGGCGCAGAGCGGCATGGGGACTATGGATGCCGGCAACATGTACGAGCTGAACGCCGTGGCCGCTTCCGTCATAGGCGGAGTGAGTACCATGGGCGGCCAGGGGCTGCTGTTCGGCACTGTCATAGGGGCGGCGATCTGGGGCGTTCTCAACAACGGGCTGCAGTTCGCCGGGGCTCCGCTGGCGCTGAGAAACATAGTGATAGGCGTGGTGGTGATAATATCCGTCTTGATAGACAGAATAGCCAGAGGCAACAAAATAGGCATAGGGGACATGATATTCGGAACTAACAGAAAGACGTCCAAGACGCCGCCCAACGGGAACGGCGACGGGAACGGCGTCAGCTGAAGCAGGGCTCTATTTAAAAACTTTATGTGATAAAAAGGAGGAATCGAAAATGAAGAAAAAGATTATTGCTGTTGTCGCGGCGGCGGCGTTGCTGTCCGCGGTAATAACAGGTTGCGGACAGAGCGCCCCGCCGGCCAATAACGCCGGGACGGGCGCGGCCACGACCTCGTCCGAAGCGGCGCCTGCCGCCACGCCTTTGGCGGGCGCGGATTACACCGTGTACCTGATCACCATGGACAAGATGGATCAGCATTGGGTGAGCGTGGACAAGGGCGCCGGCGACATGGCCAGGGCCTTGGGCATCAACTACAAGTGGGATGCCCCCGACGTGAAGGACAACGCGAAGCAGATCGAATGCATCAATAACGCGGTGGCTGACGGGTCGAACCTGATCCTGCTCGCGGCCAACGACCCGACGGCTGTGTCCGAGGCCGTCAAGAACGCAAAGAGCAAGGGCGTGCAGATCATCTACGTGGACTCCGGCGCCGACGAGCCCGCTCTGGAATCCCTCTCGACTGACAACTATAACGCCGGGAAGCTGGCGGGAACCACCATGCTGGATGCCCTGAAGGCGGCGGGGAAAACCAGCGGCAAGATCGGGATCATAGGCGTCAATACCGCCACCAACTCCACCATCAGCCGTGAGAACGGCTTCCGCGCCGCCATAGACGAGGCCGGCGGCTACACCCTGCTGACGACCGAATACAAGAACGGCGACGCGGCCGCCTCTCAAGACGCCGCTGCGGGCTTCATATCGGGCAACAGCGACCTGGTGGGCATCTTCGGCACTAACGAAGGTTCCACCGTGGGCACGGGCAACGCCATCAAGGCGTCCGGGAAGGATGTCATCGGCGTGGGCTTTGACAAGTCCGACGCCATCAACAGTCTGCTCCAGGACGGCAGCCTTTTGGCCAGCATGGCGCAGAACCCCTATACCATGGGTTACTTGGGAATGGCGCAGGCTTTCGGCGCCCTTTCGGGATATAGCTTGGGCCCGGCCGTGATAGACACCGGCGTCGCCGTGCTTAAGAAGTCCTAATTCCGCTCCATACATAACAATCGTCATAGACTAAGGGCGCGGGCGCTGAGGCTCCTGCGCCCTTAGTCTATGACGGGGCGCAAATCCGGAACAGGTTGACGCTGATTCGCATTCGGAACGCCGTCGCGAAACAAAGCTACAGGGCGCCGCGAAAACCTCTCGCCACGCCCTGTTCTAATCCGCGAATATTGAGTTGTGAATTTCAGCAAACTGTCGGCACGCCGGATCGATGGAGCCGTAGGAATGTGCCGTCATGCCCCCTGGCGTTCATCAAGCCTGCGGCAAAGCCGCGCCTGACGGTCCGGGGGCCTAAGCTAAAGCCCTAAAGAGACTGCCCCGCAGACAGGCGCGAAACGGCTGTCCCAGGCGAAAGCTTTAAGGTTGTGGCCTTTGTAGGCCGAAATGTCCAAGAAGAGTTCTTCCGCGTCGCCTGTGGCCACGATCAGGGTTTTGCTCTCCACTTTCGCCAACGCGCCGTTAGGCTCATAAATGCCGAGGATCAGGTTCAGGTCCATATCCTTGCCTGTAGCGTTAGTGAACCTCAGACCCGCGCTGTCGCCGTTCCTTATGACCACCAGCCCGGAGACGGCCAGCTCCCTGCGGGAGGCGACGATCTCATAACCGTTGCCGTCCAGGGCGGTCATGTAAGTCGCGCCCGCGTCGGCGCCGATCTCTACGGAGATGGTTTTTGTGCCGTCGGCGTTAAGGACGGGGACGGATGTCGTCACGTCGGTGAGCCTGTTGAAATCCTTGTCTCTGAACCAGAGGCCACTGACAGAATTCTCTACTGTCACGTCAAAACGCCCTTTGCCGCCGACGGTGATTTTTTCGGGCGCCTTTATGATGCTAACCGGATAGCCCATGAATTCCAGCTCGCTCACGGAAACGCCGGAGGCAGCCTCCAAATCCAGCCTGTAGTAATTGTACGCTTTGTCGTTGGCAAGGGCGAAGGGTTTCGTTTGCCTCGCCCAGTCGAACCTCACATCCTCTCTCCTGTCCAGAGACTTCCAGTCGCTCCCGTCATCCGAAGCCAGAAGCTCCAGCCTGGAAGGGGCGGAACCGTCGAGATTGCTTGAAGACGTGACGGTGTACAGCTCCACCTGTTTCCCGTCCGGGAAATAATAGCAGACCGAAGCCTTGGCCGAAGGGAACGTGACGTTGGCCGAGGAAGTGTTATTGAACAGAAGAGCCGTGTTGGCGGCGCTCAACCCCGTGGCGTAAGCAGCCTGGCCGACATGGGTGTTTTCAGGGACAGAGGGGCTTATCGACGCGCCGGGGGTCGTGAAATCTTTCAAGGGATTGGGCGGGGCCGTGTCGTCCCGAGACGTTATGGAAGGCGGGGCGGAGGCTTTGCCCCAGTCCGACGGGGAAGGCCCCATCTCGAAGACGATCTTTTTCGCCTTCAGCAGATCGGAGCGGGAAATGTAGACGCTGTCATAGGGCGCTCCGTCTACAGTCATGCTCTGGATATAAACATTGTCATGGCTGTTGTTGTTGGCCAGTATCTCTATGGGGCCTGTGGGCAGGTTTAGAGTAGTCTTGTCATGCATGGGGGAGGTGATGACGTAACCGTCCGCGCCGTTGCTGAAGGGGTAAAATCCCAGCATAGTCATGATATACCATCCGGCCTGCTGGCCGTTGTCCGCGTCGCCGGGGAAGCCCTGATCGAAAGAATAGCCCACGTAGACTCTGTCCAGTATTTCCCTGGTGAGCGCCTGGGTCTTATACGGCTGGCCCGCGTAGGCGTACATGTAGGGTATGTGGTGATCCGGCTGGTTCGCCTGGCCGTACTGCCCCATCTTGGTGTCGTAATGATCCAGCACGTAGTCCCTGCCGCCGCCGCTGAACTGGGTCTCGTCGCTAAAGAACCTGTCCAGGCGCTCTGTAAATTTTTCCTTTCCTCCGTACAGGTTTATAAGGCCTTGCACGTCCTGCAGGGCGTGCCAAGCCATAGTGAAGCCGTTGGTCTCTTCATAGTCGCTGGGGCTTCTGTTGTAGGCGCTGTTGGCGCCTGTGGCGGCGTAGGTGAGACCGTTGGGCTGAGACCAGGCGCCCGCCGCGGTCTTGCCGATGAACCAGCCTCCGCCCGCGTAGTTCCAGAGGTTCACGTAGTTCAAGGCCTTGTTCTTAAAGAAAACGGCCTCATCGGTTTTACCCAGCTTCTCAGCCATGACGGACACCCCTAAGTCATTCAGATAGTTGTCGAGGGCCCATGACAGTCCCTTGCCTCCGTCAGTGCTGTTTGCCGTGTAGCCTAAAAACGGCGCCTGATCCATGCCGGCCCTTCCCGTGTAGCTGGCCGCGTTGCTCGTGCTGCCGCTGGTGGCGTAGGGCGCGTAGGCGGAAGCGTTTTTCAGGCTGGCCATGTAGGCTTTCTCCAGATCGAAGGCCACGCCTTTTGCCGCCGCGTCGCCGAAGATAATGTCCGAGCTGGTGCCTACCATGGAGTTCCTCCCTCCGGGAGCCAACCAGCGGGCCAGCCAGTCAGAGTCTACATAGTGCTGCGCCAGCCCGTTGAGCAGGGTGGTGGAATATTCCGGAGTAAGAAGCTGATACGCCGTCCAAGAGCCTCTGAACGTGTCCCAAAACCCGTTGTTGTAATAGAGCTTGTAGCCGCTCTTGGGGGTTCTCGTTGTTGAGTTGCTTCCCGCGTATGGGCTGGCGTAAGTCCACACGGGGTTTTCCGCGTTCCCGGTGTTCTCCGACAAGGTGAGAGGATCGGCATATAGCCTGTAGACGTTGGAGTACAGCTCCACCTTCTCTTCCTCGGAAGCTCCCTCCACCTGTATGACGTTCATGACGTCATTCCAAGTTTCCATGGCGGCGAGCTTCACTTGATCGAAAGAGGCGTCCCCGGCTATCTCAAGATCGAGATTTCTCTTGGCCTGTTCCGCGCTTATGAAAGAGGTCGCGAGCTTCATGACCACCTCCCCCGTGCCGCTCGGGAAATTGACGACGGCCCTGGCGTTGGTCGTGGGGCTGTAGGCTTTGCTCAAAGCCGTGGGGGCTTTGTCGAACTCGCCGTAGATATACATGTTGCCTGTTCTGCCCTCGCTTGAGTTGTGGGCAGTGACTGCCGTGAACGTGTTCCCGGCAAGGGTCATGCGTCCGCCTGAAGTGGCGTAAACCGTGTCGAATAGCACGTTCACGTAGGCGCTGTCCTCAGGAAAGCTCATGCGGACTATGGCCGCGTGCTCGGTGGGGCTAAGCTCCGTTCTCACCCCGCTTGCGGAAGAGCCTCTGTTAAAAGTGACGGAAAAATAGGCGGGGTTTGCCGTCATAGAGTCCTTGTCGTACAGCGCCCTTCTGTCGGCGGGAGCCAGAATGGAGGCGGCGGAAGGCGCGTGGCTAGTATTTGGCATAAATTGGAACGTGCCGAAATCCCCTATCCAAAGGCTGGCCTGATGGGACACGGTAAAATGGGTTATGCCTGCGTCGGGATAAGGAGTGAATATTTTGTTTCCGGTATAGCTGGAGCCAAGCCATGTGGTCACGGGGTAGTTTGAGGGGCACCAGCAATTAAAGCCGTTGGGAGTCATGACAGCCGGCCACTGCAAGCCTCTGGAATAAAGCCCCTTGTCGTTATTCCCCACAAATATGTTGGCGTATTCTACGGGTGTGGCTTTAGGCGACATGTCTGCCGAGCCTATTTTCACGCAGTCAACATAGGCGTCTATGTTCAGAGTTTTCCCGGACCTGTTGTCGGGCTTGTCGTAGTTGACGAATATTTTGCTCACTGTTTTTCCGGCCGCTATCTTGCTGAGATCGCATTTCACCAAGTTCCATTGCTTAGAATAAAGGTGCTTGTTACCGCCTTGGGCTGCCCCGGTGAGAAAATGGCCGTACTGATCCGTGCCCCCGAGCTCGCTGAGCCTGCTGCCGTCTGAAAACTCCAGATCCAGCGCGATATATTGGCTGGTGAATTCCCAGTCAAAACTGGTGTACGATGAATAATCGGGAAGAATAAGGTAGGAAAACAGGGTATCCGTTCCCACGGGGATGTTCAGATCCCGGCAGATGAGGTTCGTGGAAGAAGCGCCGCCGTAAGCCGGATGCGTCCCTCTGATCCGCAGCGCCCTGACGCCGTTCCAGCTTCTGCTGCCGTTGCCATAGATGGGATCCGCAGTCGCCGAGGGCCCCGGGGATCTTATCGTCGTGAGAGGGGAAGCCATCCCTTCCGAAACAGCCACGTCGTTTTCCAGAAGCTCAGGTAAAGCTTCGGAGGTTTCAAAAGACCAGTTAAGCTCCGCGGCGGGGCTTTCGGCGTCGTCAGCCGCGGAGAAAGTGAAGCCGGAAAAGACCATGGCCAGCGTTAATGCCAAGGCCGTAAAACTTTTTCGGCTAAGCGGGATTTTTTTCTTGGAGCTCATGACAGCACCTCCGTTTCAATCATCGGGCAAGAGATAACGCCCAAACCTTGAATTAATCCAATAATGATTCGCATTCAAAATGTTGCTTTGGGGAGGATCAGCAGATACTATCCTCCGACGCCCGCCCAATAGTTTTGGGCAGAATTTAAAAAGGGATAGTATAAGTTTATATTTTGTAGGTCGGCGCCGCAACGGTGATTCTTTTGCCAATGTGTCTATTCTTTGGGACTTGATCTTAATATGGGCAAACATCCAAAAAACACCCCCTATCCCCTAAAGAATACTGGTTGCAATATTTTATCGAATTATCTAGAATGTAACTGTTATCGCAAGTTTTTTGACATGTAGCCGCGATGACTGCTTCGCTTCGAGACTCGGATATCGGGGCGTGGCCGACGTTAGGCGGTGAGCCCGCGTGAGGCGGGTTCATCGAGAGTTCTTGTTGTCTGCCAAAGAGCTGTTCGCTTTGGCGGATTCTTAAGTAATTACATTGACTGAGGTGAATAAGAGGGAGGAATAAGGATGAAAAAAAGACGTGCTTTAGCTTTGGCAACGGCGCTTACGGTGCTTGTGAGCATGTGCTCATTTTCTCCGGCGGCGCTGGCTGAGACCGGCGGAACGCCTGTTGCAGCGTTGGCGTCGGCCGCGCAGGGCGATTTTGACGCCGAGAGGATAGTGGACGACAGGGATGCTCCGGAGGGGTATTTCAAGGCTTCATACAGAAATAACGCGGCGGCCCTTACGGAGGCCAACGCGATCCTGGCAATATATGACAGCGAGGGCAGGCTGGCCTTTACTGAAGTCAAGCCTTTTGAAGCCGCGGCTTACCAGACAAAAGACATCAAATTCGACGTGGCGGCGGCTCTATATCCCAGCGATGAGTTTTCGTTCAAGGTGTTTTGCTGGAACGCGAATTTCGCGCCTCTGGCGCCCGCCTCCGACGCCAGGATAAATGTGGCAAAGAGGAAGGCCGCGTACCAGTCGGGAGCCGTCGATGAGTTCAACACCGGGACTCTGGTGTCTGACGGCATCATCAGCAAGCCCGTGGCCAGGAGCTTCTCCGCAGGGCCATGGGAAGCTTTGACCAGGTATTACAGGGAGTGGATATACGTGGATCTGGGCGCCCCCACCGCCATCAGCGAAGTGACCACGTCATGGGGCCCCTATTATGCCACCAGGTACCATATCCAAACCTCGGACGACGCGGCCAAGTGGGTCACGAGAGTCAGCGTCGGCAGCAACACGTACACGCAGGGCGCCGGCGGCGGTGACTATTCCGCGGCTTGGGCGAACGCCCCGAAAACGGACGCGGTGCCTGCCGGGGTGACGGCCAGATACGTGCGCGTGCTTTGCGACAGCGTGTCGGGCGGCAGTTTCACAGGGCAGGGCAACTATCAGATCAAGGGCTTGAGCGTCAACGGCAGCGCCATCGACACTTACTACGCTTCCAACGGCTTTGACAGCTGCTGGATCAGCAAGAGCGCGGACGCGGAGTGGGTGTACGTGGATCTGGGCGCCGCCGCCAAGCTCACCGGTGCGAAAGTGACCTGGGGCGCCAACTACGCCACTGATTACGACATCCAGGTTTCCGACGACGGAAAAGACTGGGTCACCAAGGCTCAGGCCGCCGCTGACAGGCCCTACCAGGCGGTCACCAGCGACTTCGTGGCGGAAGCCCGTTACTTGCGCTTGCTGTGCAAAACATCTTCAGGGGATAATTATATGGTAAAAGAGCTGGAGGCTTTGAGCTATGAGCCTTTGCCGGCTTACGCCTTGGAGCCGCAGCCTACGTCCGTGGAGGACGGCAAGCTGTATCTGACCGGGGGCAACTGGAAGCTGGAGAGGGGCACTGAGGTCAAAGCGGACGGCTTCACCCTCTCGACGGCCGGATATGACGATTATTCGTGGTTGCCCGCCAGCGTTCCCGGGACGACCTTCGCCTCTTATCTGAAAGCCGGCGCCGTGGGCGATCCCTATTATGACAACTACAACCTGGATATTTCAGATACCTATTTCACCACGGATTTCTGGTACAGGAACAGCTTCGTGGTTCCCGAGTCCCAGGCGGGCAAGGACGTGTGGCTGAACTTCGACGAGATTAACTATCGCGCCGACGTGTATTTCAACGGCCATTACATGTCGAACAACACGAATCCCAGAAGGTCGCGTTCCATAGAAGGCGGCTTTATCCGCGGCAAGTTCGACGTGACTCCCTACGTGAACTACGGCGGGGAGAACTATCTTGCCGTGATGATACAGAACAACGACACGCCATGGGGCTATTCCAACACCACCCCAGGCGGCGTGGGAGCGGCGACCAATTTAGGGCTATATATCACGAAGTACGTGACCAACCAGTACCTGAACGCCGGCCCATGGCCCAACGGCGGCAACATAGGCATTGACAACCCCACCTTCCACGCCTCGTTAGGTTGGGACTGGGCGCCGACGGTGCGCGGCAGGGACACGGGCATCAATGAGGACGTGTACCTCAGCTTTACCGACGGCGTTGAGATGCTGGATCCTTGGATGGTCACCGATCTGGACGTACAGCCGGCGCAGACGGTGTGGACGGCGGCGCCGTTGACGGTCGGCCCGGATTCGGCGGTGTCCCAGCCGTCGGGGCAGAGCGGCACGGGCCTGCAGTATCTGTTTGACGGCGATCTGAACGAGAGCCGCGTGTGGCTGGGGGACAGCGGCGCGGAACACCCCACGTTCACGTTGGAGTTGCCTGCGGCCGTCACGGCCAACACGATGGTGATAACTTGGGGACAGGTTCGCCCCGCTCTGGCGACGGAATACCAGAACGCGAAAACGTTCAAGCTGGAGGTTTCCGATGACGGGGAAACCTGGAGGAACTACGACGCGTATCCCGCCGGAGGCACCGGCGCCAACGCTTATCCGGCGTCAGACGGCACGGCTGTCTACGAGGGCGGCGTCCAGGCGAATACCATCATGGGCCCCACTAACCCCATCTCGGGCGCGGTCATAACAAGGACGTTCAAATATCTTCGCTTCACCACCTTGGAGAAGATGACCAGCGTGCTGTCGGATCAGGGAACGTTGCCGCCCAAGGTCGTGGAGGTGCAGCTCTTTTCCCAGGCCAAGTCGGCATTGGATCAAAGCGGCATAAGGAAATATGACTTAGACGCGAGTAAGGCGGATCTGACGTTTAAGACGGAAGTCAAGAACAACAGAGACGTCGAGGCTCAGGCCGTTATAGAGGGCGTCGTGAATCCGGGAGGATTGGCTTTTTCCAAAACAGTCAGCGTGCCTGCAGGTTCCGTTGTCGCGGTGGACATCCCCTTCGTGATGGACAGCCCGGATTTGTGGTGGCCGAACACCTATGGCGAGCAGCCTCTGTACGTCGCCTCCGCCAAGCTTTCGCTTGACGGCAAGGTCTCCGACGTCAAGTCATTCAACTTCGGCGTGCGCGAGTTTACTTATCCCACGGACAGCGGCGCGGCCAACAGGCTGGGCATATACTGCAATGGGACTTTCATTATAGCCAAGGGCGGTAACTGGGGCATGGACGACGCCCTTCAGATGGACACGCCGGAACGCTATGACGACAAAGTGAGGCTCCACGCCGAGGAAAACATGACCATGATACGAAACTGGGTGGGGCAGACACACCACAAGGGCTTCTACGACGCCTGCGACAAGTACGGCCTCATGATATGGGATGACTTCTGGCTGGCGAATCCCTATGACGGGCCTAACCCGAAAGACCCGGATATGTTCCAAGAGAACGCCATCGACAGGGTCAAGACCACCCGCAGCCATCCGTCGCTGACCGTCTACTGCGGGCGCAACGAGAGCAGTCCCGCCGCGCCTATTCAGGCCGCGTTGCCCGTGATCACGAGCCAGTACGACGGGACGCGTTTCTACTTCCCGAATTCGGCAGGAGCCCCTGTAGGCAGCGGCGGAGGCTATTCGCTGGCCAACTACAACGGCGTGGGCACGGCGCAGGGCATGAAGCAGTATTTCACCAACGTGAGCAGCAACGTGCTGCGCAGCGAGCGCGGCATACCCAACGTACCGACCGTGCAGAGCATAAGGCGCTTCGTGGCGCCGGAGAACCAGTGGCCCATCAGCGAGACCTGGGCGCACCACGACTGGACTTACATGATGAACGGCCCGGCGAACACCTACATGAACGCGCTCAAGTCATACATGCCAAAGATTACCTGGACGTTCCCCAACAGCCCGGGCGGCAGCCAGAACCAGAGCCCGGAGACGACAGTCATGATCAACTACAGGAACACCTACACGCCCATGCTGCGGCAACTGGCTGACTGGTATACCTTGGAGGAATTCTCTACCGTGGCGCAGGCGATCAACTATGAGAACCACAAGGCGTTGTTCCAGGCGTTGACCGTGACCAGAGCCAACGGTTTGCTCATGTGGATGAGCCAGTCTTCATGGCCGAGTTTCATGTGGCAGACATATGACTACTATCTCGACACTAACGGCGGCTACTTCGGAACTAAGGCAGGCAACCAGCCTACCCAGCCCGTGTGGGATCCCAGGAACGACAACGTCTACCTGTCGAACTTCACTACAAAGGACTACGCGGACGTGAAAACGGAGATGGCGGTTTACAACCTGAACGGCAGGCTGATCACCTCATCGGCCATCACGACGGCGTTCCTGGAGTCCGACGCCTATGGGGTGTTGATCGGCAACTTGCAGGCTAAGTTCGCCTTGTCGGACACGCCCATGATCTTCATCAAGCTGACCCTGAAAGATTCCGGCGGAAAGCTTTTGGGCGAGAACATCTACTGGCATAACAAGGATATGTACTTGGCCAACCAGGCTTTGACAACCCTGGATGAAGTCGCCCTCACCGCGTCGGTCTCACAGGCGCGAACCTTGAGCAACGGCAACGTGGAGTACACTATAACGCTCAAGAACGAAACAAGCGTCCCTGCGGTTCAGACCAGGATAAGAAACATAAGCTCAGCCACCGACGACGACGTTCTGCCCACTTTCTTCAGCGACAATTATTTCACGCTGTTGCCGGGCGACTCTAAGACGGTCACGGCCGAGTTCAACCCCAAGAATCTGGCGGGGGGAGTCTCTCGGTTCGAGCTTAGCGGCTGGAACACCGCCGTTCGCGGCATCAACTGACGGCAACACGCTTCTCTTCTTTCGCATATAGAATGTAAGCTCAAAGGCGAAGCCCCGACTGTCGTGAGACAGCCGGGGCTTCGCCTTTGTTTTATTGCTCGGGGATTACCGGCCCGTACCGACGCCGCTCGCGTTGCCGCGGACTATGCGAACGACGTTATAATCGCGTAAGCCAGCACGAAATAGACCACCCAGCTCGCTAACATGATGGCGATGCAGCACGCGATCCGAGCGGCTTTGTGGAGCGCGGAGTTTTTTGCCACCCTTACGCAAACGGCAAAGGCCACCATCCCGCACATGCCGCCGAGAGCCCCGCCTAGGATGATTAAGAAGATAGCAGGAAGCAGAAATATACAAGACCATTTTGGGAACGGCACATACTCGCGCCCGTCGGACAAAGATTTTCCGTCTATCACGATATGCGAGCCGTAATGGCTGCTGATAAGCAGCATTTCTCTACCGTCCAGTTGAAACGGGAACGTGCCCTCGGTAAAAGATTCCATTAATGTAAGTCGCCTCTGCAGCTTGATCCGTCCGTCCACGATTAACGTGCGATCATTTTTCAGGATATCTAACACAAATGTGTGTGGTACGCCGTCCACTATGTAATTCCAAATCATTTGTTTTGGCTTTGCCATTGTCCGTCCTCCAATTAAAAAAAATTATAACATGAAACAATTACAGGAATACTATATCATAAAGTCGGCCCTTAGTAAATAAATTTTTTAACTAATTTTTTTCAATTAACAGCCTTATCTCTTTCGCGGCAACGCAAAAACGGGGCGTCGGCTCTTGCGGCCGCCGACGCCCCGTTGCGACGCTTTTTGCTCACAGCAGGGACTTTACCGCTTTCACGATATCATCCGCAGCCATGTTATACTTTTTTAGAAGCTCGTCCGGCTTGCCGGATTCCCCGTAGACGTCGTTCTGCCCAACGAAACGCATCTTCACGGGGCAGTTCAACGCGACGTGTTCGGCCACCGCGCTTCCCAAGCCGCCTATGACGGAATGCTCCTCGGCGGTGACGATGCCCTTTGTCTCTCTCGCGGCTTTCTCAACAGCCTCGCCGTCCAAAGGCTTTATGGTGTGCATGTCTATGACCCTTGCGCTGATGCCTTCGCCAGCCAAAATTTCGGCGGCTTTCAAAGCCTCGTCAACCATTATGCCCGTGGCTATGATGGCGCAGTCGCCGCCTTCTCTGAGGCAATGGGCCTTGCCTATTTTGAGCCCGGCGTCCTGGGCGTAGGCCAGGGGCACCGCAGCCCGCCCCAGGCGTATGTAGAACGGGCCGTCAGCCTCTATGGCCTGCTCCAGAAGTATCTTGGCGGAATTCCCGTCGGAGGGGTTGAGTACCGTCATGCCGGGTATCGTGCGCATCAGGGCTATGTCCTCGAACGTCTGATGGCTGGCGCCGTCCTCGCCCACGCTGATGCCCGCGTGGGTGGCGCATATCTTCACGTTCGCTTTAGTGTATCCGATAGAGTTCCGGATGATCTCAAAAGCTCTGCCTGAGGCGAACATGGCGAAAGTGCTGGCGCACACCACGTAGCCGGAGGCGGCCAAGCCCGCCGCCGAGCCCATTAGATTCTGCTCGGCTATGCCCATGTTGAAGAACCTGTCCGGAAAAGCCTTGGAGAAGGCGGCGGTCATCGTGGATTTTGAGAGATCCGCGTCCATTACGATAAGATTCTTTTTTGTCTTGCCTTTTTCAACCAGAAACTCCCCGTATGCCTGTCTTGTAGCCATTTTATCGGCCATCACAGCTCACCTCCCAACTCGCTTAAAGCCCTGCCCGCTTCGTCTAAGGAGGGGGCTTTCCCGTGCCAGCCGGCGTCGTTTTCCATGAAGGAAACCCCTTTGCCTTTCACGGTTTTTGCTATTATGGCCGTAGGCTTGCCCTTGCAGGCCCTGGCCTTCTCGAAGGCGTTTATGAGTTCCGGTATGTCGTGGCCGTCGGCGGGCAGGACGTTGAAGCCGAAGCTGCGGAATTTCTCGTCCACGGGGCTCACGGTCATGACGTCCTCGTTTTTCCCGTCTATCTGCAAACCGTTCCAGTCCAAAATGACGCAGAGGTTGTCCAGCCTGTAATGCCCGGCCGACATGGCGGCCTCCCATACCAAACCTTCCTCCAGCTCGCCGTCGCCCAGCAACGCGTACACCCTGCCGCCGCCGTCGAGCCTTGAAGCCAGCGCCATACCCACGGCCACGGAGAAGCCCTGGCCTAACGAGCCGGTGGACATCTCCACTCCAGGCGTGGTCTTCTTGCTGGGATGCCCTTGGAGCATGGCGCCCAGCTTCCTGAGCTTCCACAGTTCATCCTTGGGGAAATATCCGCGCTCGGCCAGCGCCGCGTAAAGCACGGGGCAGGCATGGCCCTTGGACAGGATGAACTTGTCGCGCCCTTTTTTTTCGGGTTCTGCGGGATCAACGTCCATTTCGTGAAAGTACAGAGTGGCCAATATGTCTGCCGCCGATAGCGAGCCTCCCGGATGCCCTGACCCGGCGAAGTATATCTGCTTGACGACGTCAACGCGTATCTCCCGGGCTTTTTCTTTGACTAGATCCAATTTTTCCAAATCAATCATACGCTGTTCCTCCGATCAGTGTTTTCATCCGCTTTCTTGGGGACGACGAAACGCTTGCAGGCGCCGAGGCCGAAGAAATTCCCATAGGCGGCTCGATGTCAAAAGAATCACGCCTTCTCAAACATCATAATAATAAATGGGCCTTATGTCAAGTGGATCGAATAACGGAATAAAATAACATAAAAATAAATATATGGCCAAGCGCCCCGTCGGCATTCCTTTTATTTTTGACGGACGAGGCGTATTAATGTTATAATAATCCTGTCACTCCACCGACCGCCTATGGTTGGTGGCAGGTATCGTTCAAGGAGTCCGGCGGCTTTGCCGCCTTTGAATTTAACGCGAGAAAAGCACAACCGCCCGGGGGGGTATTTTTTCGTCGGCGTTCGTCGCAAAGCCCCGCAGAATCTGCGGGTTTGCATTTGTTTCGCGACTGGCTCGGCGAAAAAGCCCTCGCCTGTCGGTCGTGTTTCGGATTGATAGTAGTATTAGAAGGGAGAGTAAGGATTATATGGGAAGGCATGGCACAATAGCGGGGAGAAAAGCCGCGCAAGATTCGAAACGGGCGGCGGTGTTCACGAAATACGCCAGAGCGATTACGGTGGCGGCCAAAGCAGGGGGCGATCCGGACTATAACGTCAGCTTGAAGCACGCAATAGACAAAGCGAAATCCATCAACATGCCCAACGACAATATCACCAGAGCTATAAAGAAGGGTACTGGAGAGTTGGCCGGAGAGACTTATGAAGCGGGCAGCTTCGAAGGCTATGGCGCAGGCGGCGTGGCGGTCATCGTGGACGTGCTGACCGACAACAAGAACAGGACGACTTCAGCTGTAAAGCATATATTTGACAAATATGGAGGGAATCTAGGGGTGCCGGGTTGCGTGGCTTATATGTTCGAGCGCAAGGGCGTAATTATAGTGGAAAAAACCGACGAGATAAGCGAGGACGCGCTGATGGAGGTGGCGTTGGAGGCGGGTATGGAGGACATGCTCAGCTACGACGACAGCTTTGAGATCAGGACGTCCCCCGACGTTTTTAACGCCGTGACGACCGCCCTTAAGGCGGCCGGCTACGAGTTGGCCGAAGAAGACGTGGAGTACGTGCCGTCCATGGAGAACGCTCCGACGTCCCCTGAAGATGTCAAAAACCTGACAAAAATGATAGAGGCTTTGGAAGACAACGATGACGTGCAGAAGGTATATACCAACTGTTCCGTGGACTTGGCGTGAGGTGCGCCCCGTGTTTCGACTTCGGGGGTTCCGAGGCGGGCGGCTGGCAAGCCAGGCCGCCCCATGACCCGCCCCGACGGCCTTAGCCCTCCTGCCCCAAATACAGATCCACCCCCGCGATCTGCGCCTCCACGCTGGCCGCGGAGGTGGAGCCTGCGGAC